>JAWOCM010000074.1:0-6069 GCA_046483795.1 Desulfuromonadales bacterium | reverse complement strand
AGCATTTTTTTGATTCGGTCGTGTTCAAGCCATTCAGTTTGTCGAACATCCAGAACAGCATTCAAGAATTGCTGTAAGTTCCGGCAACGATATCCACGGCCAAAAAGCATTTTGATGTTTCATCTAAGAATCTGACATCGAGAGGACGAGCGGTAAAAAGGGGGAAAAGATGGCCTGCAATTTCAAGATTCCGATCCATCAAAACGAGGAGAGTATTCATCTCAAGCTGATGGGAGATTTCGACGGCAGCTCCGCATGCGAACTGATAAACGCCCTCAAGACCTATTCGAACAAGGCAAACCGAGTGTTTATCCATTCCGACGGTTTAAAACAGGTTCATCCCTTTGGAGCGTTTGTGTTCCGTAGTAATTTCCACGAGGTAAGCAAACCCAATGTCAGATTCGTCGTTACAGGAAAGAATGGAAAAAGCCTGAATCGAGTGATTTATGAACATTGATCATTCATGGGTAAGTTGTAAAGTGGTGTCCAGCAATATTTGCTCATTGATATAGAGGTAGAGGTATGAAGATGGAAGAGGTAGTCGATGTTTTGTTGCATAAGCTTTCCCAGAAGGGCCTTACACCGGTGGAAGTTCCGAGGCTTGTCAAAGATGTGCTCAGCATCGTCGGAGAGGGCGGAGAGTTTACAACCCATACCATCAACCAGGGGCTGGAATCGCTGGGGTGGGATAAGAAAATCGTTGACCCGTTCACTTTTGAACTCATCATTGCACTTCTGGACCATGAGGGGGATTGCGAAGTTATTCGAACCCCGATCCACTAACCCACAAAAACGTCGGTGTCACGGTGGCGGGTGAGCCGGCACGAGGTGAGCAGGAGATGAACGATCTTTATAAAGACGGAACTATCTTGATGGTCGATGATGATCCCGACGATTTTTTTCTTGCCAGGGACGCTTTTAGAGAGAGCGGCCTTCCGAGCGATTTTCAACTGGTGTCGGATGGTGAAGAACTGATGGATTACCTTCACCGCCGCGGCAAATTCACAGGCCTGGAAGACTACCCCATGCCCCGCCTTATTCTTCTGGACCTGAACATGCCCAGGAAAGACGGGCGAGAGGTGCTTGTGGAGATGAAGCAGGATCCGAATTTGCGTCGAATTCCCATTGTGGTGTACACGACCTCTAGTGAGGAGGCGGACATATCCTACAGTTATGAGCTCGGGGCCAGCTCCTATGTTACCAAACCCGCCACATTCGACGGCTTGGTCGAACTGATGCGGAATCTGGGAGAGTATTGGCTGAGGGTCGTGAGGCTTCCCGAAATACCCGCTCTTGCTTAGGCTTGAAAAGCATACTCAGTAAAAAGCAGGTTGTCACGATAAACGGAAATAGGCAACCGAATGGGTGAATAAAGATGGTGCAGGACCGGCGGAAGTCTGCCGCGGAGAACCCCCGAAAGAACTCAATCTTGATCCCTTATCTCTTAGGACAGAAGATAATTAGCACAGGGAGTCAACAACGCCTACCCCGGCGGATCGAAAGAAAATGAAGGGAGGATAATACGGATGAAGGTTCTCGTTTACAGCAGCAGATCTTATGACCAACGCTTTCTGGAAACTGCAAACCAGGGGAAACATGAATTTCAATTCACCGAAGCACGGTTGGTTGAGCAAAGTGCCCGTCTCGCGGAAGGATTTATGGGTGTGTGCTGCTTCGTCAGCGATCGCGTTGATGCGGAAGTGCTTCAGAAGCTACATGAGGGAGGAACAAGGCTTGTCGTTTTGCGGGCCACCGGCTTCAACAACGTTGACCTCGATGCGGCCGAAAGACTGGAGATTACCGTCATGCGGGTTTCCAATTACTCACCGTATGCGGTCGCCGAATTTACCGTCGGAATGATTCTTGCGATGAACCGGAAGATTCACCGGGCCCACCAGAGAGTCCGGGATGGAAACTTCCGCCTCGACGGCCTTCTCGGCTTCGATCTCCATGGAAAGACCGTCGGAGTGATCGGAACCGGAAGAATCGGTACGATATTTGCCGGTATCATGGGGGGATTCGGGTGCCGACTGCTCGGCTTCGACAAGAGTGAAAACGCGGACTGTATTCGATTCGGCATGGAATATGTGCCGATCGAAGCACTGCTGAAAGATTCGGATATCGTGAGCCTCCACGCCCCTTTGACGCCGGAAACCCGCCACCTGATCAATAAGGAGACCATATCGCTCATGAAGGAAGAAGCCATGCTGGTCAATACGAGCCGCGGGGCTCTGGTCGACACCCGGGCACTGATTCCCCATTTGAAGCGGTGCCGAACCTGTGCGGTATGCCTGGATGTCTATGAGGAAGAGGAGCATATTTACTATCGTGACCTCTCGGACGAGGTCATCACCGACGACACCATTTCCCGCCTACTGACTTTTCCAAATGTCCTTATCACCGGTCATCAGGCCTTCTTTACCCGGGAGGCCATGCGGACCATTTCGGAAACAACTATCCGGAACCTGGATGACTTCTCGGCGGGCCGAAGCAACGAAAACATCCTCAAGTCCAGCAGGGTCATTGCATAGAACCCGGCCTGAAACAAAATGGAGGGCTACTTGGAAGTAGACTGGGCTTTGACGGCGGCGGCTGTCCTGCCGATGGTGTTGGTGGGAGTCCTGATGGTCGGTTTCTCGTGGCCGGCCATCCGGGCCATGCCGGTCGGCTGGCTCAGCGCGGCGCTTGCCGCCGGGTTTTTTTGGGGAATGCCGCTTCGATATTTGGCAGCGGCGACGCTTGCCGGGTTTATCAATGCCGTTGACATTTTAATGATCGTCTTCGGTGCGCTTTTGATCCTGCAACTTCTCACGGCAAGCGGTGCGATCGGCCGCATTGCAGCCTCGATGGCCAGCCTCTCCCGGGACCGCCGGGTGCAGCTCATCGTCATCGCGTGGCTGATGGGTTCTTTTCTGGAAGGGGCGGCCGGGTTCGGGACCCCGGCAGCCGTGGGCGCTCCCCTGCTGGTCGGCCTCGGTTTTCCGTCCCTAATCGCGGTCGTCTCCACGCTGATCGGCGACAGTACCGCCGTGACTTTCGGTGCTGTCGGCCTGCCGATCGGGGGGGGCTTCGAACCGCTTCGGGACATGGTGAACATGGCACAGTTCTCCGGATTCGAATCTTTACTAAAAGATATCGGCGCCTACGCGGGGGTGCTTCACTTCCTGATTGGTACATTCATACCCCTGACGCTGGCGGCCGTGATGACCAAAATTGCCGGTGGGTCTTTTAGACAAGGCCTGGCAATCTGGCCGCTGGCTCTTTTTGCCGGTTTCGTATTTACCGTCCCCATGCTGCTGATAGCCGTCGGGATCGGTTATGAACTCCCTTCGCTGCTGGGCTCGCTGATCGCGCTCCCAGTATTTGTCTTTGTCGCTAGAAGAAAGCTTCTTATTCCGAAGGAAACTTGGGATTTTCCCCCGAGGCGCCTCTGGCCGGAGGCCTGGGTGGGAGGAATCGAAGTCGGTGGATCCGGTGCGGAAGCTGAAGACATGCGGGTCTGGAAGGCCTGGATGCCGTACCTCATCATCGGATTCATCCTGCTGATGACGCGCCTGGAGGTTTTTCACCTGGCCCCGCTGCTGCAATCCGTGAAGCTGGGCTGGACGAACATCTTGGGAACGGGGATCCGTCGTGAAATTGCCCTGCTTTACAACCCGGGAATCGTCCCTTTTCTCATGGTCGCCTTGACCGTTCCATTCCTTTACGGCATGAATCGAAAGGACATGCGCAACGCGGTCGGAGATACCTTCCGGAAGATCCTGCCGGCGGCGGTGGCGCTTTTCTTCGCCCTCGGCATGGTCTTTATCATGATACACTCGGGCGATGCAGCGAGCCGGGATTCCATGCTGATCGTCATGGCCCGGGGGGCGGCCGGAATTGCCGGCCATGCCTGGTACCTTGCAGCGCCGGTGGTCGGCCTTCTGGGAACTTTCATCTCCGGGAGCAACACCGTATCCGACATCATGTTCGGCGGCTTCCAGTTCAATACCGCCGATCAGGTGGGGCTGCCCCAGGCGCCGGTTCTTGCTCTGCAGGCGGTCGGCGGAGCGGCCGGCAACATGATCTGCATCCATAACGTGGTTGCCGTCTTGACCACCGTCGGACTGCTGGGTAAAGAAGGATCGGTCATACGAATCATCCTGCCGGTTGCCCTAGCCTACGCGCTTTTGAGCGGCGCAACTGCCTGGATACTTGCTCTGCTTTTATAGCTTCCTATTGAGGGATAAAGAAAAAAGGTAGTGATTACCGGTGTCGACAGCATGGCTGTTCTAAATCAAGCCCTAAAAGCCGGGCGGACGTTTACACCGTTCACGCAAGAACAGGTCGCGGCCCTCCTGGATCATATCCGCACGGCTGCGGTGAATGGAAGATACGAGCTTTTTAAGATAACAGCCGTTTTCGATGCCACGGCGCGTAATCCCCACTGGCCGGGCAAACTGGAAGGCAATGCAGTTCTAGATACGTGATTGATACGCCTAAACACATCTTAATCCTTTCTGCATCTGTTGGTGCGGGCCATCTTCGGGCTGCCGAAGCATTAGAATTAGCTCTACATAAATTAGCTCCACAGGTCAACGTCAAGAATGTTGACGTTCTATCCCTCGCCAATAGAACTTTTCGGAGTATTTACAGCAAAGGGTATTTTAAGCTTGCCGAGCGCGCACCCCACCTTCTCGGTTACTTTTATGATCTTTTGGATCGCTCTCAACAGATTGATTCAGAGAGCGATCGCCTGCGGGTGGCTTTAGAGAAATTGAATATGGATCCTTTTCTCGAACTCCTTAAATCCAGGCCATGGGATGTCGCTCTCAACACGCATTTTCTCCCCTCGGAAATAATCGCCTCACTTCGACGAAAAGGTCAAGTGTCAACACCCCATATGACAATAACTACCGATTTTGAGATCCATCGCTTCTGGGTTCATGATCCGTGCGAGCATTATTTTACTGCCACTACCGAAGGCGCGGCTTACCTAGAATACTTAGGAGTTCCCCAGAGCAAGATCAGTGCCAAGGGGATACCCATTCACCCGGTCTTCAGCAAGGAAAAGGATCGCCTCGAGTGTCTTAGGTCACAGGGTCTCGAAGATAATAAGTCCGTTCTCCTTCTTCTTTCCGGAGGCTTTGGTGTAGGTCCAATCGAGAAAATCTACCTGGCGCTTTTGGACATGGAACTGCCGTTGCAAATTGTTGTCGTCTCAGGTAAAAATGAAGAACTCAGGCACAAACTAAATCAGATCGAAACGCCCTTGCGCCACAAGACGAAGGTGTTGGGATTTACCACTGAGATGGACGAGCTTATGGCTGTCGCTGATGTGGTCATCACCAAACCCGGTGGTCTGACTACAGCAGAGATCCTGGCCCGAGGAGCAGCCATTGCCGTTGTTAATCCGATACCGGGACAAGAAAGCCGAAATTCAGATTTTTTGCTTGAGAACGGGGCAGCCATCAAGATTAACAATGTCGCCACGCTTTCTCATAAGCTGAAAGCATTGCTGAACGACTCCCAGAGGTTAAGAACAATGAAGGCCAGTGCAAAGCGCCTTGCCCGACCGCGGGCTGCATTCGATGTAGGCATGGTGGCATCTGGTATAAAGAGAGGCTCTCGGGGCTCTCGCCCTTGCAGGCTTTCGAAAGGTCGTCGGGCTTAAGACCTCGGGAATCACGTCCCTCGTTTTCGCGGCTTTCCTGGTTCCGTCGCTTTTTCAAGGGAACGTCCTGTCCGTTTTTTCGCTGTTCGTTCTTGTCTTTGTGGGAATAACGTTTTTGTTGACCCGAGAAAAGCCTGCTCCGCAAGCCTGAACCTCCGTCTTCTCGAACCTCACTCACTCCCCGGCATGGTGAACACCGGTCGCAGTGGAAAAAGGCGAATCTATTTTTTTTTTCGCTGGAAAATGTATTCATGGGCCCCGGCGGAATGCGGGTGAGGGCGGGTTTAAAGGATATTTAACAGTCATGCGTCCCGCTATGAGGTATCCCCAGTGTGGGCATTGACACCGATCATCAGGGAGGCCTTTGAGTAGCTCCGCATCCTCGAAATCCGACAAATATGTTTCAAAACCAACGC
>JAWOCM010000068.1:0-11879 GCA_046483795.1 Desulfuromonadales bacterium | reverse complement strand
AAACAGGATCTTACCAAGATCTACTATGCCGGTTTGGCGGCTAACCTCATGCAGCAACAAGTAAAAAGCGGAGCTGCAGAGGAGGCTGGCGATTATTTTACTCTTTTGAATTCAGAACTCAAGGCCTACTCCATGGCCATCATCTCGGCTCTCAAGGAACTGGTGCAGATCAATCCGCTGTACTCGGAAGAGATCAAGATGTTTCTCAACCGTTCGAGCATGGACGATCCGGGCCGTCTGGCCGATTTCGCTGCAAACCTGACCAGTGCCGACGGTTATGAACTGCAGGATGTCCTGGAGACCTTCGATGTACGCCGACGCATCGACAAGGTTCTGGTGCTGCTGAAGAAGGAACTGGAGGTCTCCCGGCTTCAGACCAAGATCTCCAGGCAGATTGAGGAAAACATTTCCAAGCAGCAGCGCGAGTTCTTTCTCAAGGAACAGCTCAAGGAGATCAAGAAGGAGCTCGGACTGGAGAAGGAAGGCAAGGCGACCGAGATCGAGAAATTCGAAAAGCGCCTGGAGACGCTCAACCCTTCCGAGGAATCGCTGAAAATAATTTCGGACGAGATCGAAAAGCTCAAGCTTCTCGATCCGGCATCGCCCGAATATACGGTCAGCCGCAACTATCTCGACTGGTTGACCGCGCTGCCCTGGGGAAAGTTCAGCCGCGACCGCTACGGGCTGAAACGAGCCCGCAAAATTCTCGATCGCGATCACTACGGGCTCGAGGATGTCAAGGACCGCATTCTCGAGTTCATCGCCGTGGGCAAGATGAAAGGCGACATCTCCGGTTCGATCATTTGCCTCGTCGGACCCCCTGGTGTGGGCAAGACCAGCGTCGGCAAATCGATCGCCACCGCACTGGGCCGAACCTTCTATCACTTTTCCCTGGGCGGAATGCGGGACGAAGCCGAAATCAAAGGGCACCGCCGGACCTATATCGGCGCCATGCCGGGAAAATTCATCCAGGCAATGAAGAGCGCCGGCAAGGCCAATCCGGTGCTGATGCTCGACGAAATCGACAAAATCGGCGCATCCTTCCAGGGCGATCCGGCATCGGCCCTGCTCGAGGTTCTCGACCCGGAACAGAACAGCGGCTTCCGGGATCATTATCTCGATGTGCCCTTCGATCTCTCCAACGTGCTGTTCGTGGCCACGGCCAACCAGCTCGACACCATTCCGCCGGCCCTGCTCGACCGGATGGAAGTCATCCGTCTCTCCGGCTATATCCTTGAAGAGAAGGTTCAGATCGCCCGGCGTTATCTGATTCCCAAGGCCCTGGAAGCCCATGGCCTGAAAAAAGGCCAGGTCGCGATCCCGAAGCGGACCCTGGAAGTGATTATCGACGGCTATGCCCGCGAAGCCGGAGTGCGGACCCTGGAGAACCGCATCCGGAAGATCATGCGGCGCGCCGCGAGGAAGTTTGCCGAAGGGGAGACGGAGAAAATTTCCGTCGGTGTGAGAGACCTGCACAATTACCTCGGCAAGCCGGTCTTCAGGGAGGATGAACTGTTCGAGAGGACTCCCGGCGTCGTCACCGGTCTGGCCTGGACGAGCATGGGCGGGGCCACTCTCCAGATCGAATCAACGGCCGTGCCGAGCAAAACAAAAGGATTCAAGCAGACAGGCCAGCTCGGCAAGGTGATGGTGGAATCATCGGAGATCGCCTACTCCTATGCCATGGCTCACCTGGAACATTTCGGTCTCGAACCGAAGTTCTTCGATTCCCATTTCGTACATATGCACGTACCGGCCGGCGCCACCCCCAAGGACGGCCCTTCCGCCGGAATCACCATGACCACGGCCCTTCTGTCCTTGATCAGCGGAGAGCCGGTCAGGGACCACCTCGGGATGACCGGGGAGCTGAGTCTCACCGGCCGGGTCCTTCCGATCGGCGGCGTGCGCGAGAAAACCATAGCCGCTCGTCGTGCCGGGCTCAAAACCCTGATTTTCCCCGTCGCCAACCGGGAAGATTTTCAGGATCTTCCCGATTATCTGCAGGAAGGACTGGAGACGCATTTCGTTTCGACCTACGACGAGGTTTACAAGGTGGCCTTCAGCGAATAAATCGGTTATACTTCGGCCTTCGTCGAATACCGGATGAAATGTGACCCCAAAACCAGAAGCCTGGAGTTCAAAATGACCATATCGGAGATGGAGGACGCCCTGAAAGCGCTTTCCCCTGAAGAACGCAAAAACTTTATCTTGCAGACCTTTCCGGATATCGCCCGCGAAGCCATGGACGACCCGACTTTCGCCATGCAGCTTTTTCCCCTTTTTCTCAACATTCTCAAGGAAAAAGGCATCGACCCGCAGCAGCTGGTCCAGATGGCCGGAATGTTGGACGCTTCGGAATCGCAGGCCTCGTGATGTACCCGTTGCCCTCCATCACTTGAATTGCCAGATCGGGCGGATCACGAAACGAGTAAAGAAGTCAAAAGCCGCGGTCCGAAGATCGCGGCTTTTTTTGTAAAGCCATCTTCAAGAAGCATTTAACGCAAAGCCGCAAAGATTCCCGAAAAGACGCAAAGTGAAGAGCGAAAATTTTTAAGGAATATCCTTTGCGCCTTCGCGTTGAAAGGGCCTGCATTCAGGTTTAAACAGTTTTCGACGAGGTAAACAACCATGCGCGTACTCTCCGGCATCCAGCCTTCCGGCTCCCTCCATCTGGGAAACTACTTCGGCATGATGAAGACGATGATCGAGCACCAGGAGCAGCATGAGCTGTTCTGTTTCATCGCCAACTATCATGCCCAGACCAGCCTTGCAGACGGCAAGGCCCTGGCCCGCGGCACCATGGAAGCGGCCGCCAACTTCATGGCTCTCGGCCTCGACCCGGAAAAGAGCGTGTTCTGGGTTCAGTCCGACCTGCCGGAAGTCCAGGAACTGGCCTGGCTGCTCTCCAACTTCACCCCCATGGGCCTGCTCGAGCGCTGCCACAGCTACAAGGACAAAGTGGCTCAAGGGGTTCATGCGAACCACGGCCTCTTCGCCTATCCTGTTCTGATGGCGGCCGATATCCTGCTGTTCAAAAGCGATGTTGTGCCGGTGGGCAAGGACCAGAAACAGCACATAGAAGTCGCCCGCGATATCGCCATCAAGTTCAACAACGAATACGGCGAGATATTCACCCTTCCCGTCCCGGAGATCGATGAAAACCTGGCCACTATCCCCGGACTCGACGGCCGAAAGATGAGCAAGAGCTACGGCAACACCATTGATCTCTTTCTGGACGAAAAACAGTTGCGCAAGCAGGTGATGCGCATCGTCACCGATCCGACGCCCGTGGAGGAGCCGAAAGACCCGGACAATTGCAACGTTTTCCAGATCTACAGGCTCTTTCTCGAGAAGGAGCAGGAGGAAGACCTGCGCCGGCGCTACCTCGAGGGAGGGCTCGGCTACGGCGAGGTCAAGCAGGCCCTGTTCGAGACCCTGCGGGATCACTTCGCCCCCCATACCGAAAAACGCCGGGAACTTCTGGAGAACCCGGCCGAACTGCGCAAAACCCTCGCTGAAGGCGCGGAAAAGGCCCGCTATCACGCCAACAAGATCATGCGTAAGGTCCGCAAAAAGACAGGGTTGGTCTACTGATTTTTTCAGCGGCCTTAGGACAGGATGATTAGTCTTCCCGGGTAAAGATCACGAAGGCCATCCCCGGCCGCTTGCTGGCGTCGCGCATGGCGAATTGCATGCCTTCGAAATGCCACCCCTGCGCAGTCCACTCGTTGAGGATCTCCTCGAGGGATTCGTCCGTGACGGTGCTTGTTTCGACAACTTTGTAGTGCAATTCCTTCACTGTCATTCCTTTCTGCACTCCGATTTCCCGACCCGAAACCAGAGGAAAAGTTAATGGCCATTTCCGGCAGTCCGAAAAAGATGGCGCAGGATATTGCGGCGGGTCACATGGCACTCTCCCCGCCTGTCCTGAAACGTTACACGCCTGCAGACCTCAAGACAATCCTGCAGAATATTACTGTGGTCAGCCGAGAGCTGCGAGCCGAAAAAATTCCCCAGGACGATGTCATGGCGATCAAGGCCCGCAACATGAAGCTCTCGCGGCTCAGGCAAGCGGAAGTGGTCATCCGCGCCCATTGCAAGAAGAAGCGGATACCGATTTAGAAACTGTGACGTGTGACGGCTAGCACTTGTCACTTGTCACCGCCCTTCGCCACTACACACAACCCCGCTACAGGGCAGGAAACGCATACATCTCCCGCCTTTCCCGTGCATCCTTCGCTGATCCCAAGGTGCGAGAGCGCAAAATCGAACCGGGCCGGATCTCCCGGGTCGAGCCTGCGCATCGACACGGTGACCTCGCGGGCCATTTTCCAGTCGACGGTCCGGCGCTGTGAAAGGCCGAGCAGACGCGATATCCGGCCTGTGTGGGTATCCAGAGGGACGATCAGCTGCGCCGGCGACAACCCGCGCCAGAGCCCGAGGTCGATGCCGTCGTCAGGCCGGACGACCCAGCGCAGAAACATGCAAAGCCGTTTGCAGGCGCTGCCGCCGGCAGGACTCGGGAAAAAATACCTCACCGAAGCCTTTTTCGGTATCTCGCCGTCAGGATAAAGCGGCGCCATATCCAGAGCGAGCGCCCGCTCGACAAACGAAGTCAGCCCGGGCCCGACGTCCTCACCCTGGCCCTCCTGAGGGCCGGCCAGAAAAAAGCCCTCGAGGCTTTCCCACCCCTGAAGCATCTGCTTCATCATCAGGCACAGACATGCGACATCGAACCCGCTGTTGAAGCGGTGCCGAAAAGATTCCAGGGCCGGGTAATCGCGACGGGCGTCGAAGTTTCCGACAAATTCCGCCGGTCGATCGCCCATACGGCGGAACAGCCCCTCAAGGTTGCGCCGGATCATGGCCACACGGCCGTAGGCCAGGACAGCGCTGATAAAAGCCGCGATTTCCCGGTCACGCGGATCGGCGAACCGTCTCGGAAAATGGAGCGGGTCGTTGGCGAGGAATTGCTCTGCGCAAAGGCTCTGCACATCTTCAAGGGCATGTTTCAACATCATTGCATGATATTAGCATGCCGCATTTATTTGCCCCAAAGGCAAATTCCAGTCGTCTTTTCGCTGGCCCTCTTCCGGAAGCTGAACAAAAACAGGCCCATAAGTCCTTAAAACACTATTCTACAAAATCTATAATTTTTTAACATACGTCGCAGAGGAGCCGCTTTTCGCTTTTGAAAAAGTTTCACTCTGCGAAAAATATCATTCACCAGAAGAATTTTCTATTGACTTTGATTTAGAACGCCGTATTATATGCGGAAATTTTTACCTTTATCATAAGGTATTTTTTACCACCGTTTTTCGCCCCTGAACGAACCTCGGTATTATTGCCGGGACTGATGCAAACGACCATCTGATGCGGGATTCCCCAAGGAATGGCTGGCTATAGTCCACCATTCCGGCCGCAGGCGTTTCGTCATCGTGTCCCTTTTTGCAATCAGGGATTCAGGGAACATTTCAATGGGAGAAAAAAGGAGTAACTCATGGGACACGGACCCGCAGTCAAGCTGGAAAAAGACAAATCGACACCTTACAAATCCAAACTCGGGATCAAGTTTTTCTTGTTCTACACGGCCTTGTACGCAAGTTTCGTGGTAATCAATTCTGTCAAACCCTCCATCATGCAGAAGGTGTACATGGGTCAGACCGTGGCTGTGCTTTACGGTTTCTTCCTGATCATTTTCGCCTTCATTCTGGCCATGTTTTACAACAGACTCTGCACCGCGGCCGAAACCCGCATGAACAAGTAAGGGAGGGAATCACATGATTTACACACAATCACCATTGGCCATCGGCCTTTTTGTTGCTTTTGTTCTCTTTGTCCTCAGTCTGTCTTTCTATCTGGCACGCCGGACGACCAGCTCCGACAGCTACTATGCTGCCGGCGGAAACATCCACTGGATGGTCAACGGGATCGCCTTTGCCGGCGACTACCTTTCGGCCGCGTCCTTCCTCGGCATCTGCGGCATGATCGCCACCGCCGGCTACGACGGCTGGATGTATTCCATCGGCTATCTGGCCGGCTGGATCGTCGCCCTCTTCGTGGTGGCCGAGCCGATGAAACGCCTCGGGAAATACACCTTCACCGACGCTCTCGACTCGAAGTTCAACTCGAAGTCGATTCAGCTTGCCGCCGCCGTTTCAACATTGATGATTTCCGTTTTCTATCTGATCCCGCAGATGGTCGGCGCCGGCGTTCTGGTGAAGCCGCTGCTCGGCATGCCGCACTGGGTCGGCGTCTGCATCGTCGGCATCGTCGTCACCCTCATCGTGGCGACTGCCGGCATGGCTTCCACCACCTATGTCCAGTTCTTCAAGGGCGGCCTGTTGCTGGTCGTCTCCGCTACCGTGGTCATCATGGTCCTGTTCCGCGGCCTTTCCACCTCTCCCGAAAACAACGGTCTGCCCTACCACGAATTCAAGACCCTTGAGGCTTCGGTTGCTGCAGACGGCAGCCTGGAAGTCGGCAAAGGCTACCAGGCGCCCGCGGACTGGAGATCGACCGAGTTCGGCGAGGCTGGATATGTCAAGCTGAGCAAGGATGGCAGAAACACGGTATGGCGCATCATGGAGGGTGAAAACGGCGGGTACCTGCTGGAGGAGACCCTTCACGTCACCGAAAAGGCTGACGGCACCCAGCTCTACAACGGAGCGCCGAAAGAGGCAGGGAAGTTCTTCCCGGTCGGCCACATCAAGGAATTGCGCGTCGACGGACAGGAAGTCGCCGCGACAGGGGCTGTCGGACCGTTCGCCTACCTCTCGGCCATCAAGGACTCCACTATCATTCTGTGGGGCAAGGAATACATCAAACAGGGCGGGAACACGTACACAGTCTATTATCAGAAACCCACCCCGGGCGCCCGCATTCTGCGCCCCGGCCTGAAGTTCAAGGTCGACAACGCCACAGCCACCGAGAAGTTCAACTTCATCTCGCTGATGCTCGCCCTGTTCTGCGGAACCGCAGCGCTGCCGCACATCCTGATCCGCTACTACACCGTGCCCAGCCAGGCGGCAGCCCGTAAGTCGACCATCGTCGCCATCGCCTCCATCGGTTTCTTCTACATCCTCACCCTGTTCCTGGGTCTTGGCGCCATGACCAGCGGCGTCATCAACATGACCGACAACAATATGAGCGCCCCGCTGCTGGCATTATCCTTCGGAGTGGTGCTATTCGCCATCATCTCCTCGCTGGCCTTCGCCACGGTTCTGGGCACGGTCTCCGGTCTCATCGTCGCGGCATCAGGCGCGGTGGCCCATGACCTGATGGACAACTTCCTCGGCATGAACATGTCCGACAAAGGGAAGGTCCTGGCCGGCAAAACCGTCGCCATCATTGTGGGTTGCATCGCCATCTACCTCGGCATCATCTTCGAGGGGATGAACGTCTCCTTCCTTGTCGGATGGGCTTTTGCAGTCGCCGCTTCGGCCAACCTTCCGGCCATCGTCATGCTGCTTTTCTGGAGCAAGACCACAGCTCAGGGCGTATCCAGTTCGATCCTGGTGGGTCTGGTCGCAGCCCTTGGCCTGATCCTGGTCTCGCCCGATATGTGGACGCGCTACGGCCTGCTGCCCTCTGATGCGCCGGTCGCGTTCAATAGCCCGGCACTGATCTCGATTCCGCTCGCCTTCATCACGCTGGTCATCGTTTCGCTGCTGACCCAGAAGGGCGTCACTAATGAAGCAACCGAGGCTGCCGAAGCCTGAACCTTGTCACGAATCAACTGATCTGCGATACTATGGGGCCGCCTGCGAGCGGCCCCTTTTTTTCTCAGAATTTTTCAAGGACACACCATGAAACGTTTCCGCTTCACCCTCATCGCCATCTGCCTCTTTCTCGTCTGGCTGGGCTGGACCGACGTCAACCTGTTCCTGCGCAACCGCCAGCCGGTCGAAATCTCGATAGATGAACTCACTGCCCGCGGAGCTCCCCGCGAATGGCTGCACATCGACGGAGGGTACCAGGACGTCGAACAGGCCATCTCCACCTCCGGCTCCATCGATCTCGATGCTCTTCTCGTTCCGCTCAAGGCCGACCCGGACGACGAAACGATCCACATTCTGGTGGAAACCCGGAATCCGGAGGTGATGGAGCTTTTTTCCACCTACCACTTCAAGACCGATTCGGCGTTGGAAAAAGAAGCCTTCCTCGAAGAGCACAAAGATGAAATTTACGGCCGGCGGGACATAACGGGAATGCTCATCACCGGCTTAATCGCGTCCAGCAACCGCGACAAGCTGGTGAGTCTGGCGGAATCAACCGATTTACCCCTGGCCGATGAAGTTATCCTGATCAGTGAAGGCAAAGAGCCTGCTTCCTTTCGCGGATTCTTCTTTCTCGGCACCGGGCTTTTCGGGCTGATCTTCATCGGTTACCGCCTGCGAAAGGGATCCCGGAACGATGGCGGCTCCACACCCGTTCAAGGACGTTGACCGGCGGGCCTTCTACCGCGATGGAAGAACTGAAATCCTCCTCTCCGCGGCGAATCAGTCGATATCTTCGAACTGGCCGCAGTCCAAAGGGGGCATCTTTCCATCATTGCCGAAATGGGAAGCACCGAAGCGATACGTCAAGGGATCAAACAGACCGGCCTTGCGTTTTTCAGCCCGGGCGATAGACTTTCCCGTAAAGCCGGTCTGACCTTGCAGGGATCTTTTGCAAAGCAGGCATCGGTCCGTGTTGTCACAAGCTTTCCGGCGTTATATCCGGTGTCCGGATCCCTGTCAGGCCAGATCCACGTAACAATCTGGAAAGGAGAGCGCCCATGACCATAAAAGCCGGGGAAGAAGTCAGGAAGACAGGAGATTTCCGCTGCCAGAAGTGCGGAGAGGTGATTCATGTCGAGGAAGATCTGACCATGCCTGTTTGCCCGATTTGCAACGGCGAGGAATTCAGCATCAAGGAACGTCCGCTGAAACAGATTTGAGGCCGCCCTCGCTGCGACCCACTAATTTTATCCCGCCACTGTCTTTTTGTCTCCTTGAATACTTGCAAAAAGGTCGTTAACTGGTAGTTTTTTGAATCATAAAGGAAACAGTGCAGTATTTTTTTGAAACAATCATTTCAATCAAGGAGCTGACACATGAAAGGCAACCAGAAAATCATCGACTCCCTCAACGAACGCCTGGCAGAAGAGCTGGGAGCCATCAATCAATATTTCGTCCATGCTGAAATGGCCGAGGACTGGGGCTACGATTCCCTACAATCTGTGATCAGGGATCGCTCCATCACAGAGATGAAGCATGCTGAAAAGCTCATCGAACGCATCCTTTTCCTCGAGGGACAGCCCATCGTCAGCAAGCTGGGCGATATCTCCGTCGGCAAGGATATTCCCCAGATGCACAGCAACGACTGGTCCTCGGAGGAAGCTGCCATCAAGGGGTACAATGAATCGATCAAGCTCGCGACCGAAGTCGGAGACAACGGGACAAAGGTCATTCTCGAGGCAATCCTTGCGGATGAAGAGGGCCATATCGACTGGCTGGAAGAACAGCAGGACCAGATCGAGCAGATGGGCCTCCAGTGCTATCTCTCGGAGCAGATCAAGTAGAGATACTGCAGGTAATCCGCAAACAAACAAGCCTTCCGATAATGGGAAGGCTTGTTTGTTTGCGTTGCCAGGGATAGCGACTCAGAAGCGGGCGTTGCCCGGCGTGCGGGGAAAAGGAATGACATCGCGGATATTCTCCATGCCGGTGACGTACATGAGGAAGCGTTCGAAGCCGAGGCCGAAGCCGGCATGCGGGCAGCTTCCCCAGCGACGGATGTCGAGATACCAGTCGAGGCTTTCCGGAGGAACGCCGAAATCATGCATGCGGCGCAGTAGCACGTCATGGCGTTCTTCTCGCTGACTGCCGCCGATGAGTTCCCCAACCCGCGGCACCAGAAGGTCCATGGCCGCCGCCGTTCTTTCATCTTCGTTGAGCCGCATGTAGAACGCTTTGATGCCGGCGGGATAATCGGTGACGAAGACGGGGCCGCCGAAGACCTCTTCGGTCAGGTAACGCTCATGTTCGCTCTGAAGGTCGCAGCCCCATTCCACTGCATGCTCGAAGGAGCGGTCCGATTGACGCAAATGCTCGATCGCCTCCGTGTAGCTTATCGTCGCGAAGGTCGCTGCGGCAAGCGCCTCGAGCTTGTCGATCAGTCCCCTTTCGATGCGCTCGTCGAAAAACGCCAGATCTTCTCGGCAATGCTCCAGAGCGTAAGTCACCAGATAGCGCAGAAATTCTTCAGCCAGGCGGCAGGTGGTGGTCAGGTCGGCGAAAGCCATCTCAGGCTCGATCATCCAGAATTCGGCCGCGTGGCGGCTGGTATTTGAATTCTCAGCCCGGAAAGTGGGACCGAAAGTGTAGATGTCGCTGAACGCAGAGGCGAAAAGTTCGCCCTGCAACTGACCGCTGACCGTCAGGCCGGTCTTTTCGGCGAAGAAGTCCTCCCGCCAGTCGATCTCGCCGCCCTCCGTCTCAGCTGCTCCCCCGGTCGGAAGGGTCGTCACCCTGAACATCTCCCCAGCACCCTCGCAGTCGTTGGCTGTAATGATCGGGGTATGCACATAAAGAAAGCCGCGTTCGTTGAAAAACCGGTGGACGGCGAAGGAGAGTGCGCTGCGCATCCGGAAAACAGCGCCGAAGGTGTTGGAGCGCGGCCGAAGATGGGCTATGGAACGCAGATACTCAAAACTGTGACGCTTCTTCTGCAAAGGATACTCGCTGTCAGCATCGCCGAGAATCTCGACTTCGTGCGCCTGCATCTCCCACTGCTGCCCTTTGCCCGGCGAGGGAACCACCTCTCCCTTCAATACGAGGCAGGCGCCGGTGCCGAGCTGGGACGCCTCTTCATAGCCCTCCATCCCTTCGTCGAGAACGACCTGCAACGAGGCGAAACAGGAGCCGTCGTTGAGGGCGACGAAGCTCACCCCTTTACCTCGCCGCACCGTCCGCACCCAGCCGGCGACAACCGCCTCTTTTGGCTCTCCCGAAGCTAGAAGCGCTTTGATTGTCGATCTTTTTTTGTTCCAGTTCTTCATGACACTCTTTCCTGAAAGATTCGATAGATATTTTTCATCGACTTATCCCCAATCTAGCACAATCAAAGGGATGAATGAACTGCTTCGATGACGAGCCGGTCGTTCGAGTTGTTCGCCTCTGGAGGGAAAGTTGCGAACTGCGTTTTCTGCGGCATACTGTTTATGAAATCCTCAGTCGAGATAACCGCCGGGATTGGGCAGAAAAACGGGACACACAAAAGAGAGGATCAGGATGATGAAGGAGCGAAGGGATGAGCGGCTGGAAGCAATCAATCTTCTGGATTACACCGTCCTCGACGATCAGGGCAAAACCGTCAACCATGCGATGGGACGGACTCTCAACGTCAGTGAAAACGGCATCCTGCTCGAGACCCATATTCCCTTTCGTGTCGGTCAGTCCGTCGTGCTGGCCATCGAACTGGAAGAGGAGATCGTGGAACTGACCGGCAAAGTCGTCCATACCGAAAAAAACGAACAGGGACGCTATTCCTCGGGTATCAAGGTTAAAGACCTCCCCGCCGAAGACCAGAAAATCCTCCATGAGTACCTGAAAGCATTCAGCTCGGCCCAGACTCTCCATTAGCAGACAGGCCCCTAAGACGAAAAAAAGCCTGCATCAGCAGGCTTTTTTTGTTTCAAATCATTTTGAAGTCCGGCATCAACTGTGTTCGCGGGTCTTGAGAAAGACGATGTCCGGCCACTGTTCCTGAACGTACCCCAGACGCCATTCGCTCGAAGCCAGATAAGTCAGGTTGCCTTCGGCGTCTTCGGCCAGATTGCCCTGGTTCTTTTTCTCGAACTGCTCGAGCTTTTTCGGATCATCGCAATCGACCCA
>JAWOCM010000032.1:0-23403 GCA_046483795.1 Desulfuromonadales bacterium | reverse complement strand
CTCGGATATCCTGTCGCCATGCGTACTCTGTTCGTCACCCTGCACAGTAAATTCATACATGCCAGCCTCGCCCTGCCCTGCCTGGCCGCTTACTGCGTCGAGGACTGCGGCGACATCGCCATCCGCGAGTTCACCGTCCACGAACCGAAGGAGAATGTCCTCGCCGCGCTGCTTGCCGAGGAACCGGATGTCATCGCTTTTTCAGTCTATCTCTGGAACCGAAGAAACATCCTGGACCTGCTCGATGCCCTGGCCGTGGCCCGGCCCAAAATCCGCCTTGTGGTCGGTGGTCCCGAAGTCTCGTACGAGGACGCCGACCTGTTTCGTCGCCACCCCGGACTGACGGCCGTTATTCGCGGCGAAGGCGAAGGACCGATCAAAGAGTTGCTCGGTGCCTGGCGGCAGGGCGAAGAACCCGCCGACCTGACGCGGATCATCCTGCGACGCGGCCATGACATCCTGGAAGGCCCCGATGGCCCCCCGCTGCCTGAACTCGATGCCATCCCCTCCCCCTTCGCCATGGGACTGGCGGACACGTCGCGCGGTTTCGTCTACTACGAGACAAGTCGCGGCTGCCCCTACCGATGCGCCTTCTGCATGAGCGCCCTCGACCAGACGGTCCGGTCCTATTCGATGGACCGCATCCGCAGCGACCTGCGCCTGCTCATGAACAGCGAAGTGCGCAAGGTCAAGCTCGTCGATCGCACATTCAACTACAATCCCCGACGTGCCCGGGATATTTTCGCCTGGATACTCGAGCACAATCGCAGCACCCATTTTCATTTCGAAATCGGAGCCCATCTGATCGACGAGGAGACCATCGACCTCCTCTCAAAAGTACCCCCTGACATGTTTCAGTTTGAAATCGGCGTTCAAAGCACGCTGCAGGATACCCTCTCCCACATCGACCGAGAGGTGGACATGGAGAAACTCGCTGCCAACGTTCGCCGGCTGCGAGAGAGAACCGACATCCACCTGCATCTCGACCTCGTCGCCGGCCTGCCCGGCGAAGGCTACAATGACTTTCTCGCTTCCATCGACCGGGTGGCTTCTCTGGAACCGCATCATCTGCAGCTCGAACCGGTCAAGCTTCTGCCCGGATCGCCGATGCGAAACGACGCCGCTTTGCTCGGGATACGTTTCGACCCGAATCCGCCCTATACTGTTCTGGGAACGCCGCAGATGTCTTTTGCCGATCTGGAGCAGCTGCGCACGATCAGCCGGATTCTCGATTTGACCTTCAACAGCGGACGCTTCGGCGGTTTTCTGAAGGAAATACAACACCGGGTCGGCCGCTTTGCAGGGGCCCTGGAACGACTGTCCCGTTTTTTCCAGAGCCACGACCTTCTGCGCCACCCGCTCTCGCAACGCGGCATTTTCGAGGCGGTCGACCGATTTATCACCGCTGAGATCGACAACGAGGATGCCCCTTTGCTCCGGGAACGCCTGGCCCGCGATTATGCGCTGACCGAACGCGTCTCTCCCCACAATCCTCCCGATTTTTTCAACACGGAACTCTCCCCCGAAGAGTCTCTCAACGTTCGGGACACGGTACGTCAAATCACCCGCTACAACAAAGGCCGTGACATCAAGGTGCAGCACTTTGCCGCGGTGTTCGAAAGCCTTCCCGAGTTCCCCGCCCGAACTGTACTGGTTTTCATCTACCTCACCAAAACGGGCGAGGGCATTCACGTTGAAGAGACCCGCCTTTAGTCCTTTTTGTCGATTCAACGACAAATCCTGAGCACATTCGAGTTTTGGAGGTTGGAATTTGCGAGCTGCAGCGCTTGAGAAGGACGCCCGATAGAGATAAACTGTTTATAAGACAAGCGATAATGTTTCCTGAACGGCCCGATTTTCTCGAGAACCGTGACTCAAGGAGGCGAAATGAACAAAAATCCGATCCGCCAAAAGATTGAAAGCCAGTTGACCCATGATCCTCGCGTAAAATTCGAACAATGCGAACTCGATATCGACGTTGAAAACGGGATAGTATCTCTTTCAGGTTCCGTGCCGAGTGTGGCTGCCAAACGTCTCGCATATCAATTGGCCAAAGGAACGGACGGAGTAGAGAAGGTCGAAGACCGGATTCTGGTGAATCCGCCGATGGCCATGGGGGACCGGGAAATTCTCGATCACATCCGCCAGGCCTTTATTCAGGAAAAAAACATCGAACTGGAAAACATTGACATCCACACCGACCCTCTTGGCCGGGTGACTCTCCAGGGGCATGCACACAGTCTGATCCAGAAGAGGTTGTGCGAAGTGCTGAGCTGGTGGGTTCCCGGCGTGACCAGCGTTGACAATCTGATCGAAGTCCGGCCGCAGGAATCGGACAACGACGACGAATTGAAGGATAACATCGTGACCATTCTGGAAAAAGACGGGCTGGTCGATCCCCGCAAATTCAGCGTGATAGTCGAAGACGGAGGCGTCACACTCAGAGGACATGCCGACAGTGAAACCGAACGGGAAACGGCCGCACGCGACTGCTGGTACACATACGGAGTTCGCGAGGTGATCAACGAGATTGAAGTCATTTGATAGTGGAAGGACGTCTTCGAAAGGAAGGGGAGATCAGCTCCTGTCCACAAGAGTCGCGGCAAGCTCTGCGGCCTCGCTCAATATGTCTGCACGATGCAGGACATCCCCTTCCTGGTAAACATCGATCACCCGCAGCGGATGGGTCTCGGCGAAACCGGTCCATCGGAAAAGAGCACTGTAGCGCGGAACGATATCGGCAAACCAGTCCGGATTGCGGTGTCCCTGGGTGAGAATGAAAACAAGTTGCTTCGGTTGCGGCAGGCGGCTGGGTCGCTTCAGGGCTATATAACCGGGTTTCAGGTAGGAGTAGGTGCGGTCGATGAATGCCTTGAGTTGGGCCGACACATCCCCAAAGTAAACCGGCGAGGCCATCACCAGGAGATCCGCCTCGTAAACGGCCTCGAGAACATCGGTCAGACCGTCCTGAAGAATACAGATCTCCCGACTCTCCTTGCAGACATTACACCCCTGGCACCCTCGCGGTTCGAGTTCATTGAGGTAAAAAGATCGCACATCGCCTCCGCCTTCGACAGCGCGATCGAGAAAATGCCGGGCGACAGCGGCGCTGTTGCCCTTCTTGCGGGGACTGCCGTAAAGACAGACGATCTTCATTGAAATCCTTCCTGTGGCACCTGAACTCGTCTCAGGACACCTTGACGATCAAACCGCCGATAAAACGCGGGTCGAGCTGCTCCGGCTTGAGGGCGCAGAACTCCTTGTGCCAGACGTCGAGACTGAAATCGACAAATTCTCCGGCACTGTCCACGAGAGCGTCGGCCCACTGTACGGTTTTCTTTCGCAGATCCGCATCGAGCCGTCCATTACGGCTGACCTTTTCGTGCAAAACCGGCAGTTCCCCGACCGGGACCGGATGAGGAGCGAACTCCCTTCCGAGAAGCTTGTTGGCCAGGGCGGTGAGGAAAAAATCGGAGAGTTTCAATCCTTCGGCGGCATCGGGGATGCAGCCCTCAAGATCGACAAACTCGGGAGCGGCCATGGAGAAGGGCAATGCTTCTTCGAAAAAATGCTGCTGCGCTTCGAGGTGCACCATCCAGTGCTCGGCGCAATGGACGTCTTCGAGAGTGACAAAGGGACGTGCCTGTCCGGCGGCCGGCTCTTCGACCCCCTCGAAAAATTGCGGTTTTCTCTGTGCCAGTGCCTGGACGAAATCCTGAAAGAGAGGATCGAGATAGGGAGCGATGGAAGAGGCTTTGACTTTTTTCGCCCGCCACTGCAGACGCAGGGTGAGACTGAAACCGAGGCGGAAAAGGTGCTCCAGATAGGCCGCCTGATAAGCCGAGGCCGCCTCGTCGACATCGCCGCCGGAGAGATGCTCGAGTGCAATGTTCACATAGTGGTAGAGGGTGGTGGCGGAGGCTGTCATCGCCTCCCGGTCCCCGGGATCGACCCGGTCGGCAATCATGATCTTGTTGACCAGAAAGGTCAGTTCCCAGAGGCGGTCGTTGTCCAGGCCGCGGTCGAGCAACTGGCCGAGCAGGTTTTCCGGAATGACGGTGGAGAGGACGAAATCGGGCGCGGCGACGCCGGTCTCTCCGGATTCCACCGGAAAACGACAGGTTTCGGCGGGATCATAGGACTTCGGATCGATCCAGGAATAGACGCCGAAGGCCTCGTTCGGCTCCGGGAAACCCAGATCAGAGAGGCGGCTGTTGCGGAACCGGTAGACGCCTTCCTCGAGTTCCGTGTCGAGTTCCCAGCACAACCCTTCCATGAGACGCAGATAAAAATCCCGGTGCTCCTTTTTCAGAAGCCCGAACAGAGATGTCAGCAGCTTGTCCGTTTCCGAATCCTTGATCTCGATATCGTAGATACGATCGTTGGCAAGACGCTCCTTGAGGTGGTCCTCTTCTTCATACTCGTCCGGACCGGTGACATCGACGTGCTTCTTCAGCCACAACACCAAAAGGCCGTAGTCCATCTCGTCCAGGGTGGAGAGTATTTTTTCCTCTCCGCACTCCATGAGCATGGTCAGCCAGTTCAGTCCTGCTTTCTCGTCGAAAGAATCGCCGCGCCAGCAATCGAGATCGAGAAAGGCGGTCAACTGTTCTGTCGATGTGATGGCCAGCAGATCCCCGGCATCATCCATGCCGACCTCCTTGATAAGGGAGAAGACCTCCTGGGCCGGCAAGGTCCTGGCCAGAGCGGCGCCGTCGTCGGCCTCGACGAGCAGTCGGTATTTATCAGCCCCGGTCGTGCGCTGAACGATTTCGAGACGTTCGGCGAAGGACAGGGTGTTGAATTCCTTGGGGGAGATCGAACGCGGCTCCCGCAGCAGGGTCAGGTGTCCGACCCGTTTTTCTCCCGGCAGCTCAATCCTGGTCATATTGTAAAAACTCCTGAAAGTACGTTTATTTTTCGCAATTTCTCAATGTAATCCACCTCCACTGAATGGTCAAGATCTGACAGGAAAAAGTTTTCAGATAAAAACTTCCCTCTGATCGATTTTTCTGTAAATCCCCCGAAGCATGCATTCAGGCGTCACTTCTGCTTTTGCGCAACTGTGTTTTATGGTATCTTTTGGCCAATCCAGGTTCAAATACATTCCCCTCAAGAGTCTAAAGGCACCATGTCTTCCAATGCCATCGTCATCCTGACAGGCCTTGCGGCCATCTTCTTCGGCGCCCTGATCGGAGGACGCCTGGCCTCGCGCTTCCATGTGCCGCGCGTGACCGGGTATCTGCTGACCGGACTGGTCCTCGGCCCTTCCTTTGCCCATCTGATCGGCTGGCCACCGCTTCTGACGTCCGAGGTCCTGACTGAACTGAGCATCCTCGGCGATCTCGCCCTGGCCCTGATTCTGCTGAATATCGGCAGCCTGTTCAGCATCGATCACCTGCGCAAGTGGAAGCAGCGCATCGCCTTTTTTTCGCTCAGCGAAATGGGCCTGACCTTTCTGCTGGTCGCCGTGGCCACATTCGGGGTTAACGAACTCGTCCTGCACAAAGCGGTTGCCGACCTGAGCATATTTCAGACCTCTTTGCTCTTCTCCCTGTTCCTCGGCATCATCGGCGTCGCCACGGCGCCTGCGGCGACCCTGATGGTCATCCGAGAATACGAGGCCGAAGGCCCGGTCACAGGCATTGTCCTGACACTGGTCGGATTCAACAACCTGGTCTCCGTTCTCGGATTTACGGTCCTGGTCCATTTTCTGCTGACACCGGCGGAAAGTCACTGGTTGCTCCTCTGGCACATGGGAGGCCCGATCATCGTCGGCACCCTTTTCGGCCTGGTCATTTCCTTCTGGGGCGAACGGCTAGAACTGCCGAGCGAACACAAGATCCTGCTTCTCGGCAGCGTTGCCGCGGTGACGACCGTCTGCTGGATGATGGAGATCGACCCTCTGCTGGCCAGCCTCATTCTCGGCATCGTCGCCGCCAACAGCACACCGAGCTGGCACCGTATGGCCGCCAGCCTGCGCCAGGTCGACTACCTGCTCTACGTGGCCTTCTTCGTGCTGGCCGGGGCCAACCTGCACATCGAAACATTGGGCCACATCGGCCTTCTCGGCGTCTCTTATGTGCTCGCCCGGACACTCGGCAAGTGGCTCGGCGCCCGGATCGGAGCCGGCATTGGAGGCTTCGGCAAACGAGAGCGCTCCTACGTGGGCCTGACCCTGCTCGCCCAGGCGGGAGTCGCCATCGGACTGGCAGCCAGTCTCGCACGCCAGTGGCCCGAGGGCGGCCAGCTTCTCCAAACGGTCGTACTCGGCTCGGTCGTTGTATTCGAATTGATCGGTCCCCTTGCCGTGCGCTTCGGTCTGGTCCAGGCCGGCGAAGTTCCGATCCTCTCCCTTCTCCAGAAAAGAAACCCCAAAGGAGCCATGGAAGGGATGCACAGTGTGGTCCACCACTTCCGCTCTTCCCTGGGAGTACCCGCCTGGAAAAAGTTCCGCGAGCCGGGCGATATCCTTGTACGTCACATCATGCGCCAGAATGTCGAAACGATTCCGAACAATACCCCTTTCAACGAGCTGTTGCGTATCATCGCCCACAGCCGCTACGACCGCTTCCCCGTTGTCGACAGCGAGGGTCGCTTCGTCGGGCTGATCAACTACACCGAAATCCGGGAGCTGCTTTTCGAGCCGACACTGATGCCGCTCGTTGTCGCTGGCGAACTTGTCTCGTCGGAAAAGCACACAGTGTCACCCGATCAGCCCCTGCGGGAGGTCATGGAGATGTTAAAGTCCAACCGGAACATCAGCTACTTTCCAGTGATCGATCCCGATGAACCAGACCGTCTGCTCGGCATTCTCAGCCAGAACGAAGTCCTGTCGGCCTACCGACGGTTCGACGATGGCACAAGTGAGAAGTGACGGTCGGGGGGACAAGGGCCTGTTCGCATCTTGCGCAGATAGAGGGGGGTGTTAGAATGTCACGGGACAATTCGACTCAAGATATCATCAATCGATTTTCAATGACGCGCCGGGACCTCGCCAATGGATGACCTCACGCTCTTCGAAGAGATCGTAGCCCTCAAAAAGAACCGTTTGCCGGCCGTTCTGGCCACGGTTGTCGACAGCAAGGGATCGGTTCCCCGCAAAGCCGGAGCAAAAATGCTCTTGTTCGGCAACGGAAAAGCGCTGGGCACCGTCGGCGGCGGCCCGGTGGAAACCGCGGTCACCGAAACGGCCACCGAGATTCTGCGTTCCGGCCAGCCCCGCTCGATGACATTCCGGCTGACCGAAGATGAAGGGTATGTCTGCGGCGGAGAAGTCCGGATTTTCCTCGAACCGCTGGGCAGCACTCCCCGTCTTCTCATCGTCGGCAACGGGCATATCGGCCGTGCCACCAGGGAGATTGCTGCGGGAGCCGGGTTCGATGCCGAGATCATCGACTGGGTGGATAATCCCGCTCTGCCGGATGTGGACAGCGGGACGAGCATCGTGGTCGCCACCCGGGAGCATCTTCTGGACTTTCAGGCCGTCGCCGCAGCGCTGCAAACAGAAGCAACTTTCGTCGGCCTTATCGGCAGTCGCAAAAAACGCAAGGCACTCGAGGAATTCCTGCTTCAGGAGGGGTTCCCGAAGGACGCCGCGGACCGCGTCACCTCGCCGGTCGGATTGCCGATCGGAGCCGAAACGCCCGAAGAGATCGCCATCAGCATCGTGGCGCAGCTGATCGAACACAACAGGGATAAAAACAATGGAAGTCGGAGCGATACTTCTGGCGGCAGGGCAGTCGAGACGGATGGGACAGCCGAAACCGCTTCTGCCCCTGGGTGACAGCCCCATCATCCATCATTCTCTTTTTGCTCTGCATGATGGAGGAGTTCCCGAACCGATCGTCGTTCTCGGACCGGGAGGCAAGGCTATCGCCGAAGTCCTTTCGGCCACACCGGCGGTCCTCGCCTGGAATCCCGATGCAGATTCGGAGATGATCGATTCGATCCGCATCGGCCTGGACATGATTCCGACGCACGTCTCAGGGGTTCTCATCGCCCTGGCCGACTCGCCCCTGCTCCGGCCCGAGACGGTGGCCGGACTCATCTCCCGGCATCGGAATCATCCCGGTCGCATCCTGCTGCCCTGCCATGATGGCAAGGGCGGCCATCCGCCGCTCATTCCCCGAAAGATCCTGGAAGAGGTGCGCACAGCGTCGACTCTGCGGGATGTCATCCAGAAAGAACCTGAGCGCATCGAACACGTTGCCTTCGACGATGCGGGCATTCTGCAGGATATGGATACCCCGGAAGACTACCGCCACGTCCGCAATCTCTACATGCGGGACAAGCGGCAGAACAGTCGTCCGGGGCGGGATTAACCATACCCTCGAAGAGCAAGGCCCCCTCTTATCCTCCTGCAGCGCGGAGCAATTCCTCCTCGATCATTCCCCGGAAAACATTCAGCTTGTAGCCATTCTTCTCCAGCGCCTTCGCAGGCTTCAGTGCGGCTCTGGCCGCTTCGGAGGCGACCTTTTCGTTCAAGCTCCGGCCTGTGACGACATCCTCCGCGTCCTGCGACCGCCAGGGAACCGGGGCGGCTCCGCTCAGCACGATCCGCGCCGACCTGACTCTGTCGCCCTCCATATCCAGAGCGAGGGCCATCCCGGCCAGGGCGAAATCCCAGGCCTGTCGGGATCGAATTTTGCGATAACGACTGTAGAGTCCTCCGGCAGGCGGCGGCAGAATAATCTCTGTAACGATCTCCCCGAGTTTGAGTACGGTTTCTTTTTGCGGGTCGTCTGCTGGCGACACATGAAAATCGGCGAGCGGGACGGAGCGTTCTCCGCCGTAGCTTGCGATCTTCACCTCGGCATCCAGGGCGAGTAGCGCAGGGGCGGTGTCGGAGGGGTGAACGATGAAACAGCTCTTGCCGCCGAGGATGCAATGGTACTGATTCTCTCCTCCTACGGCGAAGCAGATCTTACCGCCTTTGCGCAGACAGTCGAATTCTCCCCTGTAGTACCAGCAACGCGGCTTCTGGCAGATGTTGCCCCCGAGCGTTCCCTGGTTGCGCAACTGGGGACTCGCCACTTCGGCCGCCGCTTCGGCCAGTGCCGGATACCGCTGGAGAACGCGCTCATCCTCTGCCACCTCGGAAATGCTGGTCAGGGCACCGATTCGCAATCCCCCATCGGGGGAACGCCGAATACCGCGAAGGGAGTCGAATCCTCCCAGGCTGACCACCTTGTCGGCACCGAACACACCATCGTGAAGGCAGCCGAGCAGATCGGTTCCGCCAGCGTGAACAACAGCGCCCCCGTCGACGAGATGATGGGAGGCTTTGTTCAATGTCTCGGGACGTACATATGAAAAATTCGGCAGCATGATCTTTATCCTTCCTTCCCGTTTCCGGCCAGGCGGCCGCCCAATGTCAGGGGACCAAGCGGCGTTTCGGTCATCCGCATGCCTGTCGCATGGCAGACGGCGTTGGCGATGGCTCCCGCGGTGGGAATGGTGGGAGGCTCTCCCAGCCCTTTGGCTCCGACCAGATTGGCCTCCGGATCGGGGTTGTCGATGGGAACCGATTCGATCTGCGACGGAACATCGAGCATGGTCGGCAGCTTGTAGTCATGCCAGTTCTTGTTGACCATCTTTCCTGTCTGATTGCCGTCGAAGATCCGCATCTCGGTCATTCCGAGGCCGATGCCCATGGTGATGCCGCCGTAAACCTGGTTGTTGAAGGTTTTGGGGTTGATCACCCGTCCGCTTTCGCTGGTCCCCAGGAATCGCAGCACACGAACCTCTCCGGTGAGGGTGTTGACTTCAACTTCGCAGAACTGGGCCGCAAATGGGTGGACCGTCTTCTTCTCCGGATTCGGACCCCGGTAGCCGACTCCGACAATCACCCCTCGTTTCTTGAGTTTGCCGATGGCTGTCACTGCAATATTCGTGGAGGAATCCTTCCGAGAGACGATCCGTCCCGACTGCATCTCAAGATCCTCCACAGGAACATCGAGCTCACCGGCGGCCATCTCAAGCAGCTGCCGCTTGACCTCTATCGCTGCAGAACGAACAGTCGGCGCCTCGGTCGGGACCGTCTTGCTGCCCCCGCTCGGGGTGGCGTACTGGGTGGTGCCGGTATCGGCATGCTCGATCTGGATCAGTTCCGACTTCACTCCCAGTTCCTCGGCCAGCACCTGGGCCATCACCGTCTTGGTGCCGGTGCCGATATCGCTTGCGCCCATGTTCAGATTGACGCTGCCGTCAGAAAAAAGCTTGACGATCACCGTCGAGGGCGGTCCTCCCCCGCCGACGAACCACACGCAGCAACCGAGGCCCACCCCGCGGCGCAGATGACCCTTCTGCGGCTTCCCCTTTGCCGCCTGGCGGGCTTCGCGCCAGCCGAACTCTTCGGCGCCCTTTTCCAGGCACTCGCGCAGTCCGCTCGTCGTGTAGGGTGTTCCCCCGCGCGCCTGGCTGACCTCGGGAATATTCTTCAGCCGCAGATCGAGGGGATCCATGCCGATGCGTTCGGCCGCTTCGTCCATCATCTGCTCCAGGGCCCAGGAGCACTGGGGATGTCCGGGAGCGCGGAACGGGCGGGCCGGGCCGGCATGGATATAGACATCTGTCGTCTTTGTCCGCACGTTCGGACAGAGGTAGAGATCACGCACCAGCCAGTCGAGAAGAGACGTGCCGCCCGCGGGAAAAGCGCCGCCGGTCCCGGTGGCCTCGAACTCCAGAGCTGTCAGGGTCCCGTCCTTTTTCACCCCCGCCTTCAACTTCATGTTGGCCGGGGGCCGGTTGCCAACGCAAAGGAACGTCTCTTCGCGACTCAGAAACAGCTTGACCGGCCGGCCCGTTTTTTTGGCCAGCAGAGACGCAATAATCGAATACTTCCCCGCCTGCAGCTTGCTGCCGAATCCGCCGCCCATGTAATGCCCGATCACACGCACTCTCGACAAAGGCAGGCCAAGAACCTCGGCCACCCGAGCCTGTACAGCGTAGACGCCCTGAGTCGATTCCCAGACCGTCAGGGCATCGCCATCCCAGTTGGCCACGCAGCCATGCAGTTCCATCGGGGTATGCAATTCGTCCTCGGTGCGATATTCCCGCTCGAGGACCACGTCGGCTTCTTTGAAGCCTCGCTCCGGATCGCCGCGTTCATGGGACTCGGTTTTGAGCTCGTTTCCCCCTTCATGGACATCCGGAGCCTTGTCCTCGAGCGACCGTCGCTCGTCGACCACGAAGGGCAGTTCCTCGTATTCCACCTCGATTTTTTTCAGGGCATCGCGGGCCTGACCAGGCGTGACAGCTGCCACAGCGGCAATGCATTCGCCTTCGTAACGGCAGCGCCGTTCGAACACACGTCCCTTGACGTCCTCCGACCACGGCCACTCCAGATCCGCACCCGGCGTTTCCCCTGTGATGATCGTCCGCACTCCCGGCATCTTTTTCGCCCGGGACGTATCGATCTTCTTCACCCGGGCGCTCGGATAGGGGCATCGCAAAATAGCCCCGAAGATCATTCCCGGAAGGATAACGTCCGAGGGATAAACAGCCGTGCCGCTGACACGCTCGTACCCGTCGACGCGATTGGTTCCCTTTCCAACGACATGGGTCTTTCCCCATGGCTCCGGAGTCTCGCCCGGCAGGGGCGTCTCGGGAACAGGGATCCCCTTTGTATGATACGGCTCCGTATTGTCTTTCATATCGCCCTCCGCAAAAGAACTGTCTGCTGCATTTCAGCCGAATATTACCGACGCCGCTTTGCTGCCGACAGAACGGCATCCCGGATATTCGGGTAGGCTCCGCAGCGACAGAGATTTCCGCTCATGCCGATGCGCACCTCCCCTTCTTCCGGATCGGGATTGGCCCGCACCAGTCCTTCGGCGGCCATGATCTGCCCCGGCGTGCAGTAACCGCACTGGTATGCATCGTGATCGAGAAAAGCCTCCTGAGTCGGGCCGAGCTTTTCCCCGTCCATTAGGCCCTCGACGGTTGTGATCGTCTTGCCCTGCGCTTCGACGGCCAGAGTCATGCAGGCATAACGCGGTTGATCGTCGATGAGAACGGTACAGGCTCCACACTCTCCGCGCTCGCAGCCGACCTTGGTCCCCGTCACGCCGAGCATTTCGCGCAGGACAAAAAGAAGCGTCCACCGCGGTTCGACAAGCAGCGGTTGAGAGCGGCCGTTGATCTTGAGCTTGATCTTGACCATCTCTTCAGCCGGCATCACCGTCTCCTCTTCGGCTGAAGCCGAGGAGACCCGACCTAAAACGGCCACCCCCGCAGCACCGACCCCGACTCCCGTCAGAAACCCCCGTCGCGTCCATCCGGCATGTTCGCCGCACCCATCTTTATCTTCCCCATCGCTCATGACTTTGCCTCCTCTGAAAAGAATGAGTCAAAGATAATTATGTCCGGTCTCTTTGCGATGTCAAATATCGAAAATGTTCAGCTATTTTTCTTTGACGGATCTGGATGTATAATGGTTGCAGAAGAAAGGAGCCGATATTCCGTCATGAATTTAAGATCCTTAAGCATCATCGCTCTGGGCCTGATTCTGCTGTCCGCTCCCGGCGCCTTTGCTCTCGACATGCGTGAGTTGATCCGCGAAATCGAGGACCAGCATACCGGCCGATCTTCCAGAGCCGTGATGAACATGCAGGTCGACACAGCTCACTGGGAGCGCAGTCTGGTGATGAACGCCGTGTCTCTGGGGCGGGACCATTTCCTGATACGCATCCAGGAGCCGCCCAAGGAAAAAGGCGTGGCAACCCTCAAGGTCGAGCAGGAGGTCTGGAACTACCTGCCGAAGGTCGATCGGGTCATCAAGGTACCGCCGTCCATGATGGGTGGTTCCTGGATGGGCAGCCACATCACCAACAACGATCTGGTCAAGGCGGCCAAAATCGATCAGGACTACGACTTCGCCCTGCTCGAAGAAACGGACACGACCTGGCGCATAGACTGTACTCCCAAACCTGAAGCTGCGGTGGTGTGGGGTCGGATCGTCTACCTGGTGGAAAAGGCGCGGAGGGTTCCCCTGACCGTCGACTATTTCGACGAAGATGGCGTCAAGGTCCGCACCATCACCTTCGACGAGGTAAAAGAGATCGACGGACGCCAGGTTCCGATGCGCATGGCCGTGCAGCCTCTGGAGAAACCGCAGGAGAGCACGGTGATGCATTACAGTGCTCTCGAGTTCAGCGTCCCGGTCGACAAGTCCTTTTTCTCGCTGCGAAACCTCAGGCAAAGATGACCATGCTGACGACCCTTGCCCTGCGCAACCTGTGGCGAAACCACCGGCGCTCCCTGCTGACCCTCTCGGCAATGGTCGTTTCCTCGAGCCTGCTCATCCTGGCCCTGGGGATCTTCTCGGGCATGCTCCAGGACATGCTCGCCTCGGCCACCGAACAGTATCACGGTCATCTCGTCGTCTCCCGGGACGGCTATCAGGACGATCGCGACCTCTTCTCGACTCTGGCCCCCGAGTCAGAACTGATCGACAGACTCTCGGACCAAGAGGGGATCAACGGCGTTTCTCCGCGTCTGCGAACATTCGGCCTTCTTTCCGCCGGAGAGAGCTCTCGACCGGTGGAACTGCTCGGCGTTCAGCCGGCGAGGGAACAGCAGGTGACCACATTGCAAGACAAACTCGTGGCCGGCCGATATCTGACGGAACACAGCGGGAACGGCGCCCTGCTCGGCAGGGGCCTCGCGGACAGGCTCGACGCCGACATCGGAGAGCAACTGGTGTTTCTCACCCAGGCCGCGGACGGCTCCATAGGCAACGATCTCATCACAGTCACAGGCATTTTCGCCACCGGCGACACCGGGCACGACAACAGCCTGGCCCTGGTCGACCTGAACTGGCTGCAGGGTCTGGTGATACTCCCTGGACAGGCTCACGAAATCGCCCTGCATCTCGAAGACCCTCTAAACGCTCCCCAACAAGCCGAAGCGCTGGAAAAACTGCTGTCCCCGGAACTTGAGGCGATCGACTGGGGCCGACTGATGCCGGAGATGAACGAGGTGATCGCCACCTATGATGTCTCCCGCATGATCATCATCGTCATTCTCTACTTCGCCACAGGTCTGGGAATTCTGAATACCTTCTTCATGTCGGTCATGGAACGGACCCGGGAGTTCGGAATCCTCATGGCCATGGGGCTGCGCCCCTGGCGGATCCGCATCCTGGTGTTGCTCGAAGCCCTGTTGCTCGGCGTGCTGTCGCTGGTCATCGGCGTCGGACTGGGCGCACTGCTGACCCTCTACATGCGCGAGGTCGGGATCGACCTGTCAGGCTACATCACGCCGGTGACCTACGCAGGCGGCACAATCCTTCCCCGCCTGACCGCGGTCTTCGAACCGGCGAACTTCTGGCTGCCTGCGCTGCTGCTGCTGATTCTCTGCCTGCTGTCCGCCTTTTTTCCGGCCAACCGCGCCGCCAGGCTACAGCCGGTGGAAGCGATCAGGGAAGAGTAGACTATGGATCTTTTTCGACTCGCCTGGAAAAATCTCTGGCGCAGCAGGCGCCGCACCCTGATTACCCTCGCGGCCATCGGTCTGAGCGTGATGCTGGTCCAGGCCTTTCACAACCTGGCCTTCGGGACTTATGCCCGCATGATCGACAGCGGCGTGCGGGCCGGCTCGGGACATATCGCTATCTACCACGAGGGATACGTTGAGAGCCGGGACGAAACACTCAGCTTCGAGCAGCAGGGCCTGGTCGAAACTGTCCGGGATCTGCCGAAGGTCCAGGAGGCTCTGCCCCGCCTTTATCTGCCGGGACTGGCTCAGTCGAGCCGCGAGAGCCGGGGAATCATGCTCACGGGTGTCCATCCGGAGGCGGAGCGACGGGTCAATCCCTTTATCAAGGATTTGCCTGCGGATAAAATGGTCCGGGATCTGGAAGGTCGCGATGCAGTGATCGGCCAGCGTCTGCTCGACGAATTGAAAATACGACAGGGAGGAAAGTTCGTGATCACCGTGCAGAGCCGTACGGGTGAACTGGTCAGTGAGCTTTTCAGGGTTCGCGGCGTTGTCGAGACCGGCATCAAGGATGTCGATCGATCTCTTGTCATGGTTGGACTCGAGCGGGCCGCGGCCATGAACGGCCAGCCGGGAGAGATCAGCGAGCTGGCAGTGATTCTTGACAAACCAGCCGCCGACCGTTCCGTCCATCCCCTTCTCGATCAGCTGACAGCGGACCGGCCCCACCTGGCCGTCCTGTCCTGGGAGAAAGCGATGCCCAATCTGGCCAATGCCATAAAGCTCGACTATGCCAGCCAGAAGGTCATTTTCGCGATCATCGTGCTCATCGTCACCATCGGGGTCGTCAACACCCTGCTGATGTCGGTGATGGAGAGATTCCACGAATTCGGCGTCATCCTCGCCCTGGGGGCTTCACCCGGCAAACTGCGTCGCATGGTGCTTGCCGAGGCGCTTCTCCTGGGGCTGGTTGCCATGGTCTTCGGCTGCGTGCTCGGCACCCTCGGGACCTGGTATCTTGCGGAAGTGGGGATCGACCTGCGAATGTTCATTTCCGGGGACCTGGAGTTCGGCGGCGTCATCTTCGAGCCCGTGCTGAAGGCCGGGTGGGACGTTGCGTGGATGGTGCAGATCGCCCTCTACGTCGTCTTGCTTTCGGTGCTGGCGAGCCTGTATCCGGCGGTCAAGGCCGGGCGCATCGTGCCGGCCGAGGCGATGCGGCATTTTTGACAAATAACAAGGGAGAAGTAAGGGGGAGTCTTCGATAATGGCGTTGATTGAACTGGAAAAGGTGAACAAGACCTACGCTCTGGGCAGTCAGGAGGTCCATGCGGTTGTCGACCTGGATCTGATGGTTGAGGAGGGCGAATTCTCCGTTCTGGCCGGTCCCTCGGGCAGCGGGAAGACGACCGTGCTCAATCTGGTCGGATGCCTCGACCAGCCCACCGGCGGCAGCCTGAGAATCGCCGACCGGGACGTAGGGATCAGCACCGTCAAGGCCCTGTCCGATTTCCGATTGAACAATATCGGTTTCATCTTTCAGTCCTACAACCTGATCCCGGTTCTGACCGCTGCGGAAAATGCCGAATTCACCCTGATGCTCCAGGGCAGGGAACGCAGCGAACGCCGGCAACGCGTCCTCGATATTTTCGCTGAACTCGGTCTGGAAGGGCTGGCGAACCGTCGGCCCAACGACCTGTCGGGAGGACAGCAGCAGCGCGTCGCCATCGCCCGGGCTCTGGCCACCGAACCGGCGGTGATTCTCGCCGACGAACCGACAGCCAACCTCGATTCCAGAACGAGCGAAGACCTGCTCGATCTGATGCGGGATCTCAACACAAATAAAAAGGTCACCTTTCTTTTCAGCTCTCACGATCCGATGGTGATCGGCTACGGCCGACGAGTGATCGAACTGAAGGACGGGCACCTGGAATCGGACCGATGGAAAACATCATGACAATGCATGCGGGCAGACGAAGCTGTTTTCCCGCCATCGCCCTTTTTGCCGCTCTGGTCTTCCCCGCGGCCGTTCCGGCCGTCGAAACGGGCGGACACCTCAAATCCCTGAACCTCCATTTTCAGGAAGGGCCGTTGGGACGCATCCCTGACGGCGAGGTGTCCTCCAACAGTCTGCGGCTCGATTTTGCCGACAGACCCGGTGCGGATCTGAAGTGGGAACTCTCCCTGGAGAACCAGCTGCTCTACACCGATCCGCCCGGATTCGTCCCCCTGCCCGGCCGCTCCCCCAATCGTGTGCTCGACATGGAGACGACCTGGAACGAGAATGAGCGCTTCGCCAACCGTCTGGTTGTCGATCGTCTCAACATCAGGGGCCGCTCGGCCGGCATCAACTGGAGCCTCGGGCGACAGGCGGTCGGCTTCGGACGGATGACCATCTTCTCCCCCCTCGATGCCGTCTCGCCTTTTGCTCCCGATGCCCTCGACACCGATATCCGGCCCGGCATCGACGCGGTGCAATTCATACGCTACTTCGGCCTGGGCGGACAGCTCGGCGCCACTGCCGTGTTCAGCGACGACAGTTCGGACCACTCCTGGCTCGGCACCGCAAGCCACAATGTCTCCGGTATCGATTTTCTCGGAATTTTCGGAACCCTGCGGGACCGTGAAATGGGGGGAGCCGGCCTTGCCGGCAATCTCGGAGGACTCGGATTGAAAGCGGAAGCGGCTCATTACAACGGCAAGGAAAACGATTTCCGCAGCAAGTACGCCATCGCCGCAGCCGAAGCCTGGTATCGTCTGGACAACGGGCTGGTGCTGCTTCTGGAATACCTTTACAACGGAGCGGGCAGCAGCGATCCTGCCGATTACCAGCAGGTGGCCGCCTCGGCGGCGCACCGTGAAGGCCTGAGCTTTCTGGTCGGACGCCATTATCTGATGGCCGCACCATCCTACGAGCCGAACCCGCTGACCACCCTCAGCACCCTGCTCATCTGGAATCTGGAAGATGATTCGTTTCTGCTGCGTCCCATGGCCGATTTTTCTCTCTCCGATTCCACCGACCTGGAGGTTTTCTGGACCTTCAACTCCGGAGCGACCGCCACAGCCGGTCCGCTGCCGGAGGTTTTTGTCCCCCGAAGCGAATTCGGTCTGGTCGGCGACAGCGGCGGTCTGTTCCTGAAATACTACTTCTGATGGCGTCGCAAAAAGTCCACAGAGTTTTTACGGGCCCATCATCTTTATAAGGCTTATTAAAAAACAAAGGCAGCCCCGGAGGGCTGCCTGGTAGACGAATGACGGCACTGCTCGTCGACCCGATTCAATGATCGATAACGTTTCCCTTGGTTTCCGCGTCGAAAATGCTCATGATGCTGTCTGCTGTAAACGGGCAGACCTGGGGAGGCTTTTCCGGTCTTTCCCAGCGGATGACATCACGTCCGTGAGCCTTATCCATTGAAACATGATCGCCCGCCTGGCTTTTGAGTTCTTCCCACATCTCTTCGGTGGTCAGCAGATCATAACCTTCAAACTCCTGGTCGCCCTTGACGGTCTTCTTGAAATCGTCCAGCAACTCGAAATCGCAGAAATCGTTTTCCCTTCGCCACCATTTGATGACCTTGAACTTGTTGCTCTTCATATCCTCGAGTTCCCGGAGAATGTCGGTGCCCGTCATATGTCCTCCTTTCCTTGCCTGAACGAAACAGAATATTTCGATGAGTTCTGCCTAAGTATATCCTCTGCAGAGCCCGGCGCAAGGATCGGACGTTATCTGTCTTTCTGGGCGACGATCAGGTAGGGTGCTTCGAGGCGGTTAACGGCTCTCATCTCGAGAACCTGCCAGCGATCGGCGGGCAGTTGCCTGACGAGGGCATCGACTGTATCGGCTTCCCGCGCCGCGCCGTCATGGCTGACATAGACGACAACGGCCACGCGACCTCCGGCGGCCAGTGATTCGAAAGCCGCTTCCAGAGCTGCACGGGTGGTAGCGGGTCGGGTCGCAACAGTCCGATCGCTTCCGGGAAGATAACCGAGATTGGCAATGACGGCTTGCGGGGCCCGCGGGAGACAGGCCGCCAGCGCGGCGTGATCGGCCAGAAACAGTCCCACGCGATCCCTCGGTTCCAACCGGTCGGAACCTTCGATGCGGCGGAATGCGATGCCGGCAGCATCCAGGCGTTCGGAAGTGCGCTCGATGGACGCCTGCTGGAGGTCGAAAGCGAGAACCTGGCCTGCCGGGCCGACCGCTTCAGCCAGCATGAGAGTATCGTGGCCGTTTCCGGCGGTCAGGTCGACCGCCAGATCACCTTCGTCCAGGACTTCCCGGACAAATTCATGAGCCCGGGGAATAATGCGGGTCAGGTTCCGGGTTTTCATGACGGGAAAATTTCAGGAAGACGATTCAACGTCATCGATCACCTTGAGCTTGGCGTCGATCATCTGGCTGTGGGAGAGGCGCAGCAGCGATGTCAGCTTGCGCATCAGGTAGTCTTCGTACTTGTCGAGAACGCCGTCGGCGTAGACGATCCGCCAGAGAGCCTCGAGGACTTCCAGTTTTTCGTCCAGGGAAAAGGTTTCACGCAGATGCCGCGCAAACTGATGGAGGTCGAGGCTCTCTTCCCGGTGATGGTGGCTCAGTTCGAGCAACTCGGCAGTGGCCCCTTCGGAGAGCCCGAAACGCTCCTGCAGCAGATCGCGCACCAGCAACTCTTCCATGTCGCTGAATTCGCCGTCGGTGTGAGCCATTTCGAGCAGCAGCACACAGGTGGCGACCTGAATGCGTTCGGCATGTTCTTCCGTACTTTCCTTCTTCCCGGATGTTTCGCCGGGTTCGAGCAACTTGCCAAGGAGACCTCGTAACATTTATGATTCCTCCGAATCGTGATGGTGTCGCAAAAACTCACCAACTGCTGCGTTACTGCAATCGCCTCGCTTCTTCGACGTACATATGTACGCCTCATTGTTCGACGATCGCGTGCTTTGCAATTGGCGTTTTTTGCTTAAGCCATCCACTTCGATGCTTTTTGCTAAAGCATCCTCCATGACGGCATTGCAGTCCAATGTCATTCTATAGCATTTTTCCGTCTTTCCAAGATCCTTTCAGCGCTCATAACTGGCGGGCCAGATATATCCCGAGAAAGGCGAACACAATACAGACCAGGACGTTAAGCAGGATATTGGCGCCGGCCTGCAGAAAACTGCCCTCTTCAAGAAGCCTGACCGTCTCGAAGGAAAATGTGCTGAAGGTCGTGAATCCTCCCATGAACCCGACCGTCAACCCGATGCGCATTTCGCTGGAGAGCATCGAGCTTCGCAATCCCTCCTCCATGAACAGGCCGAGAAAAAACGAGCCGAGGACGTTAACGACCAGAGTACCGAACGGAAGGGTCCGACCGGCCAGACCGTACACCCAGCCCGAGACGGCATACCGCGACATGCATCCAAGTGCTCCGAACACCCCGATATAAACCAGCTGCATAAATGTCCTGTCCCGTTGATATTTTCGCGCTATTATGAGGACCGTCCTGTTGCCTGTCAACAAACTCGCCGATCCGGATACTTTTTTTCGTTGTGCAAAACCTCAAACCTCTTGAAATCTAAAGACAGTTTCGCTATTATTAGCAGTCGAGATCACAGACTGCTAAAATACGCATGTCGAACATTCAAAAAAGGAGGCAGATGAGCAACATGCACCTTCCTGTAGCTACAGATTCCTATGAAAATTACATGACGCAAATCAACCGTTTTGCGCTGCTCTCCCGGCGGGAAGAACACGATCTGGCCGTGCGGTACCGGCGCGACGGAGATCTGGATGCGGCCCAGGCACTGGTGTGCGCAAACCTGCGGTTCGTCGTGAAGATCGCCCAGGAATATCGCAATTACGGCCTCAAATCGCTCGACCTGATCCAGGAGGGCAATATCGGATTGATGATGGCGGTCAAGAAATTCGACCCCGACCGGGGGATTCGCCTCATCACCTATGCCGTCTGGTGGATCCGGGCCTATATGCAGAATTTCATCATCAAAAGCTGGTCCCTCGTCAAAATCGGCACGACCCAGTCGCAGAAGAAACTTTTCTTCAAACTCAACCAGGCCCGCGAAGCAATCAAACAGTTGACGGGAGGCGAAGATGCGGCCGAAATCGCCCGCGAACTCAACGTCAGCGATACCGAAGTGAATGAAATGTCGCAGCGCATGAACGGGCATGACACCTCTCTTGACCGTGAACTGCTCGATGGAGAAGGCTTCTCCCTGCTCGATACCCTTGCGGACGAGCGCTGCAACCAGGAAGAATTTCTCGGCCGAAAAGAAGAACATGAACAGCGCCAGAGTACAGTAGAAAGTGCCCTTACCGTCCTCAACGACCGGGAAAGACGGATCGTAGAAAAGCGCATTCTCAACGACAGCCCCCTGACTCTCCAGGAAATTGCCGATGACTACGGCATCAGCCGCGAGCGGGTTCGTCAACTGGAAAAAAATGCATTGAACAAGCTGCGCGAGACCATGTCCGGGCCCGCCTGAAATGGCGATCTGGATGCTCCGTATCTGGGCGATTGACAAAAAGCGGTATTTAACTTACTTTCTCAACTGCTTGAAAATACATTCTGACAGGATCTCTCCATGACCCGGATCATTACCCTGCTCGCCCTGGCGATCGCTCTGACAGCCTGTGGCACCAAAACCGTTCAGGCCCCCAAGGATGCTGAATACCATCTCAGCGAAGGTGACCGTCTGTACGAAAAGAAACTCTACCAGGATGCCATCGCCTCCTGGGAAAAGGTTCTCGAATCCTACGACTCTATCGATCTGGTCATAAAGGCGGAGCTCAAGATCGCCGAGGCCCACTACCAGGCGGAAAATTACGTGGAAGCCTCCGTCGCCTATGAAAGTTTTCTGAAAAATCATCCCGACTATGAAAATGAGGCGGATGTTCTTTTCAAGCTCGGTCGGTCCTATTACCAGCAGATTCTCTCTATTGACCGGGATCAGAGCGCAACCCGCAATGCCCGCAAGACCCTGGAAAACCTCCTCAGCCGTTTTCCCGATCATCCTCGAGCCGGGGAAGCCCGAAAAATGGTGGAGGAATGCGAGCAAAAACTGGCTGCCCATGAGATCTATGTCGGCCGTTTCTATCTCCGGACCGGCGAATACCAGGCGGCCATCAATCGTCTTAAGGTGGTCCCTCAGCGTTACCCGGATGTTCCCGGTCTTGACAAGGCATGGTATTACCTCGGCGTCGCCTATGTGCGCTCAGGCGACGATCAGGCTGCTGTCGAGGCGTTCGACAGACTTTTTGAAAACTATCCTGCAAGCTCCTTTACAGACAAAGGCCAGGAAATCATAGCCAGCGAACTCTGAACCGGCCGTTTTCACAACCTCTGGCCATCCAGCTGGATGGCCAGAACAGGCACAACGAAAACAGAACACCGGTTTCATCCTCTCTGCACCGCCGGGCGCTGTCATCCCCTCCCCTGTTTCGATCCCTCCCCTCCTGTTGAACGACAATGAAATAAGTAGCGGGATTATCCGCTGGCTAAATCGCATTCCCCATATTTTTGCTTGACTTGACCTTGACTCCATATTATAAATGGACCTGCTTTATAACGGGATTTTAACTACCGACCACCAGCCACAAGTCCCTGTATTTAAAACGTTATATCACTCAGTCGATTCATTTCATGGCACACTGGTTTTACGCGAAACTCGGAAGGGTTTTCCCTTTTGATGGATCACGCGGAGAGTGCCGATGGCACCTTCGACCAATTCAAGGAGGAGAGAGAGAATGTCTACACTGCAAAGCCGCATTCGCCGAAAGTCCCTGATGGACAAAGTCTGTCAGCCGGAGGATCTGATCCCGACGTTCAAAAACGGAATGAATCTCGGCTGGTCCGGATTCACGCCTGTGGGATATCCCAAAGTCATGCCTGTGGCCCTGGCCGACCATGTCGAAAAGAACGACCTGCAAGGCAAGCTGCGCTTCAACCTCTTCGTCGGCGCCTCTGTCGGCGTTGAAACAGAAGACCGCTGGGCCTCTCTCGACATGATCGACCGCCGCTGGCCCTATCAGACCGGCAAGAACATCCAGAAGGGGATCAACTCCGGCCGCATCCGCATGGGTGACAAGCACCTCGGCCATTTCGCTCAGGACGTCGGCTACGGTTTCTACACCGAGAACGGCCGCATGGACGTCGCCATCATCGAGTGTACCGACATCACCGAAGACGGCAGCCTGGTCCTCTCGGGATCCTGCGGCATCTGTCCTGAACTGACCCAGGTCGCCGACAAGATCATCATCGAGCTCAACACCGAAATGCCGTCCCACGAAGGCCTGCACGACATCATCGAGCCGATCAAGCCGCCCAACAGGCTGCCCTACCTGATCACCAACGCCAACAGCCGCGCCGGCATTCCCTACGTACGGTGCGACCCCGACAAGATCGTCGGCATCGTCGAGTCGAAGAAACTCGACAACGGCCGTCCCCTCGGTCCTCCGGATGAAATGTCCGAGCAGATCGCCGGCCATATTCTCGAATTTTTCGAGAGCGAAGTCAGAAAAGGAATGCTGCCCCCCAACCTGCTGCCTCTGCAGTCTGGAGTGGGCAACATCGCAAATGCCGTCGTCGGCGGTCTGGTCAAGGGTCCCTTCAAGAACCTGTCGGTTTACACCGAGGTTCTCCAGGACACCATGCTGGACTTCTTCGACAGCGGCAAGCTCGACTTCGCCTCGGCCTGTTCCCTCTCCCTGTCCAATGAAGGGTTCAAGCGCCTCTACGCCAATTTCGAGGAATACAGCAAGAAGATCGTCCTGCGCCAGCTCTCCATCTCCAACCACCCCGAGCCGATCCGCCGTCTGGGCTGCATCGCCATGAACACCCCCGTCGAGTTCGACATGTATGCCCATGCCAACTCGACTCTGGTCGGCGGCACCCGGATGATCAACGGCCTCGGCGGCTCCGGAGACTTCCTGCGCAACGGCTTCCTGAAAATCATGCACAGCCCGTCGGT
>JAWOCM010000011.1:0-25898 GCA_046483795.1 Desulfuromonadales bacterium | reverse complement strand
AGCCAACCTGTCGCAGACGCCGGATCAATATCACTATTATCCGGAGAATAATCTCAGGCGGGAAATCAATGTCGATACCCAGAGCGTTCTCATGGACGCCTTGCGCATTTTCGACGAGAAGGTGCGTGATGGTGAACTGGAATTTGAGGACGATAGCGAGGAGGAGGCGGAAATTACCGCCGATGATCTTGGACTCTCTGACATGGAACAGCTCGAGCGCAAGATTCCGGGTGTCTATGCCGGGCTGGAGGAGAGAGACTCCGACCCCGAGGCCGAAAGGACACTTTCCGGTCAGGACAACCATGTGCGCCGACTCAATGAAGTGATTGCCGATCTGGACGATCTGGACAGCGCTCCGGAAATCGCCCTCGCACAATTGCATTTTGTCACGCAGGTCTTCCCGCGAGCCCTGACCCTTGTTGTGCGCAAAGGTGAACTGGTTGCTGAGAAGAGCATGGGTATCGAGAGGTCGAAGCCGGGCGGAGTGGCCCCGCCTCTGGGGCTGCGTATCCCCCTTCAGGAAACGTCCCTTTTGAGTCGCGCGGTTGAAAATGGAAAGTTCTATTACGGACCCTTTGATGATTTTATCTCAAGGCATCTTTACGCACATACAGGGGCCCCGGCGACAGGGAAGATGGTTCTTCTCCCTGTGATATGCGCCGGAAGGACCGTGTTTCTGACCTATGCCGATTTCGGCGATGAACCGGAACACCAGGTGCCCGAAGAACTGCTGGAGATGCTTGCCGAACAGACGGGCCAATCGTTGGAGAGACTCCTGAAACGCAGAAAAACAGCCAGCTGAATCCCCCTGCCGGAAAACGGCAGGCAGGTCGAATACGAACAAGAGGTAGAGACGTGGATGCAAAAGTCCTGAATCAGATTCTGGGAATCGCCTTTGAGAAACGGGTCTCCGATGTTCACTTTGAGGTGGAGAACCCTCCTTTTTTTCGAGGGAAGGGACAGCTGATTCGGTCCAAGCTGCCGAATCTGAAACCTGCCGACACCGAGTTCATCGCCAAGACCATCCTGGCCCAGCACGAGGAAAATCTGCCTGCTGATCTCAAGGAAATCGACACGGCCTATTCGCTGCCCGACGGCGGGCGATTCCGGGTCAGCATCTTTCGTCAACGCCGCAATATCGGCGTGGTCATGCGCGTCATCCCGCCCCGGGTCGGGAGCTTCAAAGAACTGCATCTTCCACCGGTGCTGGCGGATATTGCCAAGGCGCCCAACGGCTTGATACTGGTGACCGGGCCGACCGGCAACGGCAAATCGACGACCCTGGCCGCGACGCTGCAATTTCTCAACGAAACGCAGAGCTACAATATCATCACCATCGAAGATCCGATCGAGTTCATCTTTACCTCTAAGAAAAGCTGCATCATCCAGCGCGAGGTGGGTGTTGATACGGACGGTTTCGCACCCGCTCTGAAGGCGGCGCTGCGCATGGATCCCGACGCCATCATGGTGGGCGAGATGCGCGACATGGAAACGATCGACGCGTGCATCAAGGCAGCGGAGACGGGCCACCTGGTCTTCTCGACCCTGCATACCCAAGGCGCCGTGTCGACCATCAACAGGCTGGTGGGCAACTTCTCGCCGGACACCCAGGAGATCATACGCAAACGACTGGCCGACATCCTGGTTGCCATCGTTTCCCTGCGCCTGGTCAAGGACAAGAGCGGAGAGGGGATGCACCCTGTCGTGGAGGTCATGCGGACCACGACGACGATCCAGTCCTGTATCCATGAGGGGCGTCTCGACGAAATAACCGGTCACATCGAAAAAGGGCATTCTGAATATCAGATGCAGACAATGGACCAGAATCTGGTCGAACTGTGCGAGAGCGGCATCATCACCGTCGAGACCGCCAAGTCGATTTCCCGCTCAATGGATCTCGAACGCAAGCTGATGTTTACTTAGTACCTGTTGAAGTGCCCGGAAACGTGCCGGTGCCCATCGGAGTTTCCGGATGCACACAACCTGGTTTCTGTCCGGAAACTGGATCGCGACCCGATCCCGCTGTCGGAGAAATGACAGGGGATGAGCTTCAACCGCTTCGAAGGAAAGAGCAGAGATCGTGGATAATGAGAAAATGACCCTGCAGTTGGGCAAGGCGACCCGGTACAAATCCGAATACGACCCGTCCCTGCTGTGCCCGGTTCACCGACGGACCACGCGCCAGGAAATCGAAGTATTTGCCGAACTGCCCTTCTCCGGTATCGATATCTGGAATGCCTATGAATTGTCCTGGCTGACGACCAAGGGGAAACCGGTTGTCGCCATCGGCGAATTCCGCATTCCCTGTGAATCGGACAGTCTGATCGAGTCGAAGAGCTTCAAGCTTTATCTCAACTCCTTCAACCAGACCCGCTTTGAAAGTCTTGAGCAGGTCAGGGAGATAATGGCAGAGGATCTGTCGAAAGCCGCTGGTGGAGAAGTTGGCGTTCTGCTGTGGGAAAGCGCTGAGTTCGCGGACCAGCGTCTTTCCAGGTTGCCGGGCGAGTGCATCGATGGGCTTGATATCTCCATCGACCGTTATACTCTCTTACCGGAGCTGCTCGAAGGAGCGTCCGATGCGGATACCATTGTAGAAGAGACGCTTTGCAGCCATCTTTTCAAGAGCAACTGTCTCGTCACCAGCCAACCGGATTGGGCCAGCGTGCTGATCCGTTACCAGGGAGGCCGGATCGACCGGGAAGCCCTGCTGCGCTACCTGATCTCCTTCCGCCAGCACAACGAGTTTCATGAACAGTGCGTCGAACGCATCTACGTCGACCTGATGCGTTTTTGCCGCCCGGAGAAATTGAGTGTCTACGCCCGATACACACGGCGAGGCGGGCTCGACATCAATCCTTTTCGGAGCAACTTCGAGGTCGAGCCAGAGAACCTGCGACTTGTGCGCCAATGACCTGAACAGGTTCGTTGGCAGGCGTCAATAGCTGACCCGCAGCTCGTTGAGGAGGCGATGAATGTCCTCCAGGCTGTAGCCGAGCTTTTCGCAGCACATCTCCGAAAAGGTCTCGTAATCCTCCACGTATTTCACCAGCATTTCAACCTCTTCCTCCCGACCGGCAAATCTCTCCGGATCGTTTGCCACTTTCATCAGCAAAGGAAGAATGAAGTCGGGCAGGTCCCCTTCCTTGTTCTGTCGGTGGGCGGTTTCCCCCAGCAGGGCAAAAACATCCATGGATTCTCCTTGGCGTCGTCACGACGCAATGAATTCCTCGAGCAATTCCTACTTCACCTACCATAATAAAAAGGCAAGGCGAGCGTCAACTCTCCAGCGTCCATCAGCTGGAAACAAGCTTCGAATCTGATAAGCTTTCATCGCAATCTTTCGGAGGAAATGCTTGCATATGTCGAAGGTTTTCCGAAAAATCATATTATCGATGTGGATGATCCTGTGGTTCGGCCTTCTCCCGGCGCTGGCCGGCGCTACGGCCCTTGAGGACTTTCGTCGCGATATCAGCCTTTACCGGGAGGGGGTGGAGGATATCCAGCAGCGGGAGGGAAAGTCGTTTTCCTATCTGGAATCGATGAAGAAAGAAGCTGAATATCTCTCCGCCTTTGCACGACACAAGCCTCCGGCCCCGGAGTCGCTGGATAAAAGGATCTCTGAGTTCAAACGATTCCGTCTGAGCACCAAAAACCGGGAACCGTCCGGAGACTGGATGTCAGACTCATTTGCCCGTCGTCAAGAAGATAATCTCTGGAGTCTTCTGGTCGAGCCTTACACGGAAGAATCCTACCTTGGTCGACTGGTGCGGGAACGAACACTTCTGCAACGCCGGGAATACGACTTCGATTTTGACGAGAGCGGCAATTTTATCGAAAAACCGATAAATAATAATCTCCGACTCCTGCAGTATCGAAATGAACAGCGGTGGTACCGTCAGCATGGTGTTTCCCGGTTTGAATTCGGAGCCGGAGCGGAACCTTTTATCCTTCTGGATGACGACAATTCATTGGGAATTATGGCGAGTCTGGCCCTGCAGTATCATCTGTTCCCACAGGTCCGCCAAAACGAAAAGAACCGGTATCTTGCAGAGCTGCAATATGACGGTTGGTGGGATCGCCGGCTGACTCGACATCTGCGCAAGTTCGGTTTCCGCGTAGGAGCGGGTGCCCTGTTCGACGGGCCGACTGCGGCATTAGGCGTCGGCCTGAGCCTGCGATCCGTGACTGTCTGGGGCCTTTATTCCACTGGTGACACCGAATACTCTCTGGCTATCGGATTCTCCGATTTGGAATGGTTGGAGAAAATAGGTTTCGTAGGGCCCTTCTAGGGTCCTGCGGGCCACCTTGTCTCTGGGGGATCGTACCGGATTCCTGACGTTTTGAGGTTGACAGATACCCCTTGGCGGTATATGCAAAGATTGAAGGACACAGAGCTTTTCATGGTGGATTGTCCCACCCTTCGCCCGAAGGCACCAGACCGTAAACCGGCCCTGGATCGGTCCAGGCAAACAGGACTTTATGACTTCCTACACATCCATTTTCCTTGAGGTTGGCCTCCCTGTGCTGCTGATGCTGGGAGCAGAACGATTTGCCGTCATCTGGTTTCTGAGGACGCCCCGCCAGATCGAGTGGGTGCGGCGCCATCGGTGGCTCCACCCGAATGCCATCAGCCGGGCCCGGTATCCCATGGGGGTGGTTTCCGTGCTGCTGCTGCACCTGGGTTTCCCACGAACCTGCTTTCTGTTTTTCACCTTCTGGATGATCACCGATATCACCGACGGCGACATCGCCCGAAAATGCGACCTGCAAACGGAAGAGGGCGAGACCATCGACCCTCTTTCAGACAAACTCATGTATATCCCCATGCTGGCCTATCTCTCCTGGAGCGGCTGGCTCAGTCCCTATATTTTTGCCCTTTTCCTGCTGTTCGATGTTTCGGGTCAGGCATCACGGTCCGTCCTCAATATCAAGGCGGCCAACCTTTTCGGCAAAGCCAAGACCTTTCTGGTGGTCGTGCTTCTGATCGTTATCGGCCTGGAATGGATCTACGGCCCTCTGCCGATGCTCGATCGGGCCATCGGCCCGCTTTTCGGAATATGCACCTTTCTTGCTTTCTGCTCTCTTGCCTTCAAACTCATTCCCAACTACTGGTACGCCAATATCCTGAGTCTGATGAACCTGGTATGCGGCCTTGCCGGGTGCTGGTTGGTGCTGAGCGGCAGGCCGCCGGCCTATGCCCTCGGGCTGGTCTTTCTCGGTCAGTTTCTGGATCTCTTCGATGGACGTGCTGCAGAGCGCTGGGGATCGACCCCCCAGGGAGAGCTGTTCGATGATGTTGCCGACGGGACCAGCTTCGGTCTGACCATCGGTCTGGTCGTCGCTGCGTCTTTCGTGCATCGCTGGGTCGGAGTGGCGATCGGCGGATTGTACCTGGCGGCGGTGGCCTATCGTCTGGTGCGCTTCGTGATGGAAAAACGCAAGGCGGGAATCGCCGGAGGCGTACTCACCTTTTCGGGGATGCCGGCACCGGCCGGGGCGCTTCTGGTCGGGAGCGCCTGCCTGCTGGTCTCCGGAGACGCCATGCGCGGTGTGATCGTTGCAGCCACATCCCTGCTGATGGTGTCCCGGATTCCCTATGCCCATTTCGGCCGCGCCGTTTTGCCGAAAATCCCAAAGGTTGTCAAGGTCCTGGGGCTGGGCTCCTTCCTTTTCGTTCTGGCCCTGGGCATCCGCCGCGATCATTATGACCCGGCGCTGGCCATCGCCTTTGTAGCGTCCCTAGCCTACCTTGTCTCTCCACTCTTCTGGAAGCCCCGGCCGAAATCCTAAAAAAAATGGCGACCGAATCGGCCGCCATTTTTTTCAGTATGGGAAGACTGCTTACTTCCCCCATTTTTTCTTGATCCGCTCCACCGCCTCCTCGACGTTGGCTCGATCGCCGAATGCGCTGAGGCGGAAGTAGCCTTCACCGGCGGGGCCGAAGCCGCTGCCGGGCGTCCCGACGATGTGACATTCGTTGAGCAGTTTGTCGAAGAAGTCAAAACTGCTTCCTTCGGGGCTCTTGAGCCAGATATACGGGGCGTTCCGGCCGCCGAAGCAGGTAATGCCGGCAGATTCGAGGCCCTCGCGGATAATGCGTGCGTTCTCCATGTAGTAGTCGATGACCTCCTTGACCTGGGCCCATCCTTCATCCGAATAGACAGCCGCCGCGGCCTTCTGCACCGGATAGGAGACACCGTTGAACTTGGTGCTCTGACGACGGTTCCACAACTTGTTGAAAGGGTATTTCTCGCCGTCCCGAGTCGTTCCCATCAGGTCCTCCGGGACCACGGTCAGACCGCAGCGCACGCCGGTGAATCCGGCGGTTTTGGAAAAGGAACGGAACTCGATGGCGCATTTCTTGGCGCCTTCGATTTCGTAGATGGAATGGGGGATCTCGGGGTCGGTGATAAAGGCTTCATAGGCTGCGTCGAAGAAAATCACAGCGTCGTTGGCCAGGGCGTAGTCGACCCATCTCTTCAGTTCATCCCTTGTGGCGACGGTTCCGGTGGGATTGTTGGGAAAGCAGAGGTAGATGATATCGACCTTTTCGCTCGGCAGTTCTGGAGTGAAGTTATTTTCCTCTGTGGCCGGCATGTAGACGATGCCCTCATAGTGGCCCTTCTCGTCGGCTTCCCCAGTGCGTCCGACCATGACGTTGGTGTCGTTGTAGACAGGGTAGACCGGATCGCCGATGGCCACCTTGTTGTCGAGGGCGAAGATGTCGAGAATGTTGGAGCTGTCGCACTTGGATCCGTCGGAGATGAAGATCTCCGAGGTCTTCAGATCGACGCCCAGAGGCTTGTAGGCTTTCTCGATGATGGTATTGATCAACCAGGGGTATCCCTGTTCGGGGCCGTAGCCGTGAAAGGTTTGGCTGTCAGCCAGATCGTCGACGCCTTCATGAAAGGCCTTGAGAACAGATGGAACGAGGGGGCGGGTGACATCGCCGATGCCGAGCTTGATGACTTTGGCATCAGGATTGGCATCGATAAATTCGTTGATGCGGCGGGTAATCTCGGGAAAGAGATACCCGGCCTTGAGTTTGAGATAGTTATCGTTGATCTGTGCCATGGAATCCTCCGGAAAAATTTTAACGCAAAGCCGCAAAGCTTGAAGTCAAGACGCAAAGGGAAACAGGAAGCTTTCGATGGAGTCATCTTTGCGTCTTGTTGTTGTCCTTTGCGTCTTTGCGTTGGTTTTCATTTAAGCCCTAAAACATCCTGCATGTCGTAGAGCCCTGCTTGCTTGCCGGCGAGCCATCCGGCGGCGCGGGTGGCGCCGCGGGCGAACATGTCGCGGTTCATGGCGCGATGGGTCAGCTCGATACGCTCTCCCATGCCGATGAAATAGACGGTGTGCTCTCCGACGATATCTCCGCCGCGGACCGTCTGCATGCCGATCTCCTCTTTGGTTCGTTCGCCGCACATCCCCTCGCGATGGTAGTTGGCCACCTCGTCGTAATCGCGCTCCAGGGCTTCCGCGGCGATCTGGCCCATGCGCACAGCGGTTCCCGAGGGGGAGTCCTTCTTTTTGTTGTGGTGAAGTTCGACGATCTCGACATCGAAATCCTCACCCAGGGTGGCGGCTATATCCTTGAGCGCCTTGAAGCAGAGGTTGACGCCGACACTCATGTTGGGGGCCATAACCAGTGGCATCGATTCGGCATAGGTCTGCATTTGGGCGCGTTGCTCGGGGGTGAAGCCGGTCGAACCGGTGACAAGACTTTTCCCGAGATTTCTGCAGATTTCTGCGTTGGCCAGGGTCACCTCGGGAAAGGTGAAATCGATCAGGATGTCGCAATTTTTCATCGCCTGTTGGAGGTTGTCGCTGATGGCGACCTCAAGGGCGCCGACCCCGGCTATGATGCCGGCATCCTGACCGCATTGGGAATGGCCGCCGCGTTCGACGGCACCTGCAAGCTGCAGTCCGTCGGTTTCAGTAACGGCGGTGATGATCCGCGCGCCCATACGACCGGCTGCACCGGTGACACATATATTGATCATGGAAATCCTCTTGAGAAGAATCAGGAGCCGGCGCTCTCCGGACCGGCCGGAGCGCTGGCTCCTGCATGATTCCGGCGATTTAGATGACCCTGTAACGGGTCAGGACGTCCTGCAGTTTTTCGAGGCTTTCCGGCTGGAGAGGCGAAAGGGGCAGGCGTACGTCCGGTTCACATTTGCCCATCAATGCCATGGCCGTCTTGACCGCGACCGGGTTGGCCTCGATAAACATAGCCGTGTGAAAATCGAGCAGCTCGAGGTGCTGCCACCGCGCTTCTTCCCACTGGCCGTTCTGACAGGCCTCCACCATGGCCTTGACCCGATCCGGGATGACATTGGCCGAGACGGAAATGACGCCCTTGGCGCCGCAGGCCATCATGGGGAAGGTCAGGAAATCGTCGCCGCTGACGACATCGATCTTGTCGCCGGCTTTCGCCAGGATCTCGCTGACTTGAGTCAAGTTTCCGGAGGCTTCCTTGATGGCGACGATATTGTCGATCTCAGCCAGGCGGGCTGTGGTTTCGGATGTCATGTTCGTGCCGGTGCGACCGGGAACGTTGTAGAGAACCTGCGGCAGGGCGACGGCTTCGGCAATCGCCTGATAATGGAGGAAGACCCCTTCCTGAGAGGGCTTGTTGTAGTACGGGCAGACCAGCAGCAGTCCGTCTGCCCCCATTTTCTTGGCATTTTTGGATAGCCTGATGGCTTCGGATGTGGAGTTGGCGCCAGTGCCGGCGACGACCGGAATGCGACCGGCGACCTGCTCGATGCAGGCCTTGATGACGCGTTCATGCTCGTCGAAGTCGAGAGTGGCCGACTCTCCGGTCGTGCCGACCGGGACGATGGCATCCGTGCCTTTCTCAATCTGGAATTCGATCAGCTGACGGTACTTTTCCTCGTCGAATTGACCATTCTGATCGAACGGCGTGACGATGGCGACCATCGAACCTTTCAACATGGTTTCCTCCTAGCGGAACAGAGATACGCCCGCGAACAGGGTCGTTCGGAGCCAGGTGAACAAACAATATAGTTATTCGAGTGCCTTATGCGCGATATTATCCTCAAAAAAAAGAGAACAATGTTTGGTTGAGCAGTGACTGGAAATGGAAATTGTTACCATACCTGCCGGGGAAAGTCAAAGAGACGGCTTCGGACGGGCCTTCTCCGGGGTGCCTCAGGCTTTGCGCAAGGTTCCTTTTTCTAGCGTCCGGCGCGCGGCACCACCTTGACGGATTCGGAAAAGGCGCTTTCCACCATCAGATTTTCCTTGCGGGCCACAGACCGAACGGCATATCGATAGGTCCGGCCATTCTCAAGACCGAAATCCTCATACTCCGGAATGGCCACGATCTTTGAGTTGACCGGAGCGCCGACGAAGGGCTGATCACCGACGGCTCGGTAAACATTATACCCCAGAATTTCACCCTCCGCATCGGCAGCGGAACTTTCATTCCAGCGCAGCCGAGCCTGCTTGTCGAGCCCTCGCACGGAAAGCTCCGAAGGCGGCCGAGGAGGTGCGATCACCGCTCGACGAGTTTCAGCGGGGGCGCCTTCGCGCCGTTTTTCGGTCACCGGGGCGACTCGATAGCTATACCCGGTTCCGATCTTGACCTCCTCGTCCCAGAAGTAGAGGCGGCCGTCCCTCCGGGCGACATTCTTGAGATATTCCAGATCGACCTCCCGGCGCAGGGTCGAGGTGTCTTTGCATCCCGGGCAATCGTCATCGGGATCATATTCCATGCGGTAGATCCGGAAGCGGGCCAGGTCTGTCAATTCGGAACCGTCCTGGTTGGTTTCAGGACTCTGCCAGCTCAGGAGAAGGCGTTCGCCTTTCTGGGCCAGGGATATCTCCGGCGGAGCTGCCGGCAGCGGCTTTTGAAGGGGCTTCACAGGTCCTTTCGTTCCGCACCCGGTCAAGAGGCCGAATATCAGAATAAAGATGAAGGGTTGCAGGTTCATGTATCCTGTTGCTCCTCTCGAGCGCGTTTCAGTTCCCGCTTCACGGCCTGGCGGGCGGTTCCGCCGGTGGCCCGACGTGCGTCAACCGAAGCTTCGAGGGTCACGTAATCGAAAATATCCTCGTCGATGACATCGGAGAACTGGCGGAATTCCTGAAGACTCAGTTCGGGGATGTCCTTGTTCTGTTCGAGACAGTAACGCACGGTTTTTCCGACGATCTCGTGGGCGTTGCGAAAAGGGACCCCTTTTCGCACACAGTAGTCGGCGATATCGGTGGCGGTGGAAAAGCCCCGGGCGGCGGCGGTTCGCATGTTGGAGGCCTTGACTTTCATCTCGGCGATCATTCCGGCGAAAATTTTCAGGGAACCCTTGACCGTGTCGATGGTGTCGAAGAGCGGTTCCTTGTCCTCCTGCATGTCCTTGTTGTAAGCCAGGGGCAGGGATTTCATCAGGGTGAGCAGGTTGACCAGGTTGCCGTAGACCCGGCCGGTCTTGCCGCGCACCAGTTCGGGAACGTCCGGATTCTTTTTCTGGGGCATGATCGAGCTGCCGGTGCAGAAGGAATCGGTGAGTTCTATGAAGTCGAAATCGGCGCTCGACCAGAGGACCAGCTCTTCGGAGAGACGCGAGAGGTGCATCATCAGAATGCTCGAAGATGCGCAGAACTCAATGGCGAAATCGCGGTCGGAGACGGTGTCGAGGCTGTTGCGGGTCACGCCATCGAAACCGAGCTGTTCTGCCACCCACTCGCGGTCGATGGGGAAGGTGGTTCCCGCCAGGGCACCGGCGCCCAGCGGCAGGATATTGACCCGTTTGTATAGATCGTGCATACGTCCGGCGTCCCTCTTCACCATCTCGTAGTAGGCGAGCATATGATGGGAAAAAAGCACCGGCTGGGCCGTCTGCAGGTGGGTGAAGCCCGGCATGATCACGGCCAGATTCGCCTCAGCCTGTTGGAGCAGGGCGTCCTGGAGCTTTTCCAGATAGGCGATAATCTCCCGGACCTCGTCACGCAGATAGAGGCGGATGTCGAGGGCCACCTGGTCGTTACGCGACCGGGCGGTATGCAGCTTTCCGCCAACCGTCCCGATGCGTTCAATGAGGCGGGCTTCGATGTTCATGTGGATATCTTCGAGGCTGACCTTGAATTCGATCTTGCCGTCCTCGATTTCGACAAGAATACCCTGCAGAGCCTCAACGATGGTGTCGGCCTCGGCCGGTTCGATGATCTGCTGGCGTTCCAGCATCCGGGCATGAGCGATCGACCCATCAATATCGTAGCGGTAAAGACGCTTGTCGAAATCTATGCTGGCGGTGAATTCTTCCACGAATTTGTCGGTAGGGGCCGTGAATCGGCCAGCCCAGGGTTTCTCGTTCATGAAGGTGCTCCGTTTCTGAGAGGTATGCGCGGTGATTCAGTCCTCTTCGGTATCATTGCCGGTGTTTTTTTCGGAAGGCTGGTCCGGGTTGTGCTGTCCCTGCAACTCCTTGTCTTCCATGCGAACCCAGTCTCTGCTCTTCCCCGGTCGGAAGATGCCGTGAAGCTTAAGGGGATATCGGGTGGTTCGGGGGTCGAGTTCATGAAAAAGCGGCAGATTGAAGTAATACAGCCGGGACTCGGGCCCGAAACGCAGGCGGCAGACCGGGAGCCCTCCGAAGTCGTCGGTCACGAATTCAGGGTATTTGATCGGCCCTATTTTGTGACTCTGATGGATGATGATCGATGAATATCCATAGGTGTATCGGCCTTTTGCGCTCAGGCCTCCGGTTTCCTCCGAGACGTTGCAGAAAACCGTGGTCGTGTCCCGAACGCCGGGCGTATAGGCGAGATATTCTCCGTAAAATCCGTTGATCACATCGCGAAAAGCCGGATGTTCCGGTTTGGGATTGCACTCCAGAACAGCCAGCAGATCGAGCCTCTGTCGCGTGCGAAAAAAAAGGTCATTGGCCTTGTTGATGACGGCGGTGATATTGGACTGATAGAGATCGCGGTAGACGTAATCCAGGCAGATAAGAGGCATGAAATTGAATGCCACAGGAGTGCAGCGAAAAAGCGGGAAGACCTTTCCCCGGTAAAGGTCATGAAAGGGATCGATGGTTTCTTCGCCGACGAAAGGGTGGCTCTTGGCCAGAGCGAAGACACGGAGTCGCCCATCGGACTCCTTCACTGCGACCACTGCCCAGTTGACCGGAATATGCTCTATATCTCCCGCATCATTGTCGGATATGACCGTTTCCAGGACTTCGGCGTTGTCTTCCGGATATCGCTCGAGGAACTGCCTGTATTCCGACAGGAGAACATGTTCCACGCCGAACATCGTGACCGTGTTGGGGCGAAAATTATCCTTGATGAAGCTCAGGGCCTCCTCGACATTAGCGGCCGGCATGGTCGCTTCAGGCAAGATCAGAAAGTGCAGTTTCTTCAGGTTGCCCGGGCCCTCGGCCACCAGTTCGAAAATGGAGCGCAGGCTTTGCCATTTGTCGTGCGGGTTTGTCAGTTTGCAGGCGGAGTCCTGAAGCCCCAGCTGATTGGGAATCTGGCACAGAAGACAGTGCTGGTGATGGCCAAGGGTAAATTCGAGGTTGAGCTCTTTTTCGACGATTTTGAACACGGGTCTTCACTCCGATTAAAACTGACCGGGTATCTCGCTCTCCGGGCTTCCCATCATGGGTTTCCCGTTTCCCCAATCCAGATCGGGGAAGAGTTTGGAGAGAATGTGGCGTCCACCGGGCGGTAGATCGAAATCGCGCAATTGCTCTTTCGACGCCCAGACGGCATCGGTGCACTCGCCGCCATCGGGTTTAAGTTCAAAGCTCAAGGGATGAGCCCGGTAATAGAGAATGACGAAATGATCACTGCGGCCCTCTACGCCGAGGTGCTCGAACACATCGAGCAAACTCTCGACCCGGATATCAATGCCGACCTCCTCCCTGACTTCGCGATGCAGGGCTTCCATGATCGGTTCACCGTGATCGATCTTCCCACCCGGCATCACCCAAAGACCGCAAAAAGGCTCGATACAACGACGGGTGAGAAGGACGCGATTTTCTTCGTCGATAATGCAGGCCACCACGGCCGTTTTGATATGTTCCTTCTTGTAGTCCATGCAATTCCCGTGAAAGGTGAGGAGAGAGGAGAGAGGAGTTAAGGCGAACCAGGATTTTCACGCCTCACTCCTCACCCCTTACTCCTCACTTGTTCTTTTGCATCATACTGCGGATACGCAGACGCAGGGCGTTGAGCTTGATAAAGCCCTCGGCGTCGGCCTGGTCGTAGACCTGATCGGCCTCGAAAGTGGCGAATTCGACATTGAACAGGCTGTCGCTCTCGCTTCTCCGGCCGACAACCCGGCAGTGCCCTTTGTAGAGCTTGACGCGGGCCATGCCGTTGACCGTCTTCTGCGTGTCGTCGATAAGGGCCTGGAGCGCGTCTCGTTCGGGACTGAACCAGAAACCGTTGTAGATCATTTCCGCATAGCGCGGGACCAGGGAGTCGCGCAGATGCATGACTTCACGGTCCATGGTGATCGACTCCACCGCACGATGGGCTTCCTCGAGGATGGTGCCGCCGGGAGTTTCATAGACGCCCCGGCTCTTCATCCCGACGAAACGGTTCTCGAGCAGATCGATGCGACCGATACCGTGTTTGCCGCCCAGTTCGTTGAGCCGCTCCAGAAGCGCGGCCGGGGCCAGAGTTTCGCCGTCTATGGCTATCGGGTCGCCGTTGCGGAACTCGATTTCCACATACTCCGGCTTGTCGGGAGCGTCTTCGGGCCGGGTGCTGAGAAGGTACATCTCTTCCGGCGCTTCGGCCCACGGATCCTCCAGCGCATCCCCCTCGAAGGAGATGTGGAGCAGATTGCGGTCGGAACTCCAGGGAAACTTCTTGCTGGTCGGGACGGGAATGCCGTGCTTGAGGGCATAATCCTCCAGAGCGGTACGGCTGTTCAGATCCCATTCGCGCCAGGGCGCGATGATCTTGATGGAGGGATCGAAATGGTAGTAGCCCAGCTCGAATCGCACCTGATCGTTGCCCTTGCCGGTGGCGCCGTGGGACACCGCATCGGCTCCTTCCGCCTCTGCGATCTCCATCTGCTTCTTGGCGATCAGGGGCCTGGCGATGCTGGTTCCCAGGAAATAGCGCCCCTCGTAGATGGCGTTGGCGCGGAACATGGGGAAGACGAAGTCGCGGACGAACTCTTCGCGCAGATCTTCAATATAGCATTTGCTGGCGCCCGTTTTTTTCGCCTTCTCCGGCACGAAGTCCAGTTCTTCGCCCTGCCCGAGATCAGCGGCGAAGGCGATGACTTCACATCCGTATTCCTCGACCAGCCATTTGAGAATGATGGAGGTGTCGAGACCCCCGGAATAGGCGAGAACAGCTTTTTGGACACTCCCTTTTTTACTCATCAGTCACTCCTTGAACTATGTGGGATTCCAGACTTTTGACGACATTTTTTAAATTATACGACGATGGCGATGACTTTTTACGGTTACTCCAATTTGACCACGCGGCTAGCGGCCAACAGATCGTGCAGACCTCGTTTCTCAGGGTGAACCCCGATCAGGAGAAATCCGAGACCAAACGGCAGGGTCGAAATCAACTTGCCGGGGGCTTCCCGGAGAAAAGCCCGGGCATAACCGATCTCGCCGCCGTCCGTCCGGATGACTTTGATGCCCAGCAGCATCTTGCCAGGAGTCTGCCCCCCGTACCCGGTAAAGACGATAAAGTAGGCAAGAAACAGGACGAGGTTGAACAGCTCGACCGGGGCCATCAATATGTTCCAGCCGAAGGACCCGAACTGCCATCCCACCGAGAGGACCATGACAACTGCGCTGAGAAGCACTCCGAACAGAAGCTGAGCAGCGAACAGGACAACCAGGTCGACCATCGCTGCCGTCAGGCGCAGCCAGAAGCCTGCTCGCGGGGGCCCATCAAGGGAGCGGTATCGCTTTCTCGCCATGTTTTCGGACAGAGGTTTTCCGCTGTCGGCTAGGTAGAAATCGACGTCTTCCTTGCGGATCTCTTCCCATTTGGAAAAGATCAGCCCACAGTTGACGCAGGTCTCTGAGGGAGCCTGGGCGGTTGAGCAGACAGGGCAGATGACTCGCTCCCCCCTATCGCGATCCTCTCCGGCTTGCTGAGGGGAAGCGGAAAAACTGGCGTCGCGCAGCGGAAAACGCGTGCCGCAGGACGGGCAGTTTGCCGCAGTGGCATCTTCTGGGATGGCATCCCGGGGGAGGTCCCGGGAAAAACCGCAATGCGGGCAGATGATGGTTCTCATGATAGGCCGGTTTCCTCAGCGCGATTTGATGACATAAGTGCCAGCGACCAGATCGTGCAGGGCGCGCTTCTGTCTGTGGAAAGCCGCCATGAGGTAGCCGATGCAGAAAAAGAGGGTGGAGAGCCATTTCCCGATGATCTCCCTCAGCAGCGCTCGCCAGAAGCCGATGCTCCCCCGCTCCCCCTCGGAGCGGATAACCCGGATGCCGCAAACCCTTTTGCCCAGGGTCTGTCCTGAGCGCCCTGTCGGGACGACGAAATAGAGAATGGCCAGCAGAAGGTACAAGCCGTTGAGGGTCAGTAATGTCATCGATATATCTGTCGACATCCGTGCCGCCATGGTCTGAATCTGGGTTTCTCCTATCTGCCCGGAGCCGGTGACCATCATGAACTCCATGAACGATTGACCCATCAAAGCCATCACGACCATCGAGACCCCCATCAGAAGGATGGAGAAAATGATGCCGTCAATAAATATCGCCACGAAACGGATCCAGAAACCGGCCTTGGGAATCTGCTCGGGTGTCGAAGCGAATTCGGTATCGATCGTTTCTTCTGCGGTTTCGAAGGTAAACTCGCTGGCGGTCTGACCGGCACCCGGCTGTGGGGGGGGTGGTGGATCTTTATAAAAGGCGAAGACGATCCCACAGTTGACGCAGCTCCTGCCGGGGGGCTGCTCCAGTCCGCAAGAAGGACAGGTCTGGCGAGCTGACTCCGGTTGCGGCCGCTCCAGAGTTTCCCCATCTTCAGGGGAAAAGTAGAAAATTCCCTGGCATTCAGGGCAGTCCACCTGTGACGGATTCCGGGGAATCCGCTTCTGGTCGACGTCCTTTGAAAACTGGCAGTGCGGGCATGTGATCTGCATATCCCCTCCGGGTCGTACAGTGGCCTTGTCGGTTTACTTCATCAGTGTCGCCATGATCGCCTTCTGCACATGCAGCCGGTTCTCCGCCTCATTGAAGACGATAGAATGCCTGCCCTCGATCACCTCGTCGGTGATCTCTTCATCACGGTGGGCAGGCAGACAGTGCATGAGCAGGCATTCGGGGTCCGCGAGCCCGATCAGGTCCGCATTGATCTGAAATCCGGCGAAGGCTTTTTCGCGCTCTTTCTGCTCGGACTCCTGCCCCATGCTCGCCCATACGTCGGTATTGAGGACATGGGCGCCGCGAGCCGCCACGGCAGGGTCGTCGGTGTAATGAACACATGCACCGGTCTGACGGGCCCGCATGACGATGTCGGCGTCCGGTTCATAGCCTTTGGGGGTGGCGACGCGAAGTTCAAAACCGAAAATAGCGGCGGCATTGATCCAGGAATGAGCCATGTTGTTTCCGTCGCCGATCCAGCAGTAGGTCAGATCGGTGAAGTTCTTGCGATATTCCCTGACAGTGAAAAGATCGGCCATGATCTGGCAGGGATGATACATGTCGGTCAGTCCGTTGATGACCGGAACCGTGCTCCAGCGCGACAGCTCCTCGATCGCTTCCTGCGAAAAGGTGCGGATCATGATGCCGTCGCAGTAACCCGACATGACGCGGCCGGTATCCTTGATCGGTTCGCCTCGTCCTATCTGGGTATTCCCCGATGACAGAAAAATGGCATGCCCGCCGAGCTGAACCATGCCGACCTCGAAAGAAACCCGGGTACGCGTCGAGCTCTTCTCGAAAATCATCGCCAGTGTTTTGCCTTTGAGAAGGGGATGTTCCTTGCCGCGTTTCTGTTTCGCCTTCAATCGGGCAGCCAGATCGAAGATCTCCATAAGGTCTTCGCGGGTCCAGTCGGAAAGGCAGAGAAAGTCTTTTTTCACAACGATGCTCCTGAATCTATGTATACAGGGTCAAATACAACAGTCGAAAAGCATGAGCCACAGAGTCTACTGAACGCACAGAGAATAGAAACCGATGGTTGGCCAGTGATATCGATCGGCATTATGAGGTTTTTGTCTGCTCGGACAAAATCCCGTCTAGAATGCCGATGGCCTCGTCGATCTCTTCGCGGCTTACTGTCAGCGGCGGAAGGAATCGCAGCACCTTTCCGACAGTGCAGTTGATGATCAATCCGCGTTCAAGGGCTTTTTTGACGATATCGCCGCCCTGGATGGTCAGTTCCATGCCCAGGATCAGCCCCCGGCCGCGCACCTGGGAGACGAAGGGATACCGGTCGCTAAGTTCTTCGAGGTGCACCCGCAGATAGCGTCCCATTTCGGTGCAGTTTTCCAGAATGCCATCGCTGATGAGCACCTTCATGGCGGCTACGGCTGCAGAGGCCATCAGGGGGTTTCCGCCGAAAGTCGAGCCGTGAGTGCCGGGGCCGAACGATTGGGAGATCGCCTCCCGGGCCACCATGGCGCCGATGGGAGGGCCCCCGGCCAGAGCCTTGGCCAGGGTCATGATGTCCGGCTCGACCCCGTCATGCTGATAGGCGAAGAGCTTGCCCGTTCGACCGCAGCCGACCTGGACCTCGTCGAAAACCAGCAGCAGTCCGTTCTCGCCGCAGACGTCCCGCACCGCCTGCAGATATCCGGCCGGGGGGACGTTGACGCCGCCCTCGCCCTGGAGCGGTTCGAGCATGACGGCGCAGGTGTTGGGACTGATGGCGGTGCGCAGCGCCTGGATGTCGCCGAAGGGGACGTACTTGAAGCCCGGCACCACCGGTTCGAAGCCGAACCGCGCCTTGTCCTGACCCGTGGCGCTTATGGTGCCGATGGTGCGTCCGTGGAAAGAGGCGAGGGCGGTGATGACCTCGAAGCGGTTTTCCCCGCCCTGTTCACGGCTGTATTTGCGCACCAGCTTCATCGCCGCCTCGTTGGCCTCGGCTCCGGAATTGCAGAAGAAAACGCGATCGCCGAAGGAATTGGCGCAGAGGATCTCCGCCAGCTCGATCTGGGACGGAATATGGAAAAAATTGGAGCAGTGAAGAAGGCGCCCGGCCTGCTCCTGCAGAGCGGCGACGACTTTCGGATGGCAGTGTCCCAGGTTGTTGACCGCTACTCCGGCGAGGAAGTCGAGATAACTGTTGCCGTCGACATCCCACAGGCGTGTGCCCTCGCCGCGCACTGCGACCAGCGGCAGGCGCGCATAGGTATTGGACACATGTTTTTCGCCCCGGGCGATCCAGTCCTTCGAAGTCGTCATCTCTAGTTATCCTCTGACAATCTATTCAGCGCAAAGTCGCAATGTTGGAAGACAAGGCGCAATGAGTGGGTCTTTATTCAGGCGCCCTGAGAGAGCCCGGCGAACGGGTGTTAACTGCTTTTGAAATCGGCGATGGCGGTGCCTATCCCCGTGTCGGTGAAAATTTCCAGCAATATGGCATGTTCGACCCGCCCGTCGATGATATGTGTCTTGTGAACCCCCTCTGCAACGGCGTCGACGCAGCAGTTGACTTTGGGGATCATGCCGCCGGTAATCGTTCCGTCGTTGATCAGGTCGGGCACTTTCTGCCTGTCGATTGTTGAGATCAGGCGGCCGGTCGGGTCTTTGACCCCCTCCACATCGGTAAGCAGAATAAGCTTCTCGGCGCGCAGGGCCCCGGCGATCCGCCCTGCGACGAGGTCGGCGTTGATGTTGTAGGTCTCCCCTTCGAGGCCTACGCCGATCGGTGCGATCACCGGGATGAAATTGCTTTTTTCCAGAGCGTCGACGATGGCCGGATTGACCTGCTCGACCTCTCCGACATGTCCGATATCGATGATTTCCGGCGTCAGCGATTCGGGATTGACCTGCTGCATTTCCAGTTTTCGCGCCTGAATCAGGCTTCCGTCCTTGCCCGAAAGCCCGACGGCTTTACCTCCGTGCCGGTTGATGTTGCCGACGATCTCCTTGTTGACCTTGCCTCCGAGCACCATCTCCACGATGTCCATGGTGTCCTTGTCGGTGACCCGCATCCCCTGCACGAATTCGGTCTCCCGCCCCATTTCCGCGAGAACTTTGCCGATTTGAGGCCCGCCGCCGTGAACGACGACCGGGTTGAGACCGATGAATTTCATCAGGATGACATCGCGAGCGAAGCCCTCCTTGAGCTTTTCGTCCACCATGGCGTTGCCGCCGTACTTGATGACGATGGTCTTGTCGGCGAAGCGCCTGATGTAGGGCAGCGCCTCCATCAGCACGTTGGCTTTTTCGATCAGTTCTTTCATTCTTGATTCCGATACGGTAGGGGCGACCCGATGGGTCGCCCTGGGCGAGGCAGCGCCTCGCCCCTACAGATATTCCATTAGAGAATGTACCGGGCCAGGTCCTCGTCGCCGGCGATGTCCGCCAGCCGCTCGCGGACCACCGCAGCGTCTATATTCACCTGCTTCTCGACAAGTTCCGGCGCGGTGAAAGAGAGCTCCTCGAGCAGTTTCTCGAGGATGGTGTGGAGACGCCGGGCGCCGATATTTTCGGTGCGTTCGTTGACCATCTGGGCAGTGCGGGCGATTTCAGCCACCGCATCTTCGGTAAATTCCAGTTCGATATGCTCGGTATTGAGAAGCTCTCTATATTGCCGAAGCAAAGCGTTTTTGGGCTCGGTAAGGATGCGTACGAATTCCTCCTCACCCAGACTGGCCAGCTCGACCCGGATCGGGAAACGACCCTGCAATTCCGGAATCAGGTCCGAGGGCTTGGCCACATGGAAGGCGCCGGCAGCGATGAAGAGGATATGGTCGGTCTTGACCGGACCGTACTTGGTATTGACTGTGCTGCCCTCGACGATCGGCAGGATGTCCCTCTGGACTCCCTCCCGGGAGACCTCAGGCCCCTGGCCGCCTTCCCGGCTGGCGACCTTGTCGATCTCGTCGATGAAGATGATGCCGCTTTGTTCCACCCGCAGGCGGCCCAGTTCGTGGACCTTTTCCATATCGACCAGCTTCTCCGCCTCGCTCTCTATGAGGACCTCCCTGGCTTCGCCGACCTTCATGCGCCGTCGCTTGGTCTTCTTGGGGAAGAGGTTGCCGAGCATGTCCTGCAGACCGGTATCCATATCGTCGACGCCCTGCATCCCCTGAGGGGTGAAAGCGCCAATGCTGGGTGTCTGGCGTTCCTGGGTTTCGATTTCGACAGTGCGATCGTTGAGTGAGCCGAGCCGCAGCAGTTTGCGTAGCTTCTCCCGGGTCCCGCCTTCCCCGGTCTCTTGGTCCGGTTTGCTTTCGCCCGGAAGAAGCAGGTCGAGCAGGCGTTCCTCGGCCATATCCTCCGCCTTGCTGCGGACCTTTTTCGCCTCTTCTTCCTTGACCATGATGATGGCCAGTTCCACCAGGTCACGCACCATGCTCTCCACGTCGCGACCGACATAGCCGATTTCAGTGAATTTGCTCGCCTCGACCTTTATGAAGGGAGCCTGGGCAAGCCTGGCCAGCCGCCGGGCGATCTCGGTCTTTCCGACGCCGGTGGGACCGATCATGATGATGTTCTTCGGGGCGATCTCCTCGCGCAGCTCCGGCGGAACCTGCTGGCGCCGCCATCTGTTGCGCAGAGCCACGGCAACGGCGCGCTTGGCGTCGCGCTGGCCGACGATGTAGCGATCGAGTTCAGAAACGATTTCCCTGGGGGTGAAATTGGTCATGACAGCGCCTCCACCAATATCTGGTCGTTGGTGTAAATGCAGATTCCGGCGGCGATCTTCATCGCTTCCTCGGCGATCCCGCGGGCCGGCAGGTCCGAGTGGGCGAGCAGCCCACGGGCTCCGGCCAGAGCGAAAGCTCCTCCCGAGCCGATGGCCGCGACGCCGTCGTCCGGCTCGATGACATCTCCGGAGCCAGAGACAATCAGCGTAGTGGTGGTGTCGGCGACGATCAGCAGTGCTTCGAGGCGTCGCAGGACCCGGTCGGTGCGCCAGTCCTTGGCCAGTTCCACCGCCGAGCGTGTGAGGTTCCCCCGATGTTCCTTGAGCTTGCCCTCGAACTTTTCAAACAGGGTGAATGCATCGGCCGTGCTGCCCGCAAAGCCGGCCAGAACTTTGCCGTCCAGCATGCGGCGAACCTTGCGGGCGGTGTGTTTCATGACCGTATTCCCGAGGGTGACCTGGCCATCTCCGGCCAATGCCACCTCATTGTCTCTCCTGACGCAGACGATAGTGGTGCCACGCAGTGTCTCGTTGCTCATTTCGGTATCCTCTATACTTTGAAAAATGCCCCAAATATATCACAAGCCCCGGGACTGGCAAAGAAAAAACCCGCTGCAAGCGGGTTTGAAAGGCCGTATCTCGCGGCTCTTCGCATCGGGGAGGTTATGATATGGGAAGGCCTGACCGGTATGGTAAGGAGCGTCCGGCTCTCGGTGGTTTGCCCTGCCTGTACGCCCCTTTCCATCGCCAGAGTGAGGTTGCCCGGCCCCTCTGCGGGTCAGGTGCCGGCTTCGACCTTCTGTGCAATCAGCGATGGGACTCCGGCCAGGGCGTCATCCAGGTTCTCGGGTCGGCTGCCGCCGGCCTGAGCCAGATCGGGTCGGCCACCACCACCACCGCCGACCTGAGCGGCCAGATCCTTTATAATTTTACCCGCATTGAGGCGATTGACCAGGTCCTTGGTGACTGCAACCAGCAGATTGGCCTTGCCCCCCGCCTCGCAGCCGAGCACGATGACGCCCGAGCCGAGGCGATCGCGCAACCGGTCGCTGAGTTCCCGCAGGCCCTTGCCGTCGGTCCCGTCGATTCGGGTGGCCAGAACGGGAATGCCGGCAACCTCTTCCACTTTGTCGAGAAGCTTGTCCCCCGTTTCAGCGGAAAGCTTGCTCTGCAACTTGTCCAGTTCCCGTTCGAGCTCTTTCTGGTGCTCGAGCATTTTGGAGATCCGGCTTTCCAGCTGCTTCGGATCGCTCTTGATCAGGTCAGCCACGTTCTGCAGGGTCTGTTCCTGCTGGTGGACAACCTGTAAAGCCTGGTTTCCGGTGGCCGCCTCGATGCGGCGTACGCCGGCGGCGATGCCTGTCTCCTGAAGGATTTTGAAAAGGCCGATGTCTCCGGATGCCCGGGCGTGGGTTCCGCCGCAAAGCTCCAGACTGAAATCGCCGACGGAGACGACCCGCACATTGTCTCCGTATTTCTCTCCGAACAAGGCTGTCGCTCCCTTCTCCACAGCCTCCTCGGCTTCCATTTCCTCGGTGTGGACGGCCGCATTTTCGCGAATGCGGCGGTTGACGTCATCTTCGATGCGGACGAGTTCCCGGTCAGTGAGGGCGGAGAAGTGGGTGAAGTCGAAGCGCAGCCGGGTCGGCGAAACGAGAGAGCCGGCTTGCTTGATGTGATCTCCGAGGATGTCCACCAGGACGGACTGAAGAAGATGGGTCGCGGTGTGGTTGAGGGCCGTGGCTCGGCGTTCCAAGGCATCGACGTGCAGTTTGACGCGCGTTCCGGTCTGCAGCTGTCCTGCCTCGATCCGGGCCCGGTGGACGACGAGATTCTCCAGCGGTTTCTGCGCATCGACGATATCGGACCGGCCTTGATCGGAGAGCAGGGTGCCAGTGTCTCCCAGCTGGCCGCCCGATTCGCCGTAAAAGGGAGTGCGATCGAGAACGACTTCCACCTCGTCGCCTTCAGCGGCGCTGTCGACGAGCTGTCCGTCCTTGATCAGAGCCAGAATCTCCCCAGTGCTCTCCAGGTCATCGTACCCGATAAATGTGCATTCCATGCCCTGTTCGCTGAGCTGGCGGTAGATGGCGTTGACGCTCTCCTCGCCGGAGCCTTTCCAGTTCTCCCTGGCCTGGCGGCGCTGCTTCTGCATGCAGACCTCGAAGCCTTCCTCGTCGACCGTGAAACCTTCCTTCTCCACGATGTCCGCGGTCAGGTCGACGGGGAATCCGTAGGTATCGTAGAGACGGAAGACAACCTCGCCGGGAACGACCGTCATCCCCTCTTTCCTCAGCGCCTCCACTTCTTCCTCGAGAATGCGAAGGCCGTTGCCGAGCGTCTGAATGAACCTCTCTTCCTCGTTCTTGACGACTTTGCAAACGAAGCTGGAGCGTTCAGCCAGCTCGGGGTAGGCCGGCGCCATCTTGGAGATCACGTTTTCCACGGTGAGGTACAGCATCGGTTCATTGAAGCCGAGCATTTTCGCGTGACGGGCGGCGCGGCGCATGATCCTGCGCAGAACGTAGCCCCGTCCCTCGTTGCTGGGCAGAACGCCGTCGCCGATCAGAAAGGCGCTGGCGCGGCTGTGGTCGGCGATGACCCGCATGGAGACGTCGTCGTCCCCGTTGTCGCCGTAGCGTTTTTCGACAAGGTCCTCGACGAAGGAGATGATGCCCCGCAGCAGGTCGCAGTCATAGTTGCTCTTGACGCCCTGAACGACGGCGGTGATGCGCTCCAGTCCCATGCCGGTATCGATGGACGGCTTGGGCAGCGGGGTGAGCTGTCCCGCTTCGTCGCGATTGTACTGCATGAAGACCAGGTTCCAGAGTTCGAGGTATCGGTCGCAGTCGCACACGCCGAGGGCGCAGTCGGGTCCGCAGGCCATCTCCTCGCCCTGGTCGATGTGGATTTCAGAGCAGGGGCCGCAGGGGCCGGTGTCTCCCATGGACCAGAAGTTGTCCTCCTCGCCCATCCGTAGAATCCGCCCTTCGGGAACCTTGATCCGGTCGCGCCAGATGTCATGCGCCTCGTCGTCGTCTTCGAAGATCGAGATCCAGAGCTGGTCGACAGGAAGCTGCATCTCTTCGGTGAGAAATTCCCAGCCGAACCGGATCGCTTCCTCCTTGAAGTAGTCGCCGAAGGAGAAGTTGCCGAGCATCTCGAAAAAGGTGTGATGGCGGGCGGTGCGCCCGACGTTTTCCAGGTCGTTGTGTTTGCCGCCGGCGCGAACGCATTTCTGCGAGGAGGCTGCCCGGGAGTAATCGCGGGTCTCCTGTCCGAGAAAGAGGCTCTTGAACTGATTCATCCCCGCGTTGGTGAACAGCAGGGAGGGATCGTTGTGGGGCACCAGAGAGGAGGACGGAACCACCCTGTGGCCGCGCTTCTCGAAATACTTCAGAAATCTTGTTCGGATGTCATTGCCGGTCATCATGATTGTCTCGGTCTACCTTTCATTCTTCAGTATGGCCAGAACCCGGTTCAGGACAAAGCCCCGGCGCAGGAAAAAATTGATGATCCTGCGCCGTTGTTTGTCGTCGGCTGTCGTAAAGTCGAAGTCGGAGAACCGCCTTTGAAGTAAATTTCTCAGCAGTTCATCTTCGTCGGTCTCTTCGTTCAGTTCCTCGAGGACACCGAGGGCGGTTCGCTCGTCGACCCCGTGCTGTATCAGATCCTGCAGCAGACGCCGGCCGACGGCACGGCCGTTGTCATAGAGGCTGCGGGCCCGCAGGCGGGCGAATCGAAGGTCGTCGAGGTATCCCAATTGTCGGCAGCGCTCGAGAACAGCCTGGATTTCTTCTTCAGGAAAGTCCCGCCTGGCGAGTCGCCGAGCCAGTTCCACCTCGCTTCGGTCGCGATGGGCCAGCAGGCGCAGCGCCGCTTCCATGGCGCTGGTCGTGCTCAACGGGGCCCGTCTCCTGAGCTCTCTTCTTCGTCCTCTTCCGTGTTGTTGCCCTGGAACGCATCCCAGGACATGTCGGATGTCGAGTCGATTCCCGAATGTTTGAGTTTGAAGTCGTCGGGATTGGAGCTTTGCCGCAGCGCTTCCTCGTAGGTGATCAGATCCTTCTTGAGCAGTTCCATCAGCGACTGGTCGAAAGTCTGCATGCCATAGGAGACATAGCCTGCCTGGATCGCTTCATGCAACTGCTTGGTCTTCTCCTTGTCGTCGATCATCTCCCTGGTGCGTGCGGTCGAGATCAGCACCTCCAGTGCCGGGACCCGTCCTTTTCCCGTCGCCTGGGGAACCAGCCTCTGCGAGATGACGGCTCTGAGGACCGTTGCCAGCTGCGCCCGGATCTGGCGCTGGTGGTGGGGCGGAAAAATCGAAATGATGCGATTGATCGTCTCCGGAGCGTCGATGGTGTGCAGAGTGGAGAGGACCAGGTGCCCGGTTTCGGCAGCGTGCAGGGCTGTTTCCACCGTTTCCATGTCCCGCATCTCGCCCACCAGAATGACGTCCGGATCCTGGCGCAGTGCACTTTTCAGTGCGGAAGCGTAGTTTTCCGTATCGATGCCGATTTCGCGCTGGTTGATGATGCTCTTCCTGTCGCGGTGCAGGAATTCGATCGGATCTTCGATGGTGACGACATGCGTGGTCCGCGTGGCATTGATGTAGTCGATCATGGCGGCCAGGGTGGTCGATTTGCCCGAGCCCGTGGCCCCGGTGACCAGAACCAGTCCCCTCGGCTCCAGCGCGATCTTTTTGGTCACAGCCGGCAACTGCAGTTCTTCGATATCCATAATGTCGAACGGGATGACGCGAAAGACCATGGATACACTGCCGCGCTGGGTGAAAATGTTGACCCGGAAGCGCCCCAGCCCCGGAACGGCATAGGCGGTGTCGAGATCGTGAATCTCTTCGAACCGCTGGACCTGATGTTTGCTCATGATACTCTCGGCCATCTGGCGCAGCTGATCGGACGAGAGGCGGGGCCCCTTGGGCAGCGGTTTGAGAGCGCCGTTGATCCGGTAGATCGGAGGCAGGCCGGCCTTGATGTGAATATCGGACGCCTTGGCCTTGAGAGCCAGGCCGAGGATCTGGTTCAGCTCCATGACATCAGGCCCCTTCGGCGATTTCGGCAGCAGGGCCCAGGCCGAACTTC
>JAWOCM010000101.1:0-3280 GCA_046483795.1 Desulfuromonadales bacterium | reverse complement strand
TTGCCCGAGAAAACGCCGTTGGCCCCGAGGCTCATCATCTTGAAGGCGTCGGCGGCGAGATCTCCGGTCTTGCCCAGACCTCCGGCCGCCCACAGGGGGATCTGGCCCTGGCGACCCTGCGTGACCGCGGCCAGGTAGCAGTCGCGCAGTTTCGAGACGATCGGATGGCCGGTGTGGTCCAGACTGACCTCATGGGCTGCGCCGGTCCCCCCGTCAATCCCGTCGAGGAAGAAGCCGCCGACGATGTTGTAGGGATCGCGCACCAGGTTGTTGAAAACGCTCACCGAGGTGGCGCTGGCGGCCACCTTGATCGCGACCGGGACGCGGAACTTGAAGGCTGAGTTGAGCGAGAGGAACATCTTCTGCACGCTCTCCTCGATGGAATAGAGCCCCTGATGGTTCGGGGGGCTGAGCAGGTCGGTCTTGGGAACGCCGCGGATCGCCTGGATGTGTTCGGCCACTTTCTGGGCCTGCAGCAGGCCTCCGTCGCCGGGTTTGGCGCCCTGACCGATCTTGATCAGAACACCGGCCGGGTCCTCGATCATGTGCGGCATCGCTTTGGCGATCCGGTTCCAGCCGAAGTGCCCGGATGCGATCTGGAGGATCATGTATTTGAGGTACTTGCTCTTGAGCAGCCGCATCGGCACTCCCCCCTCGCCGGAGCACATGCGGACCGGCAGGCCGCATTGTTCATTGAGGTAAGCCACAGCCATGGCCACGCCTTCCCACATGCGCCAGGAGAGGGCGCCGATCGACATGTCGCCGACGACCACCGGATAGATCCAGTTGACAGGCGGCGCCTGGCCGGCCTGGTTGAGCTGGCCGTTCTCGTCGATGGAGAAGGGAAGCCGGTCCGGCGGCAGGATACGGCCGAAAGGGGCGAGCATGTCGAAAGTGTGGCGCTGAGCGTCGAGACTCGGGTCGGTCATCTGGGATATGCGGCCGATTCGGATCTTGTCGAGGGTCCGGTCCGGGCTTTCGAGGTTCTTGCGCCCGCCGCGCTTTATGGAGTCTCCCCCGAGGCAGCGGGTGACAATCGGCTGCCGGGTATCGGGGTTGCGCTCGGCTGCAATGGCGTCGTTGGGACAGACCTTTTCGCAGATGCCGCAGCCGCGACAGTAGTTCTTGATCGAATTGACCTGCTTGATAACAGGGACCGCTGAGAAACGAGCCTTCGGTTCGGGGAATTCGCTTTCCGAGAAGACCATGCGGCGGCGCTCGACTTTCGGCGCGAGAGCACGAAAGGAGCATGCGGCCACGCAGGAACCGCACAAGGTGCATCGGCTGGCATCGTAGCGAAGTTTCCAGGGCAGGTCGTTGGGGGTGATGCTGTGTATTTTCATTGTTTCCATCTTTGCACCTCCAGCTCGTCGTTGATCATCACGGTTTCCCGTTCGTTGGGATAGATGTCCGTCTCCCAGTTGCGATCCGGAAGGATCTCATTGATTCCGCATACCTCGGAAGAAATGGCGACAGTCTCTTCTGTGCGGCCGACCACGACGGGTCGCAGCTTCTTGGCGTCGCAACAGGTGAACAGGGTGCTGTCGGGCAACATTCCGATGATAGTATTGGGACCGTTGATCTCCAGGTGCGCCAGGCTCTGGCGGATGGCGAACAGCTGGTTTTTGTCTTCCCGTCTCTCGATTTTCTCGAAGGGAAGCGGGGTGACGACGTGCTTGTAGTACTGCAGCGGCCATCCCAGTTCATGATGGATGTAGTGCAGGGTGTAGAGAAAGCACTGGGAATCGGATTCGAAGCCGATGTATCCCCGGTGCAGCTTCTGCTGAAACTCCTTGTTCTTGAGGTAGAAGGTGTTCTCGCCGTTGGCCAGAATGGTGTATCCCTGCATGAAGAAGGGATGGGCGGCATAGCGGACGATATCGTAATTGGTGTTCTGGCGGCACTGGGCGGTAATCACCTTGGCGGTGAAAGTGTCGTTCGGTTCCCACAGGTTGAAGTAGGTGCCGATGTCGCGAGGGTCGCCGATCTCCTTGAGAGTGACCACGTCGGGCCAGAAAGAGTAGACGAACCCCTGTTCCTCGGGCTCCAGGGCCTCACGCAGCTCAAGACGCATGTTGAGGAGCAGATCCTCCTTCTCTTTTTTTGTTGCGTCCCTGTAGTGCTTCGGATAATCGAAGGTCTCGAACACATAGTAGGGCATGGCATTGATATCCAGGCCCGGTTGCGGATTGGTCTCCGGCACCCACTGCATGACCCGATGAAAACCGGTGGCATGCAGGATGTCCTCTGCGATCTTGACGCCCTCATCGGTGCAGGCCATCGAGAGGGTCGGCATGGTCTTGTACGGCTCGAAAACTCCGCCCAGGTCCTTCATGACCATGGCGAATCCCGAATTGTCGTGCCCCTTCTGCTGGGATTGCATCAGCAGAAGGGCCTGGCTGGGATGAATATAATTAAGGCTCTTGATGGCTCCTATTCTGCACATATGTCGCTACCTCCGTAACTGTTCGGGGATAGGCGGAAAGTCCCTCTTCGTCCGCCTCAGAAGAAACAAGGCAAGAAGCGGGCCACTTTTGTCTGCTTTTGTCGTATACAATTATGGGCGAGTAAAGGTGCCGAAATTGCAGGAATGTTCGCCGGGCGATTTTATTGCGGAAGGTCAGCGACAGGGGAGGATCGGAAGTGATGCCTTCATCCATAGAGCACTTTGAAGACTCATGGGGTGTGTATTTTGTACACAAAAAATAGTCGTTGATGCTTTTCGATAAGGCGTTGCCGGTTCACAGCAGTCGATAAAACAAGAAAGTCCCGGACAATCGATGCTGTCCGGGACTTTCTTGTTTTTTTGTTGGGATAGGAATCTTTAGAGTTCGATCGTCCAGCCGTGGGAGTCGGGGATGCGACCGTACTGTATGCCGGTCAGGGTGTCGTACAGTTTCTGCGTCACCTTGCCGGTGGTGCCGTCGCCGAGGGTGACGGTGCGGTCTCGGTAGGTGAACTGGCCGACGGGCGATATGACGACCGCTGTTCCTGTGCCGAACGCCTCGGTCAGGCGCCCGCTTTCGATCCCATCGAATATCTCGTCAACGGTCAGAGCCCGTTCCACGACCCCCATGCCCATGTCCCGTGCCAGCCGCAGGACCGAGCGGCGGGTGATGCCGTCGAGAATGGTGCCGTGCAGCGGCGAGGTGATCAGCTTGCCGTCGTAGATAAAGCAGATATTCATGCTGCCGACTTCCTCGACGTACTTCTTTTCCCTGGCGTCCAGCCAGAGAACCTGGTCGTATCCTTTTTCGGCGGCTTCGCGTGCGGCCAGAAG
>JAWOCM010000070.1:0-7873 GCA_046483795.1 Desulfuromonadales bacterium | reverse complement strand
GTGACGATCGTCATACAGAAACTCAAACCGAAGATCGCCAAGTGGGTCCTCACTTTCACCCTGTTTATCATTTTCAGCTATCTGATATGCCTCATTGTCTGGGGCTATGATTTCGTCATGTACAACAAAATGCTGGAACAGACTTCCGTCGACCTGCAAATTCCTTTCTGGATCATCTACATGTGCGTACCGATCGCCATGTCGATCGCGAGCTATCAGGTCGGTCTCAAGATCATCAAGACCCTAAGGATCCCCGCGGAAGAATTCAGCTACGATATGATCATGAAGGAGCATTAAACCATGGCAACACTACTTCTCTTTATCCTCCTGTTCGGACTGTTGCTGATCGGGGTGCCGATCGCTGTCGCCCTGGGACTGTCAACGGCAACGGTCATGCTGTTATTTACTGATCAACCGACCATGGTTATCGCTTCGAAGATGTTCACTTCGCTGGACAAGTTCGCGCTGATGGCGATCCCCCTTTTCGTTCTCGCCGGCAATTTCCTCTCCCAGGGCGGGGCAGCAGCAAGAATCATCCGTTTTGCCCGATCACTGGTCGGCCATCTCCCTGGCGGGTTGCCGATGTCCGCCATCTTCGCCTGCATTATTTTTGCGGCGGTCAGCGGCTCCTCTCCTGCAACTGTGGCCGCCATCGGCTCCATCATGATGGGCGCCATCAAGGAGGACGGCTACAGCAACTCCTTTTCCGTCGGCTCGATCGTCTGCTCCGGCTCGCTCGGGATCGTCATCCCCCCATCGATTATCCTGATCGTTTACGGGGTGACGGTCGACCAGTCGATCGGCAAACTGTTCATGGCCGGCCTAGTCCCCGGCATTTTGCTGGGCAGCGCCCTTATGCTGGTCACCTACATCGCTGCGGTGCGTGGTGGCTTCCAGAGAACAGAGCGAGCGCCCGCCAGGGAAATCTGGGCCTCTTTCAAGGAGGCCTCCTGGGGGCTTTTCGTCATCGTCATCATTATCGGCGGCATCTACGGAGGCCTCTTCACCCCCACAGAGGCGGCTGCCGTCTCGGCAGTCTATGGTTTCATCGTAGTCAAGTTCATCTACGGGGACCTGAAATGGAAACAGATTCCCGAGGTCATCAAGGCCTCGGCTTCCACCGCGGCGATGATCATGTTCATCATCGCCAACGCCATGGTGTTTGCCTACCTGCTGACCATTGAGCAGATTCCCCAGCAACTTGCAGCGTTTATCACCGATATGAACATGGGCAAGGTCGGGTTCCTGATTCTGATCAACCTTCTGCTGCTGGCTGCCGGCAACTTCATGGAACCGTCAAGCCTGATCATGATCATCGCGCCCCTGATTTTCCCTGTCGCCATGCAGCTGGGCATCGATCCGATCCACCTCGGCGTCATCATCGCCGTCAACATGGAGGTCGGCATGCTCACCCCGCCGGTGGGACTGAACCTCTTTGTCGCCAGCGGCATTTCGGGTTTGAGCCTGGGAGAGGTGATCAAGGCCTCGATACCCTGGTTTTTCGCCCTGCTGGTCGGGCTGCTGGCCATCACGTACATTCCGGCAATTTCCTTGTGGCTGCCGAACCTTATGTACGGATAAAAATCCAGAACCGAACCGATCACGGTTTCGATAGCAACACGCACATTAACCCAGCACAAAGGAGGCAAAGATGAAAAACTTCCGTTTTCTGATCGCCCTGGCGATCGTCCTTCTCGCGGTGGCTCCGGCCTTCGCCAAACCGGCCAAGATCAAGTTCAGTCACGTGGTTGCGGTCGACACGCCGAAAGGGCAGTCAGCCGAGTACTTCAAGAAACTGGTCGAGGAGCGCTCCGATGGAACCATCGAAGTGGAAATCTACCCCAATTCGTCCCTTTACGGGGACCGCGAGGCTATCGAAGCATTGTCGATGAATGCCCTGCAGATGGCGGCACCGAGCTTCTCCAAGTTCACGGGTTTCACTCCTCAGCTTCAACTTTTCGATCTGCCCTTCCTGTTTGACGACTCCGATCACCTGCACCGGGTTCTGGACGGCGAAGTCGGCCAGGAGATCCTCAAAATGGTCGGGAAAAAGGGTCTCGTCGGCATGGCTTACTGGGACAACGGCTTCAAGCAGATCTCTGCCAACAAGCCCCTGATCAAGCCCTCTGACGCCGCCGGCCTCAAATTCCGCATCATGTCTTCAAAGGTCCTCGAAGCGCAGTTCAAGACCATCGGGGCCAATCCCCAGGTCCTTCCCTTCTCCGAGGTCTACAGCGCCCTTCAACAGGGCGTAGTGGACGGACAGGAGAATACCCTCTCTAACATCTACACCAAGAAGTTCCATGAGGTTCAGTCCGACCTGACTCTCTCAAATCACGGCTACCTCGGCTACATGGTCGTCACCAACAAAATCTTCTGGAACAAGCTCAACGACGAGCAGCGAGACATCATCAAGGGCGCAATGAAGGATGCCACAGAGTACGCCCGCGAGAAGGCCGCTGAACTCAACAACTCCAACCTGGAGAAGATCCGCAACTCGGGCAAGATCGCCATTCACGAGTTGACCGACGAGCAGCGACTGGTCTGGAAAAAAACGATGATGGACATTTATCCTGAATTCCATGACGTCATCGGCAGGGACCTGATCGAAGGCGCCCTGGATGCCAGCACTCAGTAAGAAGGAAAAGGTCAGGGGAAAAGGGAGGCAGGGGGAGGCAACCGCCTCCCTTTTCTTTTTTACCTGCGGCAGAAAAATGACCGTGAGTGAGCAAAGACGGCCTGAGGTGTTAAAATTGGACTACTGGAGATCAACCCGATCCGGACAGAAGAGGAGTTCCAGTCATGTTACCGCACTATGAGAATATTCTTGTCACTACGGACTTCAGCGCCAATTCCGTACTTGCCTTCAGGCATGCTGTCATGTTGGCCCGTCACAACGACGCCACGATCCATATGCTCCATGTCGTTCCGGAGATCGACTCTTCAATGCGAAGTTACATTTCCGCCGCCATGGGCAACGAAAAAGGCCTCGATCATTTTGAAGAGCGGAACGACAGCCAGGCCCGCTTGAGGCTCAAGGACGAACTAAACCGTTTCGCCCGTGAAGAACTGACAGATCACCCGGAAGACCTGGAAAGATTTGCAGGATCACTGGTTGTGCACGGCGATGCTGTGTCGAAAATCCTCGAAACCGCGGAAACCGTGAACTCTGACGTCATCGTCATGGGGAATCACGGCAAGGGCGCCATCGAACACGCTTTTCTCGGCAGCGTCGCCGAGAAGGTTCTCAACCGGTCGCGGCGGCCGGTGTTCGTGATTCCGCTGTAGTCATATCAGACATTATCCCGGTCAAGGACCGGTCAGAGGAGGAGCGGATGAAAAAGATGTGCAGGTTTTTTTGTCTGTCCTTCGGCATCGTCATAGCCGCAACGGTCATGTTCCCCTGGTCGGGAAAAGCCGCCGAGAACCAGATCAGGTTCTCAGGGGGCCCGGAAGGGGGAACCTTTCAGTATTTCTCAAACGGCATCACCTCCCGCCTGTCCAAAAAACTCCCTGAAGTCGATGCTTACGACATGAAGAGTGCCGGATCGGTCGAAAACATCCGGCGAATCGATTCAGGTGAGGCCGATTTCGGGATCGCCTATTCCGGGGATACCTATCTGGCCCGCAACGGCCGCCTGAAAAATGACAACAAAGAGTACAAAGACGTCCTCGCCGTCGCTTACCTTTACGGCGCCCCAGCTCATCTGATCGTCCTTGAAAGCTCCAACATCGACAGCATCTCCGATCTGGCCGGCAAACGTATCGCTGTAGGCGATGCCGGCTCGGGAGCGTCCGCTGCCGCACATCGATATTTCAAAGTCCTGGGGCTCTGGGAGAGAATGGATGTCGTTTTTATCGGCTACAGCAACGCCGCCAGCGCCCTGACCAAGCAACGGGTCGATGCCATGTGGGTCTTCGCCGGCTTTCCCAATGACTCGATCATGCAGGCGGCGGCCAGCGACAAGATCAAGATACTCTCCACCTGGCAGATCGGCCAGGATGCCGGTGTTTTCAGTCAGTACCCCTTTTATTCGCCCGTCATCATCCCTGCCGGGACCTATAAAGGTATCGACGATGAGGTCAAAACTTTTCAGGACAGCGCTCTCTGGGTCGCAGGTCGTCATGTATCACCGGACATCGTCTACAGAGCCGTCAAGACCATCTTTACGGAAGAAGGTCTCGCCTACATGACACGGGTCAAGAGTACAGCCCGGGCCATGTCGATCGAGGACGCCCTGGTCGGCATCGTTACTCCGATCCATGCTGGTGCTGTCCGCTTCTGGAAAGAGAAAAGCCTTCCCCTGACTGAGATGCAGAAGGATCGGTAAAATCCATAAAAAGGGAGGATGAAATGTTCCATCCTCCCTTTGATCAATCTTTCCGGTCAGACTCAGTCGTTGCCGTTGTTTTTACCCTGGCTGAAATTGCGATTGATGTCTGCCAGTTTTAGCAACTGCTCATCGACAAGCGCATTGACCGTCCCGGAAGGCCAGGTCCCATCCTCCTGTTTTTCCCCGGCGGGTACACCGGTCAAAATCTCGATACCTTCATCGACATTCTCCACTGCCCAGACATGGAAATCACCATTTTCGACGGCCTCTATGACCTCCTGCTTGAGCATCAGGTTCTTCACATTTCTCTTCGGGATGATCACTCCCTGCTCACCGGTCAGCCCCTGCGCTTTGCATACGGCATAAAAGCCCTCGACCTTCTCGTTGACTCCACCGATCGGCTGGACTATGCCGCGTTGATCGACCGAGCCGGTCACTGCCACGCCCTGTCGGATCGGAAGATCTGACAAGGAGGAGAGAAGACCATACAGTTCGGTGGTCGAGGCGCTGTCGCCTTCGACTCCTCCGTAAGACTGCTCGAAGCAGATGGAAGCGGACATGGAGAGCGGTTTATCCTGAGCGTAGCGGGCGCCGAAGAAGCCGGTCAGGATCATGACGCCCTTGTCGTGGATAGATCCGGAGATTTTCGCTTCCCGCTCGATATTAACGACGTTGCTCTTGCCGAAGTAGGTGCGCACAGTCACACGCGAAGGGCGGCCGAAGGCATAATCCCCCATCATGTAGACGGAAAGACCGTTGACCTGACCGACAACCTCCCCGGAGGTATCGATGAGCAGCGTCCCCTCGTCGATCGCCTCCTGTATCCGTTCTTCCAACTTGTTCGAGCGATAGATTTTCGCTTCAAGGGCCGTTTCGACGTCGGATTTGTCCACCATCTCCTTATCCTGACGATGGGCATAGAAAGCCGATTCGCGAATCAGATCGGCAATATCCAGAAAGCGAGAAGAGAGCCGATTTTTGTCGGCAATCAGGCGTGCCGAATGTTCGACAACTCGGGCCACTCCCGACGGGTCAAAAGGGGCCGTCCCTTCCTCTTTGCTTTTGGAAGCGATGAAAAGAGCATACTGCTGGATGTTCTCCGCCGTGTTCTTCATCATCCGGTCGAAATCGGCCTTGACCTTGAAATATTTGCGGAAATCGTCGTCGAGTTGATAGAGCAGATAATAAAATATCGGCGTTCCGATCAGGATGATCCTGCAATCCAGGGGAATCGGCTGCGGTTTGAGAGAGACCGTGGCAATCAGCCGAAACTGCTCCATCATGTCCTCTATTTTGATTTCCTGGTTGCGGATGGAGCGCTTGAGGGCTTCGTAAGTAAAGGGATTGATCAGGACTTCCCTGCAGTCAAGGACAAGATATCCTCCATTGGCCCGATGCAAGGCGCCCGGCTTGATCATAGTGAAATTGGTCGACGCGTTGCCCATCTGGATAGTGTGCTCGATCCTGCCGAAAAGATTGAAGTACGTCGGATTCGGTTCGTAGACAACCGGAGCCCCTTCCGATTCGCTATGGTCGATAAAGAGATTGATCTTGTAGCGTTCGAATTTCTCTTCGGGCCCTTCCTGGCTCATACCCGGTAGGGCGACCTGCTGTTGATTGGGCCGAAACTCATCCAATCGATCCAGGATATCTTTCTTAACGTTCTCGAAATGTTCGAGTACTGTGTCATAGTCCTTGTATTTTTCTTCCAGCACCTCGAAAAGATGACCCATGACCGAGAACAGATAAGACTGTTCCATCTCATGAATATCTTCCCGCATCTTCTTTTCCTGATCGCGGATTTCGCGCAGAACCTCATTGAGCTTCTCTTGCAATTTCTCGCCGCGCTCATCGATCGAAGACTTTTCTTCTTCTGATAATTGCTGGTAATCCTCCTGGGAAATGGGCTCTCCGTTGCGGGTCGGCACCAGTACGAGACCGCTGACCGTACGCTGCAGATTGAAACCGGCCTCCTGGGCCTCTTCCTCGAGTTCCTTCAGGAGTTCTTTGTTTTTTTCAGCATACGCGGATGTGATCGAACTTTTCTGCTCTTCATATTCCTTCCCCTCGAACGCCTTCGGAATTTCCTCAGCAAGCCTCTCGACAAGTTCGTCGACATCCTTTTTCAGTTCCCTGCCCTTTCCGCTTGGCAAGGTAAAATTTTTCGGCCGCGCTTCCATTTCGAAATCATGGACGTAGCACCAGTCTTCTGGAACCGGCTGGTCTTTTGCGCGGCTGTGAAGAATATTTTTTATCGTGGATGAACGTCCGGTTCCCGGTTCCCCGAGAATAAAAATATTAAATCCATCGTCTCCGATTTCCAGACCGAAATTGATAGCAGACAAGGCCCTGTCCTGACCTATTGTTCCCTCTAGAGGAGGCAACTCGTCCGTCGACCTGAATTCGAACTGTTCCGGCTCGCATTTCCATGCCAGGTCGGCTTGCTCCAGCCTCAGATTCTTTTTGAAATCGGTCATAAAATCCTCACTTGTCGCCGGCGATCAAGGTCACCGGCGCTTCGAGATACGTTTTCACACTGTCGAGGAATTCCGCGGCGTCAGCACCGTCGAGAATCCGGTGATCTGCAGAAAGGGTCAAGCGAACGATCGGGGCAATTCCCGGTTCACCGTCATCATCGACAACCACCTCTCCCTTTACTGTCCCCACTGCCAGAACCGCCGCCTGGGGGGGAGTGATGATGGCACTGAAAGATTCGACTCCCATCATCCCCATGTTGGAGATGGTGAAGGTCCCCCCGGTCATCATATCCGAGGTCAATTTGCCATCATGGGCGAGTTCCGCCAATTCGGTGGCACGTTGATGAATTTCCTTGAGGGACAGACTGCCGCAATCCGTGATCACAGGGTTGTAAAGACCGCCTTCTGTGGACACAGCCATGGCGATATTCACGTTCTGCTGTTCTTTGGCTTCTCCGTCCTCCCACCAGCTGTTGACCCAGGGGTGTTGCTCAAGGGATCGGGCTGCCGAAGCAATAACGAAATCGTTGATCGTCACGTCAAGATCCTTGCGAAAACGGATGACATCCGTCATATCAACAGCCATGGTCACGTAGAAATGCGGAATATTCTCCCATGCCTCAGCCATTTTCCTGGCAACGATGCGGCGAATGCGGATCGCTTTCTTGCTCTGTTCGCGGGCCTTTTCCCTTTTTCCCCGCGCAGATTCCCCACCATCGCCTTCTTCAATCGCCTTTTTGACATCTTCCAGAACGATGCGGCCGCCGGGACCGGTCCCCTCGATCGATTGCAACTCGATATTCTGTTCTTCGGCCAATTTGCGCGCCGCAGGGGAAACGGTCACCCTTACGTCTTCCTTTTTCTCTGCAGAGGTTGCCGGAGGCTTTTCTCTTTGCGGCCGGGATTCTTTTTCTCTAATCTTCTCCGGCGCCTCTTCTTTCTCTTCTTTCTCTTCTTTCTCTTCTTTCTCTTCTTTCTCTTCTTTCTCTTCTTTCTCTTCTTTCTCTTCTTTCTCTTCTTTCTCTTCTTTCTCTTCTTTCTCTTCTTTCTCTTCTTTCTCTT
>JAWOCM010000094.1:0-6031 GCA_046483795.1 Desulfuromonadales bacterium | reverse complement strand
TACCGGGGCATTACGGAAGACATCTCCAGCGAAATCGCCGTACCGGTCATCAGCGACAACCAGGTCATTGCCGTCATCTGCCTGGACAGCCTCAAGCCGAATTTCTTTACCGACGAGCACCAGCGCATCTTGATGATCATCGAGCGCATGATCTCCCGGCATCTCTCCGACCTTCAGCGCATAGAGAAGCTGACGGGCGAAGTCCAGCAGCTGCGCACCGACGTCGGTTACAAGGACCCGAGAGTCTCGTCCTACAAACTGGGAAACATCATCGGCAATTCGGCAAAAGCCCAGGGAGTGGTCGACTTTATCCGGGATGTCACTCCGCCGCTGTCCAACCGGATCGCCTTGTGGCAGGGCGCCTCGGTCCAGGAGGCAACCCTCGGCTTGCCATCGCTGCTCATCACCGGGGAAACGGGAAGCGGCAAGGAATTCGTTTTCAACAACTTTTACTCGCGACTGAACGAGATTTACCGGGACAAGATCGTATCGGGAGGGGAGCTTCCGGTCAAGAAGAGCAATATCGCCGCCTACAGCGGCGATCTGACCTATTCGGAACTCTTCGGACACAAACGAGGCGCCTTCACCGGCGCCCATGCCGATCGCAAGGGGATCCTCGAAGAGGCGCACGGCGGGGTTGTCTTTCTCGACGAGATCGGCGACGCCGACCCGAAAACCCAGGTCCAGCTCCTGCGCTTTCTCGACAATGGGGGGTTCGTGCGGCTGGGGGAAAACATCACCCGTTATACCCGGGTTCTACTGGTCGCCGCCACCAATCGCGATTTGCGCAAACTGATGGAAGAGGGGCATTTTCGGGAAGACCTCTACCAGCGATTGAGTGAACTGACCATCGACGTACCTTCTCTCATCGAGCGCCGGGAAGATATTCCCGATCTCGCCGTCCATTTCCTGGGCCGTCTCTGGCGCATCTACAAAGAACCGGGGGAGCGCATCGAAGACGTGCCGGCTTTATCCGAGGATGCCCGCCGCCTCCTGGCCAGCTACCATTATTCGGGCAACATCCGCGAACTGCGCAGCATCCTGCTGCGGACCCTTTTCTTCCGAAAAGGGAAAATCATCGATGCCGACACCGTGCGCAAGGTTCTGCCCAAGCCTCAGGAGAAGAAAGAAAACGGAACGGTGGAAAGGCTCACCGGCGAAATGGCCCGAACGATCCTCGAAGGGATTCACGAAGGCGATGCCGATTTCTGGCAGAGTGTCTATACGCCCTATTCCCAGAACCGCATCACGCGCGACGTGGTGGTCGAACTGGTGGAACTGGCCCGGCGCCAGGGGGCGACCACCATGCCGAAAATCGCCCGCCTTCTGAACGCCTGCGACGAACCGAACGGCGATGAAGAACAACGCAAGAGCTTCTACCGCTTCAAGAACTTTTTGTACAAGACGATCAAGGTCAGTTGAGCCCGGTGCCGAAGGACTGCAAAACCTCTTCCACCGCCGAACGATCCTCTTCGCGGTAAGGACCGACGAAAGCGGCGACCAGTTGATCGGGAACGAAATACCGCTCTGCCGCTTCCTGCATCTGAGCGGCTGTGACGGACTCCAGGCCGGCGATGTCCTGGGCAACGCTGCGCACATAGCCGACCAGTTCTCCCCAGCCGAACCGCATGGCCATGGCTTCGGCGTAGTCGCGGGAGAACTCAAGCTCGTAGCTGTAGCCCTGGACAGCCGCAGCCAGTTCGCTTTCGTCGATTGTCTCGTGCCGGAGCCTCCCGACGGTCCCCGACACCTCTGAGATCGTCTGCACCAGATTCTCCGGAGCCACAGCCATTTCGATGCTGAAACACCCGCAATCGTGGTAAAGGGACAGGCCGGCTTCCACCCCGTAGACCAGTCCGAGCTCTTCGCGCAGCCTCAGCATCAGCCGAGAGGCCCCGCCCCACGCCAATATGGCCCGCACGAGCTTGAGGGGTACGTTCATTTCATGGTGGCGGCCGGGCACGCGGAAGGCCAGTTGCACATTGACCTGCGAGCCCGAATCCCGGACCCAGAGAGATCGCCCGCCTGCGGGCGACGCCGGCGGATCCAGAGAAGGCAGCCGCAGCTCTGCGGCCTCCCACCCGCCGAAAGACGATTCGATCGCTGAAACCGCTTCCTCATGGCGGACCCGGCCGCTGACGGCCACCACCACATTGGCCGGCACGTAGAAGCGCCGATGAAACCTTTCCAGATCGCGGCGCGAGAGGCGATCGATCGTTTCCCTGCGGCCGATAGTGGGCACCCCGAGGGGATGATCGGGCCAGAGAAGACGGGCGACGAGATTGTCCGTGCTGATCTCGTCGCCTTTTTCATTCCTGTCCTCCAGCGCCTCCTCGATAATGATCCTCCTCTCCGTCTCCAGTTCGGTGAGCAGAGGGCGACGCAGCATCGCAGCGAACAAGGCTGCCCCGGATTCCAGATGGTCCGGATGCAGTCGGCTGTGATAGCAGGTCAATTCAGCGTCGGTCGAGGCATTGACATTGCCGCCGATCGCCTCGAAGGCCCGCTCCAGTTCAACGCTGGTTGGATATTCGGCAACGCCTCGGAAAAGCATGTGCTCGAGAAAGTGGGAAATACCCGCTTCCGGCGGATTTTCATGGAGACTGCCCACACCGACGTGGCAGATCATTTCGATGCTGTGGAGCTGGGGCATCTCAACGCTGACCACCTGCAATCCGTTGGCCAGGGTGCTTTTCCTGTATTCGCTCATCAATGTCTCTTTGTGGAAAATCCGGGAGGTTACTCCCCGGAGGAGCTGTCTTTTTGCTTCCAGGTCGAATGAACGATATCCCGACCGCCTCCCTCTTTCCGACCGGCGATATTGAGCCGGACCAGGTAGAGAATAAAAAGCGCCATCAGCAAAAAGGTCAGCCAGGGTGGGAAAAATCCTATGGCGGCATGCTCCAGAAACTGATCCCAGGACGTCGCAGCCACGGGATGAAGTTTGATTTTCAGCAGCCATCCCGCCAGCAATACGAGGAACATATAGTTGTAGTTGGCATGAAGGCGCCGCCCCAGGGCATAGCGCATATCCATCTTGTATTGCGGATAGCGCAGATCGGACGCCAATTCGGCCCGCCAGAAAGTGCCGCCGTCGACCTTGGGATCCTCTGCGAGAATGCCGTTGGCCAAAATATGGTAAATGAAGTTCTGATGCAACAGCCGAACCCGGTATTCGTAGGCATCGTAAAAGCGATACCTGCGCGATTCGACGAAAAGCAGAATATAAACGATGGCGAAGCCGAAGGGGAAAAAGGTATGCGGCACTTCAGGGTGGCTGAAGCCGAATCCGAGGAACGCCGCCGAGGCACCGACAGCCCAGTTTGTGGTCCGATCGAGCCTCTCGCGCCAGGCCAGACTGCGTTGGACCTCGGCCCTGTAATAATGCATCAGAGCTGTGATTGTCTCGGTACGACCCAGTTTCTCCCGGTCTTCCGTCTCTTTGTTCATGCGCCACCTCGAAACGTGTTTTTCTCTATTGTATCAGACGTTTCATTCCTCTCTGCATGCCGGTCGAAGTTTTCGGCCCAATGAAAAAAGGAGCGAAGCCGCTCCTTTTTTAAATCGTTTCCCATATTTTCACTTATTTTTGAAGAAGCCGGGCGGCCTCCATGGCATGGTAGGTGATGATCAGGTCGGCGCCGGCGCGTTTCATGCCGAGCAGAGTTTCCATCATCACCCGCTCGCCGTCGATCCATCCCTTTTCGGCGGCGGCCTTGATCATCGAGTACTCACCGGATACGTTGTAGGCGACCAGGGGGAGCTGAAACTCCTCCCGCAGATCCCGCAGCACATCGAGGTAGGAGAGCGCCGGCTTCACCATCAGAAAATCGGCGCACTCCTGCTCGTCGAGGTGGGCCTCACGCAGGGCTTCGCGGCGGTTTGCCGGATCCATCTGGTAGGTCCGGCGGTCGCCGAACTGAGGCGTTGAATCGGCGGCATCCCGGAAGGGGCCATAATAGGCACTGGAGTACTTGACGGCATAGCTCATCACCGGGATGCCGGAAAAGCCGTTGGCATCGAGGATTTCGCGGATCGCCGCCACCCGCCCGTCCATCATGTCAGAAGGAGCGACCATATCGGCGCCGGCCCTGGCGTGGGACAGGGCCTCGGCTGCGAGCAGCTTGAGGGTCTCGTCGTTGTCGACGTCGCCGTCTCGAATGACGCCGCAATGACCGTGGTCGGTGTACTCGCAGAGGCAGACGTCGGTGATGACAGTCAGCTCCGGCACTTCTGCCTTGATGGCGCGGATCGTCTCCTGGATGATGCCGGTATCCGAATAGGCGTCCTGGCCGACGGGATCCTTCTCCTCCGGAATGCCGAAGAGCAGCACGGCCGGGATGCCGAGCGCATGAGCCTGTCTGGCTTCGGTGACGATATGCTCGATCGACTGCTGGTAGATCCCGGGCATGGAAGGGATCTCCTTTTTGATGTCCTTGCCGAAGGCGCTGAACATCGGATAGATCAGGTCGTCGACGCGCAGGTGAGTCTCACGAACCATGCGGCGGGTGTCTTTGTTGCGGCGCATCCTGCGGGCGCGGTATTCGGGGAAAAACATGACGGTTCTCCTTGTCGAAAACAGGGTCATTGGCCCCCTAGGAGCCTGTCGGACTATACGGACCGAAGCGAAAATCTGGAAGCTTGAGACCAGATTTTGGCTCGTTTGAGAGCTCATAGCCATAGCTATGGGCCGAAAAGGAGTTGAAATATGGGCCACGCAGCCGAATTTGGCACCAGTTCATGGATAGTCCGACAGACTCCTAGGTTCGGAAATATTCGAGCATCGCCTCGAGCATCGCCTCGAGTGTGTACTTCTGCGGTTGCACCGCGACCGAGAGGCCAAATTTTTCGGCGGTGGCGGACGTCAGCGGTCCGATCGAAACAACGGCGACACCTTCGAGCAGCTTGTGCAGATTGTTGCCGGCCATGGCGACGAAATTCTCCACCGTGGATGAGGATGTGAAGGTGACGGCATCGACGTCCCCCGCTTCAAGCAGCTCGCGGACCCGCTTTTCACCATCGGCAGGCGGCACGGTACGGTAGGCGACCGGATCGGCCACCAGGGCCCCTGCAGCCGTCAGCGCTTTCGGAATAAGATCGCGTGCCAGACTGGCCTTCGGGTACAGGATGCGTTTGCCCTCGACGCCATGATCGATCAGCAGATCGACGACCCCTTCAGCCCGGTAGTTCCCGGGCACCAGATCGGGGCTGATTCCGCGCCGGCGAATTGCGAGGCCCGTTTTGGGCCCGACAGCCACAATCTCGACACCGGCCAGCGCCCGCACATCCCGACCGAGCGAAAAGAGACGGTCGAAAAGAGCATCGACCGCATTGGCCGAGGTCATCACCAGGATGTCGGTGCGGGCCAGATCGGCAACGGCGGCATCGAGCTCGGACCAGTCCAGGGGAGGCTCGACGGCGATGGTAGGGCAGCACAGCGCCTCCGCCCCTTGCGCCGAAAGCATGTCGACGAAAGGTCGGGCCTGCTCGACAGTGCGGGTCACCATGATCCGTTTGCCGAAAAGGGGCCGGCTGTCGAACCACCGCAGTTCATCGCGCAGACCGATGACGTCGCCGACAAGGATGACCGCAGGCGGCCCGATGCCGCTTTCAGCAGCTTTTTCGACCACCGTTTCCAGAGTTGCCACCAGGGTCTGCTGGCGCGGGGTGGTCGCCCAGCGGATCACCGCCACCGGTGTCTTCGGCGAGCGCCCGTTCTCGATCAGCTTCCCGGAGATCAGCGCCAGGTTGGCCACCCCCATGTAAAAAACGAGAGTCCCGACCCCGGTGGCGAGCTTATCCCAGTCGAGACTGGACATCTTCTTGGCCGGGTTCTCGTGGCCGGTCACCAGGCCGAGGCTGGTCGTATAGTCGCGGTGCGTCAAAGGGATGCCCGCATAGGCAGCCGCGGCAAAACCGGCGGTCACTCCGGGCACCACTTCGAAGGCGATCCCTTCGCTGTGAAGGCACTGGGCTTCCTCGCCGCCGCGGCCGAACACATAGGGGTCCCCCCCTTTGAGACGGGCGACGA
>JAWOCM010000073.1:0-47500 GCA_046483795.1 Desulfuromonadales bacterium | reverse complement strand
TCGCGTCCATGGGATGGATACCACCCTCTTTGCCGGCGACCCCCTTCTCCACCTTTTCCAGGGTCTCCAGACCGACATCGGAGAGCAGTTCATAATAGCGCACCATCAGTTCATCGGAAACGCTCATGGCCTTGCCGTAAATCTCGCCGGGCGCCTCGGTGATGCCGATATAGTTATCCAGGGACTTGCTCATCTTGTTGACGCCGTCCAGGCCCTCGAGCAGGGGCATGGTCAGGACGCACTGGGGTTTCTGCCCCCAGTGCTTCTGGAGTTCGCGCCCGACAAGAAGATTGAACTTCTGATCGGTGCCTCCGAGTTCGACATCGGCCTCCAGGGCCACCGAATCGTACCCCTGTACCAGAGGATAGAGAAACTCGTGAATGGCTATCGGCTTCTGGGCGGAGAAGCGCTTGTGAAAGTCGTCGCGCTCCAGCATGCGGGCCACTGTATAATGGCCTGCCAGTCCGATCATGTCGGAGGCATCCATGTCGCCCATCCAGGAACTGTTGAAGACGATCCGGGTCCGTTCGGGATCGAGTATCTTGAACACCTGCTCCTTATAGCTCTGGGCGTTCTGCAGGACCTCTTCGCGGGTCAATGGCTTGCGCGTTTCATTCTTCCCGCTCGGATCTCCGATCATTCCGGTGAAGTCTCCGATAAGAAAAAGAATTTCATGTCCCAGATCCTGAAATTGCTTCAGCTTCTGGATCAGGACGGTATGACCGAGATGCAGGTCCGGCGCTGTGGGATCGAAGCCCGCCTTGATCCGCAACGGCCTGCCAGTCTTCATCGACTCCCTGAGCTTTCCCGCCAGTTCCTCTTCGACCAGAATTTCCACGGCACCACGCCGGATAACATCCAACTGCTCTTCAATGGATTTCATGACACTTATATCCCCTTGCGAAACAAGACTCGCCGCACTTGACCATACACGACTATGACTAACCTTCTTTTTGTATCCGCAACACCTTTTCGGTACGGCCGCTCAACTCGTCTATCGTAAAAAGGACTGCGCACAGGACAGGTTTTTTCTTGGCCACCTCGAAACGCACAGGCAGCTGAGTCAGAAAACGTTCGATGGCCTCTTCTTTGCGAATGCCGATAACGGAATCCAGGCTGCCCGTCAAACCGACGTCGGTGATATAACCGGTGCCGCTTGGAAGGATCCGCTCGTCGGCCGTCTGCACATGAGTATGGGTGCCTGCAAGCGCCGAGACCCGTCCGTCGAGATAGTTTGCCAAGGCTGCTTTTTCGCTGGTCGCCTCGGCATGGAAATCGACGAAAACGATGGGGGTCTCCTTGTGCAGCGCCTCGATCAAGGCATCGGCGGCCCGAAACGGACAGTCGAGATTATCCATGAAGACCCGCCCTTCCAGATTGACGATCGCCACCTTGACCCCTCCCGCCGTTGGAAACACGCCGGTTCCCCGACCCGGCAGTCCCGGTGGGTAGTTGGCCGGCCGCAGTATGGGACGCTCGCCGTCGAGATGGCTGTAGATCTCCCGCTTGTCCCATATATGATTTCCCGAAGTGATGACATCGACGCCCAGGCCGAACATCTCGCGGGCGACATCCAGAGTCAGACCGAACCCTCCGGCGGCGTTTTCACCGTTGACCACCACAAGGTCGACCATGTGTTCGTCAACAAGACGGTCCAGGTGCTCACTGAGAATCCGACGTCCGGTGCGACCGATCACGTCTCCGACAAAAAGCAGGTTCAATGTCGCCTCCGGACACTATTTGGCATAGTTTACCGCCCTGGTCTCGCGGATGACATTGACCTTGATCTGGCCGGGATAAGTCATCTCGTTCTCGATTTTGCGGGCAATATCCTTGGCCAGGACATGGGACTGGGCGTCGGAGATATCGTCGCTGGACACCATCACCCTGATCTCCCGGCCGGCCTGGATGGCGAAACAGTTGGTCACGCCACCGAAATCGGTTCCGATACGCTCCAGATCCTCAAGACGCTTGACGTAGGTTTCGAGCATCTCGCGACGGGCACCGGGCCGGGCCCCGGAGAGCGCATCGGCAGCCTGGACCAGGATGGCGAGAATCGTTTCGGGCTTCTCATCTTCGTGATGAGCGGCCAGGGCGTGGACGATCTGGGGAGATTCGCCGTACTTCCGGGCCAGGTCGGCACCGATGACGGCATGGGAGCCCTCAATCTCGTGATCGACAGCCTTGCCGATATCATGCAGCAAACCGGCGCGTTTGGCCTGTTTGACGTTGATGCCCAGCTCGGCCGCCATGATCCCGCAAAGGAAGGCGACCTCCAGGGAATGCTGCAAAACATTCTGCCCGTAGGATGTCCGATACTTGAGCCGGCCGATCAGTTTCATGACTTCCAGGTGGATCCCGTGAACCCCCACATCGAAGGTCGCCTGCTCACCGGCGTCGCGGATAGCTGTATCGACTTCCTCTTCAGCCTTTTTCACCACCTCTTCGATTCGCGACGGATGAATTCGTCCATCCGCGATGAGGCGCTCGAGCGAAAGACGGGCGACCTCGCGTCGCACCGGATTGAATCCGGATATGATAACCGCCTCGGGTGTATCGTCGATGATCAGATCGATGCCGGTAGCGGCCTCGATGGCGCGAATATTCCGGCCTTCCCGACCGATAATGCGGCCCTTCATCTCGTCGGTGGGCAGCGGAATCACACTCACCGTCTTTTCTGCGACGAAATCGCCGGCGTAGCGCTGGATGGCGAGCGCCAGGATTTCTTTGGCCTTCTTGTCGGCTGCTTCCCTGGCTTCATCCTCGATCTGTTTTATGTTCTTGGCCGCATCGTGCCGGGCCTCACTTTCCATGGCCTCCATCAGCTGCTGTTTAGCCTCCTCGGTACTGAGCCCGGCGATCTCCTCGAGACGACGGTTCTGGTCCGCAACAAGCTCGTCGACGTTCTGCTCTTTCCTGCGCAGCGATTCCTCCTGCTCCGAAAGAGCCTCCTCCTTCTGACCAAGCTTTTCATCGCGTGCTTCGACCTGTTCCAGCTTGCGGTCGAGGCTCTCTTCCTTCTGCAGCAGGCGGCGTTCCTGGGCCTGGGCTTCCTTGCGCAGCTCACGCGATTCCTTTTCCCATTCGGATTTGGCTTCAAGGACTTCGTCCTTGGCCTGAATCGTCGCTTCCTTGCGGATTGTGTCGGCCTCTTTCCTGGCCTCTTCGATGATCTGGGCAGCGCTTTTCTCTGCACTGGCCAGACGGTTTCCTGCCATCCGCTGCCGTATCAGGGCGCTGATGAAGCCCCCGACCACCAGGGCAATTCCGATATAAATGATGATTTCTATCTTCAAGGTCTCATTCCTTCCTGCTCTAAGGCGACGTCTCCCTTTTCGGGAGAGCGGAATCTGAGAATACGATTTTCTGTGACGATCAAATCCATACAGATATCGTGTCGTTCTGCCGGTAAAACATCAACCAGCTGCAACTCGTAACACACTCCGGCACGCACTGTTCTCTGTGCGGTATCATGCAATGCTCTGTCGTAAAACCCCTTGCCGTAGCCGAGACGGTAGCCGGAAAAATCGAAGGCCACTCCGGGAACGACGACAAGATCGAGCTCCCCTGGCACAATCAGCTCATGGCCGCTCGGCTCCATGACCCCGAAAGCGCCGTGCGTCAACGCACCGGGATCAGAAACAAGCACGAACTCGAGGTCTTCTCCCCGAACCCGGGGATAGGCCACGCTCATGCGCTCTTGGCGTGCCTGTTGAAACAGCTTTTCGGTAAAAACTTCATTAAGGATGGGACTGTACAGGGCGAGACGTGCGGACGTACGGAACTCCGGCGCAGACAGAAGGCGGTTCTGAATACGCAGGCTTTGCGCCAGACACTCTTCAAATGAAAGCTGCCGGCGACGGGCCAAGATATCGTTCCGAATTGAAGTCTTCAGCATGGGCAGAGATCCCGAATGAAATCCGGTCATCTCTGTAAGGAGGGCTCCCAATGAACCAAAAGATAAAAATCAGGACATGGTGTTTTTCGTATATACTTGCCGCTGTTTCAGGCTATGCCCAAGCTCCCGGTCTCCTGCCGATCTCCCAGGAGCAGAAGACACCTGTCGAAGCGGAAGGAGTGCCGATGAGGCAATGATTTTCTATGGGCAAAAAACGACTGGGCATGAAACCTCTCGCCGGAAATCTATACGACCAAGTTATTCGCCGGCCAGGAACATCGATCCGGCACGCAAAATCCATTATTCCGATCTGTTTATCTGAAAATCTCCCTACAGAGATCATTTTTTCCTTAATGACCTAACTATATCTTTTGTAGCAGGTTCCTTCAAAGATCGCCGGAAACTATCCGGGATCTTCTGCCTGGCTGCAGGCGGACTCTATTTTATCCGCCAGCCGCTCAAGGCGAAGCTGGACTTCCTCGTCCTTGCCCTGCTCTTCCCGGCAAAGGTCGAGATACTCTCCGGAAACGTTCAAAAGGGCAAGAACGGCCGTATGAAGTGTATCGACCACCTTGTGAGATGCCGCAACTTCTTCCAGCTTGCCGTTCACGAAAGCCGCGACCTTTTTCACCTCGTCAGGGTCGAGCTGGCTCTTGATGGTGTACTGCTGACCGAGTATGGTCACCTGGACAGAATGCTTCAAGTGGCCTCCCGTTCCAGTCGCTCGATCTTGGTCAGTATCCGGTCGAGTTCGCTGCGGAAATGGTCCCGCTCTTCGACAAGCAGATCCCGCTCTTCTTTCAGTTGCCGATTGCGTTCCAGCAGTCGGTCCACCAAGTTTTCGAGTCGGGCAACGTTTTCCAGATTCACAGTTCTAAAGCTCCAGATCAAGCTGATTCTAGGAAATACATCAAGCCAAGTCAAGCAAAGATCTCATCGAGCCTCGGGGAACAGCGCCTCGACAAACAGGTCAGGATCGAAGGAACGAAGATCCCCGGCCTTTTCGCCGATACCAACATAGCGAACAGGGACCCCCAGCTCTTCGCCGATGGCAACAACAATGCCCCCCCTGGAGGTTCCATCGAGCTTTGTCAGGGCAATGCCGGTAATATCGACCGCCTCGTGGAAAAGACGAGCCTGGGTGAGGGCATTCTGGCCGGTGGTGGCATCGAGGACGAGCAGGGTTTCATGGGGAGCCCCTTCCATTTCTCTGCCGAGAACCCGGTGAACCTTCTTCAATTCCTCCATGAGGTTGACCTGGGTATGCAGCCGGCCGGCGGTATCGAGAATCAGGACATCGATCTCCCGCGCCCGGGCAGCTTTGATGGCATCGAAAGCGACTGCAGCCGGGTCGCTGCCTTCGTCATGGCGGATGATGTCGACCCCGGTTCGCTCGCTCCAGATCGACAGCTGATCGACAGCTGCTGCGCGGAAGGTATCGCCAGCGCCGAGGATCACCGACTTGCCCTCCTCGGTGAACCGGCGAGCCAGCTTGCCGATCGTCGTGGTCTTGCCGACGCCGTTGACGCCGACAACCATGATTACAAAAGGTTTCGCCTGGGAGTGGTTGAGAGGTTCGGCCTCGAAGTGCAGTCTCCGGGCCATTTCCTCCTTGAGCGCCGCGCGCAGTGCGGCAGCATCCTGAAGCTCCTGGCGACCCAGCCGCTCTTCCAGGCTGCGTACAATATCCTGGGTTGTCTTGACGCCCACGTCGGCGGTGACCAGCACCTCTTCGATCTCTTCGAGCAACTCCTCGTCGATCTCTCTTTTCCCCCGCAGAAGCTCGTCGATACGCCCGACCAGTGAAGCCTGGGTCTTGGCGAGCCCCTCGCGCATGCGTTCGAGAGGGGAGACCGGTTCGGGCTCTACAGCGACCTCGGGTTCGGCCTCCGCAGGTTCCTCCTCCAGAGGCTCGGCCGCTGGAGTCTCCCTCTCCTCCTCTGGGCGCTCTTTGGGGCGATGTCGAGTTCTGCGCAGAAGCAAAAAGATGACGAATGCCACCAGCAAAATGGCCGTCACATACAGAATGCCGAGCGCTGTCATCGACCTGTACGCCTCGGGCACTCCCAGGTGGGCCAAACTTTCGGAAATACTGTCAACCAGCAGACTGAACCATGCCATTATCAACAACCCTTTGTTTACTTTTATCCCATGAAAGGGGCTATTCCACTTCCTTTTTCAACTCTTCGGCGCATCGTTCGATTTCATACAGAGCCCGGCCGAGAACCGCCCGTTTTGGAAGGATCAAAGCCACGAAATAATCTTCAGTAATCGGCGAAACCACAATATGCACCTGGTCGGTGGTGATCACCATCTCCTGCAGGGAGGCGCTGCGAAGGCGCTTCAGAGCATCCCGGGTCAGATTGAGAAGCACCCCCTGGTATGCGCCGATGACCTTGAGTTCGTATTCGTCCATACGAGCCACCTGATCGACCATTTCGCCTTCCCAGTCAGCCAGTATCGCGCCCATGGTGCCGGGAACCTGATCCAGAAGCCGGGACAAAATTCTCTTGAAAGGCATAACTATACCTGAAATTCGTTCATGCGCACCGAAACCAGCTTCGACACGCCCGGTTCCTCCATGGTCACCCCGTAAAGGGTTTCCGCCATTTCCATGGTGCGCTTGTTGTGGGTGATAAAAATGAACTGGGACATCTCCGCCATCTCCTGGATCAACTCGTTGAATCGTCCGATATTCGGGTCATCGAGCGGCGCGTCGACCTCGTCGAGCAGACAGAAAGGCGAAGGCTTGATGAGAAAGATGGCGAAAATGAGGGCGACAGCAGTCAGGGCTTTCTCCCCGCCGGAAAGCAGGTTGACATTCTGAAGCTTCTTGCCCGGCGGCTGGGCCACGATATCGATGCCGGTCTCCAGCATGTCCTCTTCATCCGTCAGACGCAGCGCAGCGCGACCGCCCCGGAAAAGCCGAGGAAACACCTCCTGGAACTTTCCGTTAACCTGCTCGAAGGTTTCGGCGAAACGCTTACGGGTGGTGCGGTTGATCCTGGTGATCGCCTTCTGCAGGTCCTCGAGTGAGCGACGCAGATCCTCCATCTGTTTATTGAGGAACTCGTATCTCTCCTCGAGTTCGCGAAACTCCTCGATGGCTGTGAGGTTGACCTCCCCCATGTCGTCGATATGGCGGCGCAACTCGCTCAATCGTGCCTCTGCTTTCGACGAATCCAGAGGCTCCTTCCCGGAATCGTCCCGTCTCTGCTCCTCGATATCCACACGGTGACGCTCGAGAATGCCGTCGCGAAGATGCTGCATTTCCATGCCGATTTCCCTTGCCTTGAGCTGTCGCTCGGCCAGTTCATCGCGGACGCCCGAGACCCGGGAGCGCAATTCGCCTAGTTCCTCCTCCTCTTTATCGATGCGTCTGGCGCCTGCCTCGAATGTCTCACGCATCTTTTCAAAATCTTTCTTCTCGCGCTCGCGCTTGTCGAACAGGACCTCGAGCCGGGTTCGCAGCTGCTCTTTTTCCTCGACCAATCGCTCCCGGTCCTGTCCGCCTTCCTCCTCCTGTCCGTCAAGCAGCACCAGGCGACCGCGCTGCTCCTGGCGCAACTCCTCGAGGCGCTGCAAGCTCTGGCGGCTGCCCTGCTCACGTTCGCGGATACTGGCAACCGTGACCTTCAGGGTCGTTACTTTTTCGCGGACCGTTTCCATCTGCTCCTGGTGAAGTCGCAGCGATTCCTGGATACGGGCAACCAGCCTCTCCTGCTCATCTTTGTGACCGGCGGTCTCTTCGCGTCCGGCGGTATTCTCGCTGAGCTGCTTCCTGAGTTGTTCTTCCTCCTCATGGAGCTGATCCTCCTCGAGACTGAGGACCTCGAGTCGCTCGGTGAGACGGCCCATCTCCTCTTGCAGACGAGCCAGGTCTTTTTCGCTGTCGACGACCTTGAGCTCCTTGCGGTGAAGAGCCGACTCCACTTCGCGCAGTTGATCTTCCGTTCCCGCCGATTCCTCGCGCAATTGCACCCTCTGTTGTTGAAGCTCCTCGACGGCGGCTTCCAGTTCGTCGACCCGGGTCTTGAGTTCCTTGATTTCTCTCTTCTTGTGCAGCAGTCCCTGATCGAGCCCGCCCTGGCTGCCTCCTGTCAACTCGCCGCGGAACGTCAGCGTCTCGCCGGATTCGGTCACCAGAAACGCTCCCGCCGGAAGGGACTCTGTCCAGAACGGCTCCAGGGAATCGACAAGAAAGATCCCGGCGAGCAATCTGCCTATCCTGTTTTGGTGGTCCTTTTGCACTTCGACCATCTCGGCCAGAGGCCTGGCTCCGGCCGGACAGTCGATCTTCTCGGAAGCCGAACCGGGCAGCACGAAGCTGCACCGGCCGTTCTGATCGCCGAGAAAATCGAAGGCATGCCGGACAGTGTCTGTATCATCGGCGACCAGCGACTGTAGCCTCTCGCCCAGCGCCGCCTCGACGGCCACCTCGTAGCGACGGGGAACGTCCATGACGTCAGCGACCATATTATCATCAAATCGCTCCCGGAACGAGGTCTCGCCGAGCAGCGTTTTGACGCCCCCCGAATACCCCTCGAGGTCGCGCTCCAGCTGCTCCAGGGACTCCAGTCGCGAGGCGCTGCGGTTGAGCTCCTCGCGGCGGACCAGCAATGCGTTTTCGTTCTCCTCGATGCGTCTGCGCATTCCGGCAAGAGCCTCCCCGAGCTGCTCCTGTTCATCACGAAGGTCCGTCTTGCGTTCTCGAAAATCGGCCAGAGTCGATTCCAGGGAAGCAACAAGCTGCTGGGCTTCGTCATATTTTCCCCGGACAGATACAGCCTCGCTGCGATTGCGGCCGGTTCGCTCGTCGAGAGCCTGCAGGCGTCGCTGGGCCTCCTCCTGAAGCGATCCCATCCGTGAAAGATCGGTGAGCAGCGCATAAAGGGCACTTCTCGCCTCTTCCAGATCGGCATGAAGGGATTTTTCGTGCTGTTGCAGCTCCTCGAGGTGAGCCTCGCCTTCGTAGAGCTCCCGCGCGCGGCTCTCCAGGTCTGTGTCCAGAGACTGACGAGTCTCCAGAGTCTCGGATTCTTCCCGATCGAGATCGGCCAGACGGCGGCTGATCTCCTCGCGTTCGGCGGCAATGCGGTCCTTCTGGCGTTCCAGGTTGTCCAGTTCCTTGCCGGAGAACTCGATGCGCCCCTCAACGCGTTGGATCTCCGTCGTCAACTCAAAGAGCTGTTCCTGACGGCTGGAGACCTCCTTCTCCTTTGCAGTCTGCTGCAGACGCATCTCTTCGAGAGCATTCTCGCGCGTCTCCAGGCGGGCTCGGAGCCCTTCCAGCACTGCGTCCTGTTCCTGCCGGCTTTTCTCGTCGCGCTGAACCTGTTCTGCCAGCTCGAGGTAGCGCTCCTGGGCCATGCGGATCTCTATCTCCCGCAATTCCTCGCGATATTTGCGGTAGCGCTCAGCCTTCTGGGCCTGCCGCTTGAGGGTGTTCATCTGCCGTCGGACTTCGGAGAGGATATCGCCGAGCCGCAGCAGGTTCTGTTTGGTGGCATCTATTTTGCGCACGGCCGTACGCTTGCGCGCCTTGAATTTGGTGACCCCGGCGGCCTCCTCGATGAGGAGACGCCGCTCCTCCGGCTTGGCGTTGAGGATCATCCCGATCTTTCCCTGTTCGATGATCGAGTAGGCCCGGGCGCCGACGCCGGTGTCCATGAAAAGCTCGGTGATGTCGAGCAGGCGGCAGGGGGTCTTGTTGATCAGATATTCGCTGTCGCCGTTGCGGTAAAGGCGACGGGTCACCATGATTTCAGCGTAATCGCTGTATCTGGGGGGAGCTTTGCCGTCGTTGTTGGCAAAGACCAGAGACACCTCCGCCATGCCGGTCGGCCTGCGCGATTCGCTGCCCCCAAAGATGACGTCCTCCATCAGCCGACCGCGCAGGTTCTTGGCCTGCTGCTCGCCCATGGCCCAGCGGATAGCGTCGACGACGTTGCTTTTGCCGCAGCCGTTGGGGCCGACCACGCCGGTGATCTGCTGGGGGAACTCCAGGGTCACTTTGTCGACAAAGGATTTGAAGCCGATGATCTCGACCCGCTTGATCTGCATAGACGTCTCTTAGAAGGGCTTCTGCCTCTTTTATCTATCTCTTGAATGATGACGATATCGGGCGGGCCCCAAACAGGGCAGCGAAATATGTTAGCAGTGTCGATTTACCCTGTAAAGATTTTAAACATTGCCCTTGAGGCCTCAGGAGTCCTTGCTCGAATTCCTGCGCAACGCTATATTGGGTTTTATGCCCTCCCATCGAATCCGCAACAGCGACTCAGGCCTGACGTGCCTCCAATACCTGCGCCTGCTTATCCCCGCAGCGCCGCAGAGCTACCTGCATCAACTCCTGCGCAAGGGCAGGATCTCTTTGGACGGAAGGGCTGTATTGCCGGACTCGCGGCTCGAAGGCGGCATGGTACTGGAGCTTCCGCGGAGCGAGCGTTTGTTGAAGCTGGCTGCCGAAGCGGAATCGATGCTCGTCGATATCCTGCATGAAGACGACCTCCTGATCGTCGTCGACAAACCGGCCGGTCTGGCCGTTCATCGCAGCAGGGGCCACGAGACCGACAATCTTCTGGAAAGGGTGGAGCGTCGGAGCAAAGCCCTGGGAGAGCACTTCCAGATCGCTCCCGTTCACCGCCTCGATGCCGAGACCAGCGGCCCGGTTCTTCTGGGTAAAGGCCACCAGGCGATATCGTCTCTCGGCAAGACCTTCATGACCGGAGAGATTGAAAAGTCGTATCTGGCGCTTGTGCGGGGGGACCTGCCCGATAGTGGGCGACTGGAAACATCGGTCCCCGCCAAGGGGACCTGGAAGGAAGCCTCGACACGTTTTCATGTCCGGGAACGCCTGAATCGTTATCTGTTGGTGGAGCTGTTTCTGGAAAGCGGGCGCACTCATCAGATAAGACGCCAACTGGCTGACCGAAACATGCCCCTTGCCGGAGACCGCCGGTACCGAGGCCCGAACGTTCCGGGGCTGCAAAGACTCTTCCTGCACTGTCAGCGGCTGGGTTTCCGAAACCCTTTCAGCGGCGAACAGCTCGTCGTCGAATCGCCTCTGCCTTCCTCCCTGTCCGACGTTCTGGCCGTTTTGAGGTCTCAGAGATCAGACAGACACCCCCCTGCCACAACGGAGGAGAAGAACTGAAACGGTCGCAGGGCAAAAGATCGTACCGACCTTCCGGCAACAATGGCCAGGGAGAAATCGTCACCGGCGGCGACTATCCCATCTTTGTTGGCTTGCCGATCGCCTCGACTTGGTGAATAATAGAGGAATTGACCCCGACGCTGAGAATCCGCAAATCGGTCCAAAGGGAAAATATGACCCGGCGACGTCTCGTCATCTACAGCCTGCTGGCCCTGGCAGTCATCCTGGCAGCGGCCATTGTTTTTATCGCCACCTTCGACGCCAACCGGTATCTGAGCTATATCGAGGGAGCGCTGTCCGAAAAGATCGACCATCCGGTTCGCATCGGACACATCGAGACGACCCTTCTGCCTGAGCCGGTTGTGGTTATCTCCGACCTGCAGGTCGGAGGCGCGCAGGACGAATTCACCTTCCGTGCCGATCGCCTGACCCTGAAACCCAAGTCGAAGCGGCTGGTGGTCGGGAAACTTCACTTCCGTGAAATCATAGCCGAATCCCCGCGGCTTCTCGCAACCGTCGAGACGGAATGCCGGGAAGAGAAGCCGCCCGAAGGGGACGAGAGTCAGCCGCCCGATTTTACCATCGACAGTTTAAGGATAAACAACGCCTCATGGCGGGTCACGGTCAAGCGCGAGCCGGACTTCCAGCGAAGCTACAGCGGCAGCAGATTCTCCGTCGATGCGAGCGGCATAGCACCGGCTCGCGTGGAGGAATTTACGGCCAAAGGGGTCCTGACGCAGGGGGAAGACAGCGCCGAAGCATCCCTTGGCGGACACCTCCTGCCCGAAGGTGAAGGTCGAAACCACGCTGACATCGCTCTCCACCTCGATACGGCCCCGCTGGGCGATGAGTTTCTCGCCCTTCTGCCTCTTCCCGGGCGTACTCTGCATGGACCGGCCGCCCTCACCTTCGATCTGCACACCACGGCATCGGCCGCTCTCGAGGTCACGATGCGCCTCGAAGGGGAACAGATTTCCCTTCAGAAGACGACCACCGGCCAGTCGCTGTGGAGCTCGGATGCCATTTCGGTGGCCGCATCTCTGTATTTCGATGAAGACCGTCTGCAGCTTCGAAATGTTGTCGCGAAAGCCGGAGATATTTCTTTGAACGGTTCTCTTCTGGCCCGGCAGAGCGTCCAAGGCGTGTTGTTTAAAGCAGCGGTCGAGGATGCCGCATTGCCCCTGTCCCTGGCGCGGGCCGGCAAATTCACCGACAGGCGCATGCTGCATCTGGATGACGGGGAACTCGAATTGCTGCTGGACGAAGCCTGCCTGCCCGGACTGGAGGACGGCGCGCCTGCCGAGAACATGCCCCCCCCCGACGTCCTCAAACTCGCCGGCACCGGTCGCATCGAGCGGCAGAACGGGGAAAACATTCGTGCCGAGGACATCCCGCTGCGCTTCTCTTCAACCGTTTCCAGCATCTCCTCCGACGAGCCGAATATCGATGCGACCATCGACACCACCCTCAATGAAGAGAATCTGTTCGATGTCATTGAAAAGTTCGAGACGGACCGTCTGCAGATCGGAGGCGAGAGCAGCGCACATCTCCATCTGACCGGCTCCCCGGAGACGATCCGTTTCGATCTCGAGGCCGACCTCACCGGACTGGTCCTGAAATCGGAACAGTTGCTGTCCAAAGAGCAGGGAGACGCCGGACACCTCAAACTCCAGGGCCGGCGCCAGGGGGAGAGCTGGAATATCACGACGGGAACGCTGGACCTGGCGAAGATCAGAGCGAACCTGAAAACTGAAGATCTGCAGATCGGAGGCGAGACCGGTCTGCTCATGCACCTGAGAGGGGAACCGGCGAATATCCATTTCACCGCCGAGTCCGATCTCGCGGGGCTCACAGTGGACTCTGGACAGTTCTTTTCCAAGGAAAAGGGAGAGGCCGGCAAGCTGAAGTTTCAGGGTCAGCGGCGAACGGAAGGATGGGACATCGACGACGCCAGCCTTAACCTGCCGCCCTTCGATGTCCACGCCGAAGGTCGATTGAGCACGGAGGACAGTGATTTCTCCTACGACCTGTCTCTGACTCTGGCTAAGTTCGATATTGCCGAAGCGTACAGCCTTGCTCCGATACTCGATCAGATCGGCTTGTACGGAGAAGTGGAAGGGCGTGCGAGACTGACCCCCGCCGGCCGGGCCGGGACATTCGAACTCCACCATGTCGGTCTGCCCGTGCCAGGAAAACTGGCCGAAATCAGCCAGCTCAGCGGGGCTGTCAACCTGAAAGACAGGCGCCTCGAAGCACCCGATTTGAAGGCCCTGCTGGGAGAGTCGGTTCTCGACCTGTCTGTTGCCGTGGAAGATCTGAGCAGTCCCCGCTTCGAGATCCACATGGAATGCCCGTCCCTGCGCGCAAACGACCTGATCTTTCCCAATCGTCAGGCCTTTCTGCGCGACGTCGAAGCCGATTTCGTCATCAGCCGCGACGGATTGCATCTTGTCGATGGCCGGACCCGCCTCGACGGAGGAACTGTAGCGCACGTGGAGGGAACGATCTCCCCTTTTTCCTCTCCCGACGTCATGCTGGCCGTCGATGCCGAGTATGGGAATATCGACGAAGTGATCGCCCTTTTTCGACGTCCCCAAGGCGCACAAGACAGCCGGGTCAAAAGGAAAAAAGGGGCGATCGGAGAAGTTTTGGTCGACATCTCAGCCAGCGAAGGCCGCTTCCATTCCCTGGAATTTACCGATGCCGAAGGCTTTCTTGCCATCAGAGAGGGGCGTATGACAATCCACCCCCTGTCATTTCATTCCACCAATGGATATTTCACCGGCATGGTCCTTCGGGATAGTTCCGCAGAACCGCCCTCCAGATTGAAAATCTCCGGACATCTGGAAGGCTTTGACGCCGCCACCCTCTACAGCCAGCAGCTCAAGCACAAGGGGATGATCACCGGAAACCTGAGGGGGGATTTCTATCTCGAAGGGATCGAAGGGAAGGAGCGTTTTCTCAAAAGTTCCCAGGGCAGCTTCAATATCCTGATCGACGGCGGAGTGCTGCTCAGATTCAAGATTCTGTCGAAAATATTTTCGATCCTCAACGTCTCTCAGATATTCAACTTCACACTGCCGGATACATCCAGTCGCGGAATGCCCTATGACAAGCTGGCGGCCACCGTGCGGTTGCGGCAAGGCATTCTCGAAACCGACAACCTGTTTATCGACAGTGAAGCGATGAACATGACGGCCGTGGGCAGCATGAACCTTCTCGACAAGAGTCTCGATCTGATCATCGGCGTCAAACCCCTGCAGACAGTCGACGAGATCATCACCAAAATACCCATCGCCGGCTGGCTGCTGACGGGCGAGGAAAAGACGTTGATCACCACTCATTTCGAGGTCGCCGGTACCACCGACGATCCGAAAGTCAGACCGATCCCGATCTCTTCGGTCTCCGACAAGGCCAAAGGCATTTTCCGCCGCCTCTTCGGACTCCCGGAAAAACTCATCAAGGATGTGGAAGACATTTTCGACTGATCCGTGGAAGGGCGGCTGTCCGCTTTTCGCCCTTGACCTCAGGAGGGTGTGGTCCCCACATAAACCGTGGCGATACCGAACGTCAGGTCGTAATGGCTCACATCGGCGAATCCGGCCTCCAGCATCAAGGCGGCGAATTCCTGCTGCGAGGGAAACTCCAGCACCGAATCGGGCAGATACTGATAGGCGCTGCGTCGGGAGAAGAGTCCGCCGACAAAAGGCAGGACGCGGCGGAAATAGAAATGATATGAGGCCTTGAAAAAGCGGCTTTGCGGATTGGAGAACTCCAGAATGACGGCCCGGCCTCCGGGCTTGAGAACCCGGCACATCTCCCGAAGCCCCGCCATACGGTCAACCACGTTACGGATCCCGAAGGCGATGGTCACTCCGTCGAAAACGGCATCGGGGTGGGGCATGACCTCACAGGGAGCATTCACCATCATGATGCGGCCGTCAGCATCTGATTCGCGCACTTTCCGGCTACCCAGAACCAGCATCTCCTGGGTGAAATCCTCACCGACGATCTGAACGGAGGATGGGGTTTGCGCGGCGATCTCCAGAGCCACATCCCCGGTTCCCGTCGCCACATCGAGAACCCGGCCCTTGTCCGGCACCTGCAGCTGCCGTACGGCGAAACGTCGCCAGCGCCGATCGATTCCGAGGCTCAAAAGACGATTGAGAAAATCATACCTCGGAGCAATTTCAGAGAACATCCTCTGAATTCCCCGTCCTTTTTCGGTCAGTCTGGCCATCTGGGTTCTCCTGCTGCGGATAAGATTCTGGTGCCGCGTTTTTTACCATACTCCTGTTATCCCTGTCAGCCAAAAACCCTTTCGCAGCCCGTCTTGTCGCTGCAAACCAAGGCCGGAGAGTCGGCCCGATCAGTGAAAAGCTGCTTTGCGAGAAGACCGGAACATATGTTTGACAAAAATAAAATAGGATAATATAAGTAAAACTCCCATTGGGAAACACCCGGGAGAGCCTGGCCGGACAGGCAGATGGAGTCAGTGAATCATGGCCGCCAGAAGCAGAGTTTACATCAACTTTTTCAGCCCTTCGACGCCGCGCATGAAGGCTGAAGTCTATGCGGCCAAAACGGTCCTCTTCATCTGGGCTCTTCTCAGCTTCGGCATTCCGGCCCTGATCTGGCTGGCCGGTCTCGGCGATCCCAGCGGTCTGGGTGAATCTTTCATCACAGAAACCCGGTTTCTGGGCTTCCCTCTGCACTACTGGCTGATCGCCCAGGGATGCACCGTCGGTTACGTCCTCTTGTGCAAACTCTTCTGCCTCCTCTGGAACCACAGGCTCGACCATCCGAAGGACCCACCCGGCGCAGTTGAAAGCGAATAACCAGCCATGAGCAACCCCTCCCGAATCCTCTCTCTGGCTTTGGCCGTCATTTTGGCCGGTGCCGGCACGTCTTTCGCCGCCGGCGAAGAGATCTACCAGGTGGAACAGGGATTCAAACTTGTCCCTGCGATTATCATGGTCGCCCTGCTGTGTGTCTACATCGGCGTCGGCTTCCTCTCGAGGGTCTCCGAGACCTCCGGTTACTGGGTGGCCGGCCGCAGCATCGGCAAATTCGGCAACGGAGCCGCCATCGCTTCGGACTGGATGTCGGCGGCCTCTTTCATGGGAGTGGCCGGCCTTCTCTACCTGAAAGGCTGGTTCGGACTGGGCTATATCATCGGCTGGACCGGGGGCTATGTTCTGCTGCTGTGCCTGATCGCCACCCAGCTGCGCCGCTTCGGCAAATACACCATCCCGGAATTTCTCGGTGACCGCTACGACTCCCACGGCGTTCGTCTGATCGCCGCATCGGTCACCGTCCTTATCGCCATCACCTATTCAACCGCCCAGTTCAAAGGGATCGGCCTGATCTGCGGCTGGATCTTCGGTATGAGCTATACCGGCAGCATTTTCTTCGGTGCCGGGGTGGTCTGCGCCTATATGCTTCTCTCAGGCATGACCGGAGTGACCCGCAACCAGCAGATCCAGTACGTGGTGCTGATCTCGGCCTTTTTGATTCCCCTGTGGGTTCTGATCAAGAAAGCCGGCGGCGCCGGAATCCTTCCGCAACTGGAATATGGAGCGATCATCTCCGACATGATGAACGGCAAGGTGGCCAGCGGGGTGCTGACCGGCGAGGACCTGGAGAAAGTGCGACGAACCTATCTTCCCTGGGGAATGGGCGATTTCTACCATTTTATCGCCCTGGTGTTCACGCTGATGGTCGGCACCGCCGGGCTGCCCCATATCATGATCCGCTTCTATACGGTCAAAAACGAAGACACAGCGCGCAAATCCGTTCTCTGGGGGCTCTTCTTCATCGGTCTGCTCTACTGGTCCTCCCCGGTCTACGCAGCCATGGGCAAGTTCTGGAATCCGCTCGGTGGCAAGCCGGTGGCCGACGTCATCATTCTCTCGGCTCCGGAACGTGCGGATCTCGGCATCGGCTTCATCGGTTACCTGGCCTCGGGAGCTCTCGCCGCCGGTCTGTCGACCGTGGCCGGCCTGCTCGTTGCCGGTGCCTCGGCCATGGCCCACGACTGGTACTCCACCGTCTTCAAACCTGACAGCACCGACCAGGAGTCGCTGCTTGTCGGCCGCATTTTCACCGCACTTCTGTGCCTTATCATCGTCATCGCAGCCTTGAATCCGCCGGCATTGATCGCCCAGATCGTCGCCATGGCCTTCGCCATTGCGGGAAACACAATCTTCCCAGTGGTCGTTCTCGGCATCTGGTACTCGGGCTCCAACAAGTACGGCGCCCTGGCCGGGATGAGCTTCGGACTGCTCATGTCCCTTCTCGCCATGGTCGGCTGGATCGCCGGCGCGCCGTTTTTCAGCGATTCGGGGATTCTTCCGGCCACCTCCTCGGCATTGATCGTGTGTCCGCTGTCGTTTCTGATCAATATTGTCGTCTCCAACGCCATGGCCGGCAAAGTCTCCGAACGGGCGGCCGGACGCAGTGACAATATTCTTCGCAAAATGCACAATCTGCCGGGCTATATCGAAGACGAGGGACTTTAACCGCCGCTGACGCGAAGACCCCTGAGGAAAAACGTCTTATGAAAAACGTCTTTACTCGTAAGCGCCTCTCCATGCTCTTCTGCTGTGTCGGCATCGCCCTGATGGGCGTCGACCTGCTTATGACGCGGAATGTCTTCGTTCACATCGGCGAGCTGATGGCTGCCAGCATCATCTGCCTGATCATCGCTCTGCTTCTTGACGGCAGGTCGGGCGAAGACAGGAAAAAAGCTGCCCCAACAGAAGGCTCGCCGGAGAATCACGGCGCTGAAAAGAAGGTTGCGTCGAAAACTTCCGCCAAGTAAGATATGGAATTCTTCACATTTGGTGCTTCCGCGAAAAACTATCAAGGTGGATGGCCAGGCAAAAAGCGTCATCACATTTGACATCTATCGTTCTCGAGAGGCAGCATGGGCCTTATGAATCGCCTAAAAGACGCCGAACCCTTCAACAATCTTCCCGATGACATTTTTGAAGAGATCCGTCAGTCGGCGAAATTGCTGGAATATCAGGCCAATACTCATATTTTCCATCAGGATGACGAGCCCACCGGCTATCTGTACGTCATCAGGGAAGGCCTGGTCGAGATCACCGTGACCGGTCCCGGCGAAGGTGAGATGGTCGTTGATTACCGCAAGGAAGGCCACTTTTTCGGCGGCACACCGATCTTCACCGCAGAGCCCTACACAGGCGGAGCCCGCACTGTCAGGACGACCCAGTGCTACCTCATCCCGGATGACACCCTCAAGCAGGCGGCAAGGAATTACCCCCAGATCGGTGAGTACTTCACCCGTATCGTCCTTTCAAGGGTCCGGCATCTCTATTCAGAAATCGTCTCCGAACACGGAACCAAGGCCCTCACCCAGATGGAGGCCTATCCTTTCAAGAAGCGTCTCTCGGAGATCATGACGACCCGGGTCGAGTGGTGTCGCTCCGACGTCCCGGTCCAGCAGGTTGCCTGCCAGATGACGGAAAGAAACGTGAGTTCGATCCTGGTCCTGGACAACGACAACGGACCGCTCGGCATCATTACCGAACGCGATCTGGTCGCCAAGGTGATCGCCCCGGACAATATCGACTGCAAAACCGTCTCCGCCGGCGAAATCATGATCCCCCACCCTCACACCGTGGGGCCGGATACCTACATGTACGAAGCGATGGCCTACATGACCGGCCACCGGATCAAGCACCTGCCGGTCGTCGATCAGGGAGAAGTGGTCGGCATCGTCACCATGCGCGACCTCATGCGCTACCGCAGTCAGAAAGCCATGCTTCTGGTCGGGAACATTCGTGAGGAAACGAGCCTTGAGCGTCTGGCCGAAATTCGCGGAGAAATCGTCCCTGTGGCCAACACCCTCTTGTCCGAGACCCGCAGCACTCCCGAGGTGATGGAAATCACATCCTATATCCACCACACCATCATTCGCCGGGTATACGATCTGTGCATGGAGCAGATGCGGGAGGAAGGGTACGAACCGCCCGACATACGCTCCTGTTTTCTGATCATGGGCAGCGGCGGGCGCCGGGAGATGCTTCTCGAGCCGGACCAGGACCACGGCCTGATCTACGAAAATGTCTCCGATGAACGCCTGAAAGAGGTTGAGGCGTTTTTCGCACCCTTTTCCGAAAAACTGGTCGAATCCCTTCAAAAGGTAGGGTATCCCCTTTGCGAGGGCAAGGTCATGGCCAACAACCCGGCCTGGCGAGGACGCCTCAAGGACTGGAACGAACGGCTCACGGACTGGGTCAACGAGCCCGAACCACAAAAAGTCCGTTACTCCTCTATTTTCTTCGATTTCGTTTCCCTCGCTGGCGATACCTCGCTCGCCGAAGATCTGCGTGATATCGTCTACCATCTGCTCAGCGACTTTCCGGGTTTCCTTTATCACATGATGTCTCTCGACCTTCGCTACAGGGTCCCTATCGGCCTGTTCGGAGGTTTCATCGTCGAGAAAAGCGGCGAGCACAAGGGGGAGCTCTCTCTGAAAAAGGGGGGAGTGGTCTATATCGTCGACTGCATCCGCATGTTTTCCCTGGAAAAGGAGCTCTCCGAACTCTCGACTCTGGACCGACTCAAGGCCCTGGTCGAATGCAATGTTTTCGCCCCGGAAACGGCCGAGCACATCCGGGCCGCCTTCGAGGCTCTTGCCTTCCTTCGCCTGCGCCAGGAAATCGAATTGGTCGGGAAAGGAGAAAATCCGAGCCACTTTCTCGACCCGAACGCCCTTCCCAAAAACGAGCAGGACCTGCTCAAAGAATCCTTTCACGCTGTCAGCCGCCTGCAGGATGCGACCAAGCGGCATTTCGGTCGCTCACCGTTCTAGTCCGACCTTGACAAGCCAGTGCTAAGTCATTAAATTATGTCCGAAACAGACCTTGCGGAGGACCTCGGATATGCCACTCTACGAATATCAATGCGAAAAATGCGGCCTGGTTTTCGATGCCCGGCAGAAATTTTCCGATGCACCACTGACCGAGTGTCGTGACTGCGGCGGACCGGTCCGTAAACTCATCTCTCAAACAGCTTTCACCCTCAAGGGGGGCGGCTGGTACGATCAGGGATACACGGCCCCAAAGGCTGAACCCGCATCCTGCAGCTCACCGGGAAGCAATGAAGGCTGTTCCGGCTGCCCCAAAGCAGCCAACGAGTAGCAAAAAAGCCCCGGCCCTCTGCCGGGGCTTTTTTTGCTAAAGAACCATACCCCCTGTCCCTTCACAAACCCGCTCTGTCAATGACCTCGCGGCCTGCGAAGCACCAAAAAGCCGCTGCCGCCCCCAGGCCTTCAGCCGTTCTTCTCCTTTACATTGGTCATGACCTTGCGTATATTTTGACTTTAATCTCGAGGAGGTTTCACCGTGGACAAGATCATTGACGGCAAAGCCATTGCCGCTGAAATGCGTGAAGAGATCGCCGCCGACACGGCTCAATTGAAGCAGCAGGGGGTGACACCCGGCCTGGCCGTTGTCCTGGTGGGTGAAGATCCGGCCAGCCGCGTCTATGTTTCAATGAAGGAGAAGGCCTGCGAGAAGGCCGGCATTTTTTCCGATGAGCACAAGCTGCCCCCTGAAACATCCGAAGAGCAACTTCTCGCTCTTGTCGATGAATTAAACCGCGACGACAAGATCGACGGCATCCTGGTCCAACTTCCCCTTCCTGATCATATCGACGAAAACAAGGTTCTCGAAGCCATTTCGCCGCAGAAGGATGTCGACGGATTCCATCCCTACAACGTCGGTCGTCTGGTCACCGGCAATCCGCTGTTTCAACCATGCACCCCTTTCGGAATCATGAAGATGCTCGAGCACACCGGAGTCGATCTCGCAGGCAAGGAGGTTGTCGTAGTGGGGCGCTCGAACATCGTCGGCAAACCGGTGGCTCTGATGTGTCTGGCCCGGCACGCTACGGTCACCGTGTGCCACTCGCGGACTCTGGGTCTGGCCGAGCATGTTCTCAAGGCCGACGTCGTCGTCGCCGCTGTGGGTATTCCCGAAATGATCAAAGGCGGCTGGATCAAGGAGGGCGCCGTGGTCATCGATGTCGGTGTCAATCGCGTCGGCGAGAAGAAACTCATCGGCGATGTCGAATTCGAAACCGCAAAGGAAAAAGCAGGCGCCATAACGCCGGTCCCGGGCGGCGTCGGCCCGATGACCATTACCATGTTACTCTACAACACGATCCAAAGCGCCAGGCGTCGCGCAGACAACTTCTAACATCCGGACAGCCCCTCCCTCAGAGTCGGGGCTTATCTTTTTTGGTTTCGATCATGATTATCAGCAGACAGAAGGATAGTGAATCAATCCTCGGCAGCCTCGAAGACCAGGACTCCATTTTTCTCGTCGGTTGCGCCGCCTGCGCCACCGCCTGCAAAGCCGGAGGCGAGGAGGAGGTTTTCCGGATAGAAGAGTTCCTCGCCTCTGAGGGAAAAGAGATCACCGGCAGCGTGGTCATCGAGGAAACCTGCCACATTATGCGCGCGGGCCGCGATCTGCGTCAACACAAGGCGCAGGTCCGGGAGGCCGATGCGATTTTGGTGCTGGCCTGCGGCGCCGGCATCCAGTCCATCTCCGAAAACACTGACCAGCGGGTGATCGGAGGACTGGATAGCCTGTTTCTCGGAAACATCCGTCGCTTCGGCCAGTACGAAGAGCGGTGTTCGCTGTGCGGCGACTGCATCCTCAATGATACGGCAGGCATCTGCCCCGTCACCACCTGCGCCAAGGGTTTGCTCAACGGCCCCTGCGGCGGCATGGAAGAGGGGAAATGCGAAGCCGACCACGACGTCGACTGTGCCTGGCACCTGATCTACGAGCGACTTAAAAAACAAGGACGGCCGGGGATATTCGGGCGGACCGTACAGCCGAAAGAGTGGGGACGCAACCACAAGCCCCGCCGTCACCGGATCAACAGATAACCACGAGCGGACACATGTCAAAATTGAAGGAACAACTTGCAGCCGGAACCTTCGCGGTAACGGCTGAAATAGCACCACCCAAAGGTATCGATACTGCCGAAGCATTGGCCAAGGCGGAAGCGATGCGCGATCTTGCCGCCGTCAACATCACTGACAACCAGGGCGCCAATATGCGCATGGCCCCTCTGGCGCTGGCGGCCATGCTTCAGCAGAAAGGCATTGAACCCGTCCTGCAGCTGACCTGCCGCGACCGCAACCGCCTGGCACTGCAGGCCGACCTGCTCGGGGCCTCGGCACTCGGCATCGAAAATCTGCTGATCGTCTCTGGAGATCATGCGCGTTTCGGGGACCATCCCCATGCACGGGCTGTTTTCGATCTCGACTCCGTTCAATTGCTGCAAACCGTCGCCACTTTGAGCGACGGTATAGATATGGCGGGCAAAAAACTCGAAGGCGCGACCCGCTTTTTCACGGGCGCCGCCGTTTCCCCGGAATCGGCTCCCTTCGAGCTGATGTTCCAGAAATTCACCAAAAAGATAGAGGCTGGAGCCGGTTTTTTCCAGACACAGGCGGTTTTCGATCCGGATCATCTCCAGATGTTCATGAGTGAAGCCGCCGCTTATAAAAAACCCGTTCTTGCCGGAATCCTCTTGCTGAAGAGCGCTCGTATGGCACACTTTCTCAACGAGAACATCCCCGGCGTACAGGTCCCGCAGACGGTGGTCCAACGATTGGAGAAGGCCGAACGTCCCATGGAAGAGGGGGTCGCTATCGCTCGGGAACTGGTCGCGCAGGCACGCTCCTGCTGCCAGGGGGTACATCTGATGACGTTGGGATGTGAAGAGCGAATCCCGGAAATTTTGCAATAAATGTTTCCGTCTGCTATTCCACTCACATCAAGGAGGGCTTCGTGCTTGACAAGACCCCGCTGAATGAAATTCACAAAAAAATGGGAGCCCGGATGGTCGACTTCGGCGGCTGGGAGATGCCGGTCCAGTACCGCGGGGTTATCGACGAACATCTCGCGGTGCGCAATGCCGCCGGACTGTTCGATGTTTCCCACATGGGAGAAATCGAGATCAAAGGGACAGGGGCCCTCGACTTCATCCAGGAAGTGGCCCTCAACGACGCCTCCAGACTGACCAACGGCCAGGTTCAATACACCGCCATGTGCTATCCTCACGGCGGCGTCATTGACGATTTCACCCTCTACCGCTTCGACGAGAACCATTACCTCTGCTGCGTCAATGCCGCCAACACCAGCAAAGACTTCGCATGGATGGAACAGGTTCTCGAAGAGGGAAGCTTCGGAGATGTCAAACTCCACAACAGAAGCGACGACTACGCCCTGGTGGCGCTCCAGGGACCGGCAGCAGACGATATCCTGTCATTGCTCACCGACACCGATCTGGGGAAAATACCCTTTTACCACTTTTACGAAGGACTGGTGAACGGCGAGCCGACAATCATTTCGCGAACCGGCTACACTGGTGAGAGCGGGTTCGAGCTTTATTTCGCCCCCGACAAGGCCGAGAGCATCTGGAAGGCCCTTCTCGATGTCGGGGAGCCTTTCGGACTGGTTCCTGTTGGCCTGGGCGCCCGCGACACCCTGCGCCTGGAAAAGAAATATCCGCTCTACGGGCACGAACTCTCCGAAAGCATCAACCCGCTCGAAGCCGGTCTGGGATGGGTCACCAAATTCGACAAACCATCCTTCGTCGGCCGGGAAGCCTTGAAAAAGGTCAAAGAAACGGGGCCCTCCCGGAAACTTGTCGCCTTCACCATGACCGAGGCCGGCATTCCCCGTGCGGAATATGCGGTTTTTGCCGAGGGACGTCAGATCGGCTTCGTCACCAGCGGCACTATGAGCCCATCGCTCCGGGTCGGAATCGGCCTGGCGTTGATCGAGAAGCCTTTCGCATCTATCGGCAACCGGCTCGAAATCGGAATCCGCAAACGACGGGTCCCCGCAGAAATCGTCAAACCGCCCTTCGTCAAGACATAACCGAATCAACTGTTACCATAAAAAGGAGGATTTCATGGAATTTCCCGAAGAACTCAAGTACACCGAAGAGCACGAGTGGGTGCTCACCGAAGGCGAACTGGTCACCATCGGCATCACTGATTTTGCCCAGGACCAGCTCGGCGACGTGGTCTTCGTCGAGTTGCCTGACGAAGGAGCCACCGTGGAAGCGGGAAAGGTCTTCGGTGTCGTTGAGTCGGTCAAGGCCGTTTCCGACATCTATTGCCCCATTTCCGGAGAAGTCGTGGAAATTAATTCCGAATTGGTCGACAACCCTGAAATTCTGAATACGTCACCTTACGAAGATGCCTGGATGATTAAAGTACAACCTTCAGATTCGTCACAACTGGACGATCTTATGAACGCCAGCGCCTATCAGAAATTCATCGAAGAAGAGGGCTAATGGCTATGCCTTTCATCCCCCACACTCAGCAGGACATCAGGCGAATGCTGGAATCGATCGGCGCCGACGAGGTCGAGACGCTGTTCGAAGAAATTCCGCAATCGCTGCGCCTGAATCGCCCTCTCGACCTCGGAGAACCCCGATCCGAGACCGAAGTACTGAAAGAGCTTCAGGACCTGGCCCAGGCCAACGCTACCAGCGCCTCCCACGCGAGCTTTCTGGGCGGCGGAGCGTACAATCATTTCATCCCGGCAGCGGTCGACCACCTGATCAGCCGCAGTGAATTTTACACGGCCTACACTCCTTATCAGCCGGAAATCAGCCAGGGCACCTTGCAGTCCATCTTCGAGTTCCAGTCGATGATCTGCCAGTTGACCGGCATGGACGTCGCCAACGCTTCGCTTTACGACGGCGCATCCGGAACCGCCGAAGCCGTGCTGATGGCCATGCGGGCGACGCGGCGGAACAAGGTCGTGATCTCCAGCGCCCTGCATCCCGATTACCGAAAGACCATAGCCACCTACTGCCGCTTCCTCGACGTCGAACTGGTCGATATTCCCTTCGGCGAAGACGGCAGGACGGATCCCGGGGGGTTGCGGGCTATTCTCGACAGCGAAACCGCAGCTGTGGTCGCCGGATATCCGAACTATTTCGGGATCATCGAAGACCTCTCTGGGCTTGCGGAAACGGCCCACGAATGCGGTGCCAAGATGATCGCCACCATCCAGGAACCCGTCTCCCTGGGCCTGCTGAAATCCCCTGGAGAGCTCGGGGTCGATATCGTCGCCGGTGAAGGACAGAGCTTCGGGATGCCGGTCTCTTTCGGTGGCCCTTTCCTCGGCTTCTTCGCTGCCCGGAAAAAGGATCTTCGGGCCCTACCGGGCCGGCTGGTCGGACAGGCGACCGATATCGACGGCCGCCGCGGCTTCGTACTCACCCTGGCGACCCGCGAGCAGCACATCCGCCGGGAGAAGGCGACCTCGAACATCTGTTCGAACCAGGGGTTGTGCGCCCTCATGGCCACCATCTACCTGGCGCTTCTCGGAAAGCAGGGGATCCGCGAGGTCGCCGAACAGAATCTGGCCAAGGCTGAGTACGCCAAGAAGCAGATCGAGGCCCTCGATGGTTATCATCTCCCCTTCTCTCCACCGACCTTCAACGAGTTCGTGGTCGAAGGCCCGGAACCGGCCGAATCGCTGCTCAAGCGACTTGCGGACCAGAACATCCTCGGCGGTATCGCCCTGGGCAAAGCCTGGTCCGAAATGGACAACCGCTTTCTGGTCTGCATCACCGAGCAGAACAGTCGTGAAGAGATCGATCGCCTGGTGCAGGCGCTGGCAGGAGGTGGACAATGAAAAGTGTCGGCACAAGCGGACTGATACTGAATGAAAAACTGCTCTTCGAACATTCCGACAGCGGCAGACGCGGCTACCGTCTGCCGAAGCTCGACGTCCCGCCGGTGACGCTTGATCCGGCTCTGAGCCGGAACGAGGTCGAGGGGATGCCCGAACTGTCCGAAGTCGACGTGGTACGCCACTTCACTCGTCTCTCCACATGGAACTACGGCGTCGATTCCGGGTTCTACCCTCTCGGCAGCTGCACCATGAAGTACAATCCCAAAATAAACGAAATGGCCGCACGTCTGCCCGGATTCACCGGCGTCCACCCGCACACACCGGAAGAGCTCAGTCAGGGCGCACTGAAACTGATCTGGAAACTCCAGGACGCCCTTTCGGAAATATCCGGATTTCCAGGGATGACTCTGCAGCCGGCGGCCGGAGCCCAGGGTGAACTGGCCGGGATGCTCGTTATCCGCGCGTGGCACGAAGCCAACGGAAATCCCCGACGCAAGGTCCTCATCCCCGACACGGCTCACGGGACCAATCCGGCCACGGCCGCTCTGTGCGGCTACGAGGTGGTGCCGCTCGAGAGCGACGGAACCCTGTCGGTCGAAGCGGTCCGGGAATGCATGGACGACGAGGTCGCCGCGCTCATGGTGACCAACCCCAATACCCTCGGCCTGTTCGAATCGCAAATCCGGGAGATCTGCGACGTCGTTCACGAAGGCGGCGGACTGGTCTACTGCGACGGGGCCAATCTCAATGCCCTGATGGGCATCGCCCGACCCGGCGATATGGGGATCGACGTCATGCACTTCAATCTGCACAAGACCTTTTCCACGCCCCACGGCGGAGGAGGGCCCGGAGCCGGTCCGGTGGGGGTATGCGAAAAGCTGGTGCCGTTTTTACCGGCACCCGTGGTAGTCCGGGACAATGACACCTATCGTCTCGATGTCGACCGTCCGCACAGCATCGGCCGCATGAAGGCCTTTCACGGTCACTTCGGCATACTGGTGCGCGCCTACGCCTACATCCTGACCATGGGCGCCGAAGGCCTCAAAAGGGCCTCCGAAATGGCCGTTCTCAATGCCAACTATATCCGGGCCCGGCTGGAGGACACCTACCACCTGCCATACAAAGGGCGTTCGCTGCACGAGGTTGTCTTTTCCGACAAGAATCTCGGCGGAGGTTGCAAGACCCTCGATGTGGCCAAACGCCTGCTCGATTACGGTTTCCATCCGCCCACGGTCTACTTCCCCCTTGTAGTACAGGGCGCCATCATGATCGAGCCGACGGAAACCGAAAGCCTGGAAGTGCTCGACGAATTCTGCGACACTATGGTCCAGATCGCCAAAGAGTCCGACGAGCAGCCCCAACTGTTGCAGCAGGCTCCCACCAGGACCAAGATCAGGCGGCTCGATGAGGCAACAGCCGCGCGAAAACCGATACTTCGCTGGCAGCCTGAATAACTAAAAAGGGGGACCGCATAACGGTCCCCCTTTTCAATTTCATCGCCCATCCCCACCATCTTCCAATCAATAGATGGCTTTTCGGTTGAGTGTATACTGGAAATTGGCCAAGACTTTGATATGGTCCTTTTCGTATGCGCGAGGCAGGTCCCCGTACGGAGCTCCCTTGCGCACCGCCTCGACAGCTTCCTGATCGAGAACATCCGACCCGCTGCTCTCCACCACCTCGACCGAACGCACTGTACCGCCTTCGCTGTTGATCACCATTTCAACCAGAGCGGTTCCTTCGATGCGCTGCTGTCGTGCTTCTGAAGGATACTGCCAGACAAGATAGATGTTGTCCTGCAATCGTTTGAAAAAGGAATGGAGCAGATCCTCTTCCATATCGAGCCGGACGGCGTCGCCCTGCTCCACATCCTTTCTGTACTTGCGCTGTATCTCCCGGTCGTAACGAGCCTGAGTGTCCTGCGCCAGGCTTGTGAGCTGTTCCATATCTGGCACGTCCGGCTCCTGTGCCTCGGTTTTTTGACTTTCTTCGGCGGGAGCGGGTCGTTTGCCATCCGGGCCGGCAATCTGTTCGGCCTGTCGCTCTTTTGCATCGTCCGCAGGCTTTTCGGCCGGCTTTTCCGCAGGCTTTTCCACCGACCTGTCTGTCTTCGGCTCAGGCTTTACGGTCCGGGGCGGCACCGGTGGCGGAGCTCTGTCTTCGGGGGCCTTGCCTTCAGGCGCCTCCTCCTGCGGAACAACCTGATCGGCCGGACCCAGACGGCGGGCCGGTTTCTCTCGCTCTTCAGGCTCGGACGGCGGGGGAACATCAAGCTCCCGTTCCCGTGGCGGCTGCGGTTCGCGCACCTCGACGTACGTACGCTCCTCCGGCTCAACGGGGGCGGAAATAAAGCTTTGTCCCTGGAAAAAATAGAGTGCAAGAAGATGCACAAGCAGGGAGATGATAATAAAGCCTGCAAAGGCTGAATTGTATGAATTGCGGCGGTTCATATATTACTGTAAATTATACTCCATACCCCCCTCCGACATCCACCAGCGATTCAATTTTATGTCGATTCAGCCTGCCGGATGAATGGTCCCTGTATTCCGGAAAAGCGGTTGACCGTCATAAAACCATAAGGTATAAAGAATTTCCCATGATTAAAACTCTGTTTTGAAGGAGGAATTCAATGCATCTTGTCGATCAGATCAAGGAAAAAGCACGGGAAAACGTTCAGACCGTCGTGCTGCCGGAGGGATATGACGACCGTATGGTTCAGGCCGCCGGTGAGGTTGTCAAGGATGGTCTCGCTAAAATCATTCTACTCGGAAATCCCGATACTCTCAACAGCAAGGCGCAGGAACTCGGTGTTTCTCTAGAAGGGGTCGAACTTGTCGACCCGAAGAGTTCACCGAAACTTGACGAGTATACCGACGAACTGGTGGAGATCCGAAAGAAAAAAGGGCTCTCCCGCGAAGAGGCCAGGTCCCTGCTTACGGCCGACGACAACCTCTACTTCAGTGCCATGATGGTCCACAAAGGCGACGCCGGCGGGTCCGTGGCGGGAGCTTTCAACACCACCGGTGATGTTCTGCGCGCTGCTTTCCAGGTCATCGGCACCGCCCCGGGCATGAACACCGTCTCCTCGGTCTTTCTGATGATCACCAAAACTCCCGAGTTCGGGGAGAATGGAACCCTGTGCTTCGCGGACTGTGCCGTCAATCCCAACCCCGATCCCCAGGCCCTGGCCGAGATCGCCATCTCCACCGCCTCAAGCTGCAAGAGTTTTCTCGGGGTCGACGCCCGCGTCGGCATGCTCTCCTTCTCCACCAAGGGCAGCGCCAGGCACGAGGATGCCAACAAGGTACTTAAAGCTCTGGAGATCGCCAGGGAAATTGATCCCAAGCTGCAGATCGACGGCGAGTTGCAAGCCGATGCCGCCCTGCTGCCCAAGGTCGGAGAGAAAAAGGCCCCGGGCTCTCCTGTCGCAGGCAAGGCCAATACCATCATTTTTCCCGACCTCGACGCCGGCAATATCGGCTACAAGCTTGTCGAACGCCTTGCCGGCGCCGAAGCCGTCGGCCCCATCATCCAGGGCCTTGCCAAGCCGGTCAACGATCTCTCCCGCGGTTGTTCTGTCGAGGACATCGTCTCGGTTTCAGCCATCACCGCAGTGCAGGCGCAGGGGGGGTGAATCAGTTATCAGTTATCAGTGAGCGATGACAGTCGCCCCATGTCATCTCATGGAAAAGGCCCGGCGGAATATATTCCGCCGGGCCTTTCCTGTCGTCGTTGATCCGACTCGTCACGCCTTCACGTCACCCGTCACAGTGTTAACGTCACCGCCCTCATCCGGTTACAGCTGAAAATCCGCCCTGCCGAAGCTGTAGGTACAGTGCATGTGATCGGTGTAGGTTTCGTCGAGGATGGCGACAACATCCTCGGTGAAAACCAGTTCTTCGTCTGTCGGGATGACGAAGACCTTGACCGGCGAGTCGGCCGTGGTAATCACGCTCTCCTTCTTGCGGGTCATGGTGTTGCGATTCTTCTCTTTGTCCAGCTTGATGCCGATATGCTCAAGATCCTCAAGGGCCTTTTCGCGGATCAACCAGCCCATTTCCCCGACGCCTGCGGTGAACACCACTGCATCGAGGCGACCGAGGGCCGCGCAGTAGGAGCCGATGTACTTTTTAAGACGGTAGCTTTCGATATCGAGAGCGAGCTGACAACGCTCATCGCCTTCCTCCGCCGCTTCGATGATATCCCGCCGGTCGGTATAATGACCGGTCACCCCGTACACACCGGACTTTTTGTTGAGCACCGAATCGATCTCCTGGGGCGAAAGTCCTTCCTGCTGCTGGATAAAAGCAGGGATTGCCGGGTCGATATCGCCGCACCGGGTTCCCATGACCGCCCCTTCCAGAGGTGTCAGGCCCATCGAAGTGTCGACCGAGACGCCATTCTTGATCGCCGCATGGGACACACCGTTGCCGATGTGCATGGTGATCATGTTGCACTCTTTCGGATCTTTTCCCAGTAAAACTGCGGCCCGCTTGGAAACGTAGAGATGACTGGTGCCGTGGAATCCATAGCGGCGCACCCCGTACTTCTCGTACCAGGAATAAGGCAGTGGATAGGTGTAGGCATGTTTCGGCATGGTCTGGTGGAAAGCCGTGTCGAAAATGGCGATATGGGGCACCTCGGGTAGAACCGATTGGGCCGCCTCGATCCCGGAGATATTGGGCGGATTGTGCAGCGGCGCCAGATGCTGGACCTCCTTGATCGCATCGAGCACGGCATCGTCGATAAGCACCGAGCGGGCAAACTTCTCCCCACCGTGAACAACGCGATGGCCGATGGCGGAAATGGCTCTCATGTCCTCAACCACCCCATGGTCTTTGGAGGAGAGGACTTTGATGATCAGATGGATTGCCACTTCATGGTCCGGGCATTCATACTCTTCAGTGTAGGTTTCCCTTCCGGGAACTTCATGAACAATAAAAGAATCTCCGACGGTGACGCGTTCGACCATGCCTTTGGCAATGATCTCTTTGCGTTTCCAGTCGTAAAGTTGATATTTGACGGAAGAACTTCCGCAGTTCAATGCAAGGATATCCATGCAACATACCTCCTCTATTCACGATTAAATTTTTCACCGGGATAAACCAGATTCACTCTGAATGAAAAGACGTTCTATCCTAACTGTTTTTACAGCAAAACGCGGCCGCAACCTTCTGTCATTCAAGGTATTTCCCGAGTTTTGATACTGCAAAAAATGTTTTAAAATCGTATCGGAAACGGTCCTCGATTGCAAGGATTTTTGTTCTCCCCGAAAGCTTCTGGAAACAGTGGATCTGACTTGAAAGCCTTTTCAAGCCGGGGTCCAGACATCCGACAAGGACCCAGCTCTCAGAGGACTGGACAGAAAAAAACGAATAGTGTAAACTCCTCGGCATTACGTCAAGAAGCGCATCTTAATTCAGCCTGCAGAGGAGGAAAACCGTGGCTCACACTATTACCGAAGAATGCATCAATTGCGGCGCTTGCGCACCGCTTTGTCCTGTCGACGCGATCAGTGAAGAGGGCGATGTCCATGTGATTGACGCTGACACCTGCACCGATTGCGGCGCCTGTGTCGACGTTTGCCCCGTCGACGCCATTCACGCCTGAACGTCGAATGTGACGACAAACTCAAACCCATGAAGAGGCGACCATGCGGTCGCCTCTTCTTTTGGTAAGCTTTCTGCAGTTGCACCCCCTATTTCCCTAAACCAAAAGCAGGAATATGTCATGTTCGGACTCGGTGGTACGGAACTGACCATTATCCTCGTAGTCGTCCTTGTTATCTTTGGAGCCGGTAAAATGCCAGAGATAGGCCGCGGCCTCGGGCGCGGAATTCGCAACTTCAAAAAAAGCGTCGAGGGTGAGGACGAAATAGACGTCACGCCCCAGGAGGGGGAGAAGCAGGACGAGGACAAGAAAAACAACGAGTCCTCCTGAAATTCGAATACGCAACAAAAAAGCCGTCCGGAAAGGACGGCTTTTTTGTTGTTCTGATACCAACATCCCCTACCGCGACGACGCAGCCTGGCTGTCGAGCACATCGACCGAGAAGGAATCGAGGTTTTGGGGCAGATTCTTGAATACGACAGTAAACGGGAGTTTTTCCCCGGGCGGCACGTCGGTATTGGACAGCGCTTCTCCAAAAGCGTTGTCCATCTTTTCTTCGATTCCGGCGAACGGCAGATCGCGCAACTGATCGTCGGTGAAGCGGTTACCGCAATAGGCTTTCTGCTTTCGAAGCACACCCCCGCCGGCATCGTAAAGCACGGCCTGCACCTGGATATTGGAACGACTTTCCTGAGAACGATTGACGACCCTCCCCTCGACCACCAGAAGGGTTCCAGCCTCTTCATTGTTTATATATCGGCCGGACTGTTCCACGATCTCGATACGTCGCTCGTCGATCTGGCCGGTGTCTCCTGATCCCGCCAGACGAGAGATAAGATCGTCAACAACCGGCAACCCGACTTCTCCCTGTTGCCAGTAAAGATAACCGGCTCCACCGACCAGAAGGACCAGCATCAGAAAAATCAGCAGCAGGACCCTGGAAACAGGGCTCTTTCCCGACTTCTTTTTGGTTCGGGGAGGCGGGACGGGTTTTTCCCGGCTTTCGCTCTCATCGGGAGGCAATTCCTCTTCGAAAAGATCGCCGCCGGCGGGCGGGGATGATTCGGGCTCCATGTCTGAGGAATCGAAGGACTGCGGTGCAGATTCCGACTCCCGGGGCTCGCCATCTGATTCGACAGGCAGTTCGGTAAACTTGAAGTCCTTTCCCTCAGCTTCTGCTTCGGTCGACTCGTCTTCGGCGAAAGGATCTTCGTCGCCGAAGTCGAAAGCATCGGGATCGGTGCCTGAATCACCAAAATCGAATTCGTCACCCACCTCTTCCTCGCGGTGGCCCTCTTCGCCGTCGGACTCTTCGCCAAAACCGAAATCTTCTGAAGCATCTTCCTCGTCGAATTCAAATTCCGACGAGCCTCCGGATTCCTCGTCCAAACCGAAGTCCGCTTCTTCCTTTTCCCCGACTTCTTCCTCTTCAAAGTCGAAGCCGGGCGCCTCTTTCTCTTCAGGCTCGCCCGCCTCAAAACCGAGATCGAGGTCTTCCTTTTCTACAGGCTCCTCAGCAGAGAAAGCCGATTCGTCCCTGTCGAACTCCGAGCTGAAATCGGATTCAGAGGACTCCTCAGCGCCTTCGTCGCCCGAAGCGGCAAAGGCATCCTCATCGGCGCTGCCGGCGAAATCTCCGAAATCGAATTCCGACATCCCTCCGCCTGGCTCGGCCTGCTCCTCTTCGAGATCCTGGTCCGGTGTTTCCTCCGTCTTGTCTTCAGGGGTCGGCTCCTCACCGGCGGGCCGACCTGCCTTCGGTTCCTCGGGTTCGGGTTCGGGAGGCGGCTCCGGCACCTCTTCAGGAACGACAGGAGCGTCTTCTGGTGGCTCCGGGGGCATGACCTTGAAAACGTGCTTGCAGTGAGAGCATCGAACCTTGACGCCGCCCGGTTTGAGTTTTTCATCCGGCAGCTTGAATTTTGTCTGGCACTGGTCGCACTGGATTATCATGAGCGGATCTCCTGCGCAAATCCCCGACCGGGGAATTGCTGCAAATCACCCGGAGGCCGGATGAGAACGATCAGTTAGGCCTTCTCGACGAGATAGATTTCGGGCAGGTCACGATAGTTTTCGTCGTAGTCGAGCCCATAACCGACAACAAAGCCGTCCTCCATCGACAAACCGACATAATCGGCTTCGATGTCCATCTCTCGCCCGCCGCGTTTGTCGATAAGCGTACAGACCTTGAGTGAACGCGGGTTTTTCAACGACAGCTTATTGCAGAGATAATCGAGAGTATATCCGCTGTCGACGATATCCTCCACAATAATCACATCCCGGTCACGGATGGAAATCTCGAGATCTTTTCGCATCTCAACGATTCCGGCTGATGACATCTGGGAGCCGTAACTGGCCAGCCTGACAAAATCGACCACGACGGCCGGATTGATCTGGCGGATAAGATCTGCGACAAAAAGGAAAGAGCCTTTGAGAACTCCGACCAGTACGACTTCCCTGCCTTCATAATCTCGACTGATCTCCCGGCCGACCCGGGCCACCTCGGCTGCTATCCGCTCCCTGGAGTAGAGCAGCTTGAATTCAAAGTCGGACATGAGAACCCTTTCCGAAGAATCTTTCATAAATGCAAATTTATAGCAAAAATGGGCATTTGTGTCAATTGATTCGCAGGGTTGAAGCCAAAAAAACATGCGACAGGCCCAGAGTTATGTTATATGTATTTGCTGTTGCAAGTCATCTTTCCGTTCGGGAGGCACAACCATGCGACAAGCCCTTATACCCCTCTTCACCTTCGTGCTTCTTCTCTCGGCCCTGCCGGCGAACGCGGGCCCGCAGGTCAATACACAGCAGCGCGAATTCGACTTCGGCCGAATTTTTCACGGCGAAAAGGTCCACCACACTTTCGAGTTCACCAACTCGGGGGATGCCCCGCTCAAGGTCAGCAGGGTCCGGACGTCTTGCGGATGCACGGCTGCCCTGGTTTCCTCCCGCCTACTCGAGCCGGGAGAAAAGGGAGAGATCAGCGTCACCTTCGATTCGACCCGCTTTGACGGGGATATCAAGAAAAAGGTCTACCTCCATACCGACGATCCGCAGCAGGCGATCACCACCTTCATCATCAAGGGCACCATTGATCAGGAAATCGCCTATCAGCCAAAAAGGCTCACTCTTGGTCCCGTCGCCGCCGGAGACACGGCCCGGGGCGAAATTTCCCTGGTCAACGAGGGGGAAAAAAAGATTCAACTCGAAATCAACCGGGTCAGCCTCGAAGAGATGACGGCGCAGTTGGAGAAAACCGACCTTCCGCCTTCCGGCTCGACCAGCCTTCAGGTCGAGGTCACGCCGGAAAAGGGACAGGGACGTCTGAACGGCTGGGTGATCCTGGAAACAGACAGCTCTTCGACACCCCGACTTCGCATTCCGGTCCTGGTCGAGGTCGAATAAATTACATCCGGGAGGTTTTTCTCTCGACGAAGTCGATCACCTCTTTTTCAAGGCGCTCTCCGTAAATATCGTTGATCTCCCGCAGACAGGAAGGACTGGTGATATTTACCTCGAGCACCTTTCCGCCGACAATGTCGACTCCGGCAAGGTATATCCCTTCCTCTCTCAGCCATGGGCCCAGACGTTTGCAGATTGCTCGCTCCCTCTCTCCCAGTTCGCAGGGTTCGCATCGGCCGCCGGCGTTGACGTTGGAGAGGAAACTCCCCTCGGCCGGCACCCGGCGAACCCGGCCCAGCAATTCGCCATCGAGCATCAGCACCCGGATATCTCCCTGTTCGATCTGCGGAAGGAACTCCTGTCCCTGCACAAAGCGCCCGCCGTCTGCCGTCGCCCGGCGGAGCTTCTCCTCTTTTTCCGGATCGTCCCTGTCGATCACCTGCACACCGCGGCCGCTGCAATCCTCGAGTATCTTGAGGACGATCCGGTCGTGGCGCTCGAAAAGCACGGCCAGCAGGTCCGGGCAGGCAGTGACGAGCGTCTCCGCCATCAGGTCTGGAAAATGCAGGGGAATGATCTTCTCTCCGTGGCGGCGCAGCGCACCGGGGTTATTGACCTGCAGGATTCCGGGCGGCAGCAGATCGAGGATCTCGGTGGCGTGAAGGTAGCTCAGATCGACGGGAGGATCCTGGCGCATGAAAACCGCGTCGATCTCGTCGAGATGGAGCAGCATGGACGGGCCGGCTGAAAGATTGTCCCGTCCCCCGGCAAAGGATGCAATCCATCCGCGGGCGAGGGGCCTGCCCCTGTCGACATGGAGGCCGTCGAGGCTGCCAAAAACAACACGGTGGCCGCGACTCTGCGCTTCCTGCATGAGGACCAGCGAAGTATCGGTCGGGGGGTCGAGATGCTCCGGGGGATCGATAATGAAGAGAATTGTCAGATCGGACATGGGAAAGTCACCGGTTCAGTTGAAAGAAAAGAACCACCCTTTATAATTTAAGATGCTTGCCTGCTGGCTGGCCATCTTACCATAAATATATGCGATCCGGACATGTTCGCTCATCGGTCCGGCGTTTTTCAGGAGGAGGATTCATGGAGCAGGACACGCCGCCGCGAAGGCGTTTTTTCTTATCCGTACTGTTGGCCGGAATCGGTGCCGCCCTGGCTGCCCTCGCTTTGTGGCCCCTCTGGCGCTTTCTCTCGCCCCGTAAAGGTGGCGGCTCACAGGAGAAAGTCACCATCGACAGATCCCGGGTGAACGTCGGAAAAGCCCATTTCTTCAACTTTCAAGGCCGCCCTGCCGTTGTCCTGCAACCGGAATCGGGGCGCTTCAACGCCTTCTCGGCTGTCTGTACCCACCTCGGCTGCATCGTTCAGTGGCAGGACGATGAGGGGGAATTCCTTTGCCCCTGCCACGCGGGCCGCTTCTCGGCCCAGGGCAAGGTCTTAAGCGGACCGCCGCCTGAACCGCTGGAAACCCTGCCTGTCGCCTCCCAGGGCGATCAGATCATCGTCGGCTAGGAGGCAACATGACTGTTTTCAGGAAACTCTATCATTACCTCGATGTGCGTCTGGGTATCCAGGCCATTCTCGAAGCGAATCTTACCAAATACCTTCTGCCGCGCAATATCAATGTCTGGTATACCCTCGGCGCCGTGCTGCTGACGCTCTTCGTCCTGCAGTTTATTACCGGCGTCCTCCTGCTGATCTATTACGTTCCCAACTCCCAGGAGGCCTTCGCAAGCGTACAGAAGATCATGAACGACGTCCCCTTCGGGTGGCTGATCCGGCAACTGCACGCCGTCGGTTCGAACGTGATCGTCATCACCCTGCTGCTTCACATGCTTTCGGTGCTTTTCATGGGCAGCTACAAAAGACCGCGGGAGCTGACCTGGCTTTCGGGTTTTCTGATACTCAACCTCTCTCTCGGACTCTGTCTTACCGGCTACCTGCTGCCCTGGAGCCAGCTGTCGTTCTGGGCAACGACTGTCGCCACCGACGCCGCCGGAGCGGTGCCCGTGATCGGCGATGAACTGGTGCGGTTCCTGCGGGGCGGCCCCATGGTCGGCGACGCCACTCTGGGGCGCTTTTTCGCCCTGCACGTCATGGGCATGCCACTGATCTTCGGTCCCCTCGTCGGTTTTCACCTGTTCTGCGTGCGTCGCGTCGGCATTTCGCGCCCCCCTTTCGGCCCGGAATATCAGCCTCAGCCGCCGCCCCAGGAGTTCCGGCACCAGAACCATCCCGATGGCATCCCCTTCTTCCCCAACTACGCAGTCAAGGATGTGGCCGTCATCTGCTTTTTTCTGGCGGCGCTGGCGGCGATCGTCTTTTTCGCACCGACCCTTTTCCTGCCCCCCGAGGCGCTGGAACCGGCCGATCCCTTCAGCACTCCGCCCCACATCAAGCCTGAGTGGTACTTCCTGTGGGCCTATCAGACCCTGAAGATCTTCCCGAGCGAATTTGCAGGACTGGCCGTCCAGGGCGCCTTCATGACTCTGCTGGCACTGCTGCCCTTTCTCGACCGCAGCCTTGAGCGTCGACCGGCCAAAAGGCCCCTCTTCGTCACCGGTTACTGCCTGGGTATCCTGATTTTTACTGCAATCTCGATCTGGGGGCACTACTCATGATAAAAATTTTCGACATATCCCTGCGGCTTGTTCTCGTTATCGCCCTGCTTTTCGTCTTCGCGGGTGCCGCCAGCGCCCAGGAGACGGTCTGCATCGAATGTCACGGCGGGCAGCCGGGCAGCCTCGGCGAGCCCGTGGAACTTTGGCAAGGCAGCATCCACGCGGCCAACGACAACTCCTGCCACGGCTGCCATGGCGGCGATCCGAAGGACTACGAAATGGCCATGAGCCCGGAACGCGGCTTCATCGGAGTTCCCGGGGAGGAGGAGATCCCCGGATTCTGCGGGCGCTGCCACATCGGCGTGAGCGAAGATTATGAGAAGAGCGCCCATGGCCGCGCCCTTGGCGAAGGGGGACCTCAGTGCGTCACCTGTCACAACGCCCACGACGTCCAAAAAGCCACCCCCGAACTGATCAACGAGGAGGATTGTTCGCGCTGCCACGGGTACGGCCAGGCGAAGGAGATCAAGTCGGCGGTCGTAGATACGGACCGGAGGATCTCGTCCCTCGAAGGGGATCTCTCCCGTCTGCACAGAGCCGGCCTGGCCACCGGTGACATGGAGGACTCCCTTTTCTCGCTGCGCAACCGCTTTCACTCTCTTTTTCATACCGTCGATGTCGAGCGCGTGCGCGAAAAAACATCAGAAATCCATCAGGGGCTCGACGAGATCGACAAGCAGATCGGGACCATCGAGCATCAGCTGTTTAAACGCAAATCAGCCGGCGGCGTTGTCGTCGCCCTGCTGCTCCTTGCCGGAATCCTGGCCATGCTCATTCGCAAAACCTACCAGGAAGAGGAATAGGAAACGGCGCCGTCCAGACCATCCGGTCAGTTGCGAATGGCCGGGACACTGTTAGTATTTACCCACGACAAGCCAGCCTTCCGTAGCCGGGATAAAGGCCCTCTGTCCGGTTCCGGCTGCCGTTGAAGGCTGCTTTTTCCGATCCCGATCGGCTTCCGAACAGGCGGCAGCCAGATCCTGCAACGGATATTTGGCATGCTCATGGAGACTCCCGAAAACCTGTTGCTCCTCAAGGGGATATTCCTCCTCGTCCTGACAGTGCATCTGGCTTTCGCCTCGGCCCTGGCAGGCGGCACCCTCGTATCGCTGGTCTTCGCCTTTTTCGGCCGCCAGGACCGGGTGCCATCCTATCTTCGCCTGGCAGGGAAACTGGCAGAGATGGTGACGCTGAAAAAAAGCGTCACCATCACCCTTTGCCTGAGCCTTCTTATCGCACTTGCCGGCGCCGAGTTCATCTACTCCCCTGAAATCTTCTCCCTCCCGGTCTGGGGCGGTCTGGTGGGAGTGCTTTTCTTCGGCCTGGCCCTGATCTACTACTACCGCCACCGCTTGCTCCGGGAGAAAAGCCCCTCTGCGGGAACCCTCGTCTGGGGCACAGCCGGCCTGCTTCTGGTTCTTGGCGTCTACTTTGTCCTCTGCAGTGGCGGAGCGTTGCTGCAGATGCCCCACACCTGGCCTCATCTCTCCGGGAAACCGCAGCTCGCATTGTCATGGACCGGAGTCGCCAATTTTCTCGAATTCCTCTTTCTCGGACTGGGCATCACCGGTATAGGCATGCGCCTCTTTGCCGGCCTGTCCCTGAATAGAGATGGAGAGGATACAGATTACCTGACCGCGGTCCGGAAGTGGGGAACGTTCCTGGGCCTGACGGTGATGATACTGCTTCCCCCGCTCATCCTCTTCGATCTGATCAATCTCCCGCGCTTCGCTCTCTCGGTCCCCCTCTTCGCCGTGACGCTGGCGGCGCTCGCCCTGCCCGCCTTGCTTGCCCTGTCTCTGGTCAAAACAGGCGAAGAGAGGTCCCGAAAACCGGGCAAGCTGCTGATGAGCGGCGCACTCGGTACGCTGCTGTTCCTGGTTCTGATGGGCCACACCGTGCGCGAACAGACTCTGGCCGACGAGGCCCTGCCTGTGCAGCAGAAAACGAGCCAGGTGGAAGAACAGACCACCGAGGCGTCACAGCCGACGGTTCAAAAAGGAAAAGAGGTCTTCGACAGCCGCTGTACATCCTGTCACGATTTCGATCGCCGTCTGGTGGGACCGCCGCTGAACGAGGTCCTGCCCAAGTACCGCGAGGACGAAGAAGCCCTGAAGGATTTCATTCGCAATCCGGAGAAGATAAACCCCGATTATCCCTCCATGCCCGCGCTGGAACTGAGCGATCGGGACATCGAGGCGGTGATCACTTTCCTGATGAACAAACTGGAGTCTTAGCTGACCATGGTGAAACTCCTCGTTCGCGCGACAATTCTGGGCTACTTCGGCTTTTTCATAGTTGCCGCATTGGGCTACGGCTACTACTGGCATCGCCATTGGAGCACCCCCGAACAGCCGATTGCCTTTCCGCACACAGTGCATGCGGGACAGATGGAACTGGCCTGCGCCTCCTGCCATATCTGGGTCGAGAGCTCGCCTCGGGCGGGAGCCCCCTCTCTGGAGAAGTGCATGAGCTGCCACCGCAGCGTGGCGACCGAGCGACAGGAAATCCGGAAACTCGCCCGCCATGTCGACGAGGAGGAACCGGTGGCCTGGAACCGGGTGCACACCCTGCCCGATTTCATCTACTTCAGCCACAAACGGCACATCGAGGCAGGCCTCGACTGCTCGCTGTGCCACGGCCGGGTCCAGGAGATGGAAAAGGTCCGCCGTGTACGCTCTCTGGAGATGGGCTGGTGCATAACCTGCCACTGGGGACGCCAGGCCCCTACCGACTGCGCCATTTGTCACATGTAAAAGGATCGAGGATTTTATGGATCGCCGCACTTTCATTCAGACGCTCGGTCTTTTCTCAGGCGCCGCACTGCTGCAATCCTGTACCGGTGAGGAGGGGCAGAACAAGTTGATCTCCACCCTGGTCCCTCCGGACGATGGCGTCACCCCGGGCGAGGCCCGCTGGATCGTCTCGACCTGCTCCGAATGCAGCGCCCGATGCGGCATCCGGATCCGCGTGCGGGAGGGCAATCCGGTCAAGCTGGAAGGGATCCCCGGGCATCCGGTGAGCACCGGCGGACTCTGCATGAGAGGACAGGCTTCGCTCTGGCGCCGCTACCACCCCGAACGCCTCAAGCAGCCCATGGAGAGGACCGCTGACGGGACGTTCCGCCCTGTTACATGGGAGGCCGCATTCAGCCGGATCGTCGACGAGCTGGGGAAAAGCCGAGAGAACGGTCGTGACGATGTCTGGCTGTCAGGGCGAACGACCGGCTCGCTGGCCGGCCTGATCGACAGCAGCTGCAGCCGGCTCGGGATCGAGCGGCTTCCCGAGTTCGAAATCTTCTCCCACGGGGCCCTGCGCCGGGCCAACCATCTTCTCTTCGGGCGCGGGGAGATTCCCGACTACCGCATCGAGCGGGCCGATCTGGTTCTGAGCCTCGGCGCCGACCTGCTGGAGACCTTTCTCAATCCGGTCGGCTTCACCCGTCGCTTTGCCGACCGGGCCAAAGAAGAGGGACAGCGATGGATCCACCTGGAGCCGCACTGTTCGCTGACAGGGGCCAACGCCGATCTTCGCCTTTCCATCCGGCCGGCAAGCGAACCGGTTCTGCTTGCCTGGCTTCTGCAGCGCCTGGCCCGAAATGAACGCCTTCCACGCAGGCTGCCCGAAGGGCTCATCTCGGGCCTCCCCTCTCTCACTGTTGCGAAGGTCTCCGAGCGGACCGGCCTCCCGGCTGGCCGCCTCGAGAAGATAGCCGATGCGCTGGCCTCCGCCCGCTCGCCTCTGGTCCTGACCGGGGGGACCGGTACCGGAAGTGAAGACGGGCTCGCCGCAGCCGTCCTGACCGGCCTGCTGCAATGGGGCACCGACCAGATCGGCGGCACCGTCGACTTTTCCGGAGCCTTCGACTTCAGCCGCGTCGGAACTCTCAACCATATGCAGCGCCTGACCGACCGCCTGAACGCCGAAGAGATCGGTGTCCTTTTCATGTCCCGCACCGACCCGGTCTACCATCTGCCGCCCTCTCTCGGGTTTGCAGAGGCCATGGGCCGGGCCGGGTTCAAGGTGGCCCTGACCGACTTCCTCGACGAAACGGGAAAGGAGTGCGACCTGATCCTGCCCCTGTCCCACTCCATCGAATCGTGGGGAGATACCCGGCCGCAGCGGGGAGTCCACACCCTGATCCAGCCTGCCGCCCCGCCGCTGCACGACACCCTCAGCGAAGGCGAGATATTGCTCCGGTTGGGCAACGAAGCGTCGGGATCGTCGGTCTCGACCGACTACCGCGAATACCTTTTCGGCCGCTGGCGGGAGCAGTTCAGCGAGAAGGAATTGAACGACTTCTCCGGCAACGGCTATCTGACGTTCCCGTCTCCCGCCCCGGATATCAGCCTGAATGGCGAGAATGCCCTGGCTTTCATCCAACAATGGCGCCCGGCCACGGCTCCGGATGAACCCGTTCTGGTCATCTCCCCGTCGATCCGCACCTATGACGGGCGCAGCCGGGTCATCCCCCTGCTCTCGGAGGTCCCGGACCCCCTGACCACCATCTCCTACGGCAGCTGGGTTTCGATCTCTAAGCAGGACGCCGCCCGCTTGAATCTCGCCGACCGCGACCGGGTCCGCCTCTCCGTGGGGGACTGGTCCTCCACGCTGCCTGTCAAACTCCAGCCGGGCCTGGCTGAAGGTGTTCTCGGCCTGCAGTGGGGGCTTTCCGAGACCCTGCCCCTGGCGGTGGAGGGCCAGAGCGGGGAAGTGATCGTCATTGCGGGGGAGGTGCAAGTCGAAAAAGCGCCGGGCGCCGCCAGGCTGCCGATCCTTTCCGGGTCTTTCTCCCAGCACGGCCGGGGTATTATTCCCGACCCCGTGCGCCGCAAGGAGAAGAAACATCACCGCTTCAGCCTCTACCCCGAGCACGATCACCCCGGCTACAGCTGGGGGATGGTCATCGACCTCGACCGCTGCGTCGGCTGCGGTGCCTGCACAGCGGCCTGCTATATCGAGAACAACGTTCCGGTGACCGGCCCCGAAGACCATCTGAAGGGACGGGAGATGTCCTGGCTGCGGATCGAACCCTTCTACGATGAAGAGGGACGGGTGGAGTTCTCCCCCATGCTCTGCCAGCACTGCCACAACGCGCCCTGCGAACCGGTCTGTCCCGTCTATGCCGCCTACCACAACCCCGAAGGACTGAACGTCCAGGTCTACCAGCGGTGCGTCGGCACCCGCTACTGCGCCAACAACTGTCCCTACAAGGTGCGCCGCTTCAACTGGTGGGAGCATGAGCGGCCGGAGCCCCTCGACAGGATGCTCAACCCCGACCTGAGCGCCCGCAGCCGCGGCATCATGGAGAAATGCACCTTCTGCATCCAGCGCATCCGCACCGCCCGCGACAAGGCCCGGGACGAGGGGCGCCGGATCGAGGACGGAGAGGTAATGCCCGCCTGTGCACAGAGCTGTCCGGCCGGGGCGATCCGCTTCGGCAACCTGGCCGACGAAACCCACGAGGTTTCGAAAATCGTGGGTTCCGGCAGCCACCACCGCATCTTCGAGGAACTGGGAACGGACACCGCCATCTATTATCTGAAGAAACCGGTGAGGAGTGAGGAGTGAGTGACGAAAGCGTCGAAATCAACCCCGCCGAGCAAGTGGAACGGGATGTTCTGGCCGCCCTTGGCCGGCCGGGCCCGAAGTACCTGACGGCCGTGGCCTTCTGCGCCCTTCTGTCCCTGGCAGGCCTCGGGCTGTGGGGCTACCAGAGCGTGATTGGCCTTGGCGTGGCAGGCATCTCCCATCCGGTGGGCTGGGGCGTCTACATCGCCAATTTCGTCTTCTGGGTCGGCATCGCCCATTCGGGCACCCTCATCTCGGCCGTGCTCTACCTCTTTCGGGCCCGCTTCCGCACGAGCTTCAACCGAGCCGCCGAAGCCATGACCGTCATCGCCCTGACCGTGGCGGGGCTCTTTCCCCTGATCCACCTCGGACGGGTCTGGGTCTTCTACTACCTGCTCCCCTACCCGTCGCAGCGCACCATCTGGCCCAATTTCCAGTCTCCGCTGGTCTGGGATGTCTTTGCCGTCACGACCTACATGATCGTCAGCCTGATCTTCTTCTACGTCGGAATGCTCCCCGACCTGGCGATCGGCCGGAGGCGTCTGGGCGGATGGGGCGGGAAGGTCTACGGAGCGCTTTCCCTCGGCTGGACCGGCAGCCAGCGCCAGTGGCGCCACTACACCAAGCTCTACCTGTTCCTCGCCGCTTTCGCCACCCCCCTGGTCGCGTCGGTCCATTCCATCGTCTCGTGGGACTTCGCGATAAGCATCATCCCGGGATGGCACACCACTATTTTCGCCCCCTATTTCGTAGCCGGAGCGATCTTTTCCGGAACGGCCATGGTCATCACCCTGATGATCCCGATGCGCCATTTCTTCGGCCTGCAGAATTACATCACCCGCGACCATTTCGAGGCGATCGCCAAGATCCTGCTTTTCACCTCCCTGACCATCTCCTTCACCTACATCGTCGAGTTCGGCCTGGCTTTTTACAGCGGACACCTCTTTGAAATCGACCAGTTCCTCTACCGGGCGACGGGACACTACAAGGAGATGTTCTGGATCATGATCCTGTGCAATGCCCTGATTCCCCTCTCCCTCTTCTTCCGCAGGTGCCGCCGCAACCTGACCTGGCTTTTCGTGATGGCCATACTGGTGAACATCGGGATGTGGGTGGAGCGCTTCGTCATCATCGTCGCGTCCCTCGCCCGGGATTTCAACCCCTACGCCTGGGGGACTTACACCCCGTCCTATGTCGAGATCGGGATCACCATGGCGTCCTTCGGCCTGTTCTTCCTCCTCTTTTTGATCTTCGTCCGCACCATACCGGTGCTCGCCATCAGCGAAATCAAGGAGCATCTGCAATGAGCCGACGATTCGAATACAAGACGCGAAAGGAATTTCTCGGGCGGATTGAAAGCCTGAAAAAGGAAGGGGTGCCGCGGGAACGGATTCGTATCCATACCCCCTGTCACGTGCCCGAAACCGAGGAGATGCTGGGAGGCAGGCCGGGCCTGCTGCGGGTATTCGCCCTGGGCGGTGGACTTTCCGGTTTTCTGGGCGGATTCGCCCTTCCGGTTTTCACGGTATTCAGCTGGCCGATGATCACCGGCGGCAAGCCGATCGTCTCCATTCCGCCGTTCCTGATTATCGCCTATCTCTTGACGATTCTCTTCGGATCGATGGCCGCCTTTGCCGGCTTTCTTCTGCTGAGCCGGCTGCCGAGCCGCAAAGGGATGGCCGAAGGAGAAGTTTTCAGCGATCTCTTCGTCATCATAGTGGAAAAGGAGGAGACGCAATGATGTCCCGGCGGCCAAAGACATGGGTTCTCTGGGCCATGGCGCTGGGTATCGGCGTGCTCATTGCGCTGGTGGAAACCAGCCCCTTCGCAGCCGGAGGCGGCGGTTTGCTGCTGAACCTTGTTTTCTGGGCCACGCTGCTGCAGGGCGCGGTGGCGGCGGTCGCGGTCGGCGAGTTGACCAACGCCCGCTGGCCCGCCTCGGTCAAACGCGAACTTCTGGCCGCTCATCCCCTGCTGTTTTTTCACGCCCTGCTCTTTCTGCTGCTGATCCCGCATCTGGACAGCCTGCCCTGGGCGGGAGAGCCGAATCCCTGGCTCGATCCCTCCTTTTTCATGATCCGCAACCTGGTTGCGCTGTTCATCGCGGCGGGGCTGGCTCATCTGCTGGCGCGGGAATCGCTGGCCGAAGGGCCGCGAAAAAAGCTCTTCGCCGTCCTCTACCTTTTCGCCTTCGTCCTGTCCCAGACCCTGGTCGCCTTCGACTGGGTCATGGCTCTTTCCTATCCGTGGTACAGCACCATCCTGGGCGCCTTCTATTTTGTGGAGGCGACCTATGCCGGTTTCGCCCTGGGCGGGATCTGCTTCTTCCTGCTCCTCCGGAAAACCCACCGGGGGGACGATTCCCTCGTGGAGACGCATTCCCGGGATCTGGCCACCCTGATGTTCGGCTTCAGCGTCCTCTGGGCGGGGCTCTTTTTCGCCCAGTTCCTGCTTATCTGGTACGGCAATCTCCCGGAGGAAGTCGGATTCGTGGTGGAGCGCATCAGCCGCTTCCCGCTGCGGGAGATCGCCGTCATTCACCTGATCTTCCTCTTCCTCGTTCCCTTCCTCACCTTCCTCTCGACCCGGGCCAAGGAGAAGCGCCCCGTGGTCCTGGGCGTTTCCGTGCTCATCCTCGCAGGTCTGCTTCTGGAGAGGCTCCTCTACATTCACCCCGCCACGACGGTTCACGCCGTCACTTTCCTGTTCGAATTCATCTTCATGCTGATTCTTTTCGCGACGGTCCTTGCGACCCGGGCCTTCGATGCCGATGCACCCCAACAGAAAACGGGCCGGAGCTGAAACCATCCGACCCGTTCGTCGACCGCGAAGTTTGCCGTTGCAATCGGCTGCGTGATAAGTTATAAAATGCAATTCACGCGCGATTAGCTCAGTTGGATAGAGCGCTGGCCTCCGGAGCCAGAGGTCGCAGGTTCGAATCCTGCATCGCGCGCCATTTGAAAAAGCAAAGGGTCAGCCGATCTCCGGCTGACCCTTTTTCGGATCAAAGCTCTTTCTTCGCCCGCCCCCGCTCGCCGATGTTCCCCGCGGCCCGACTGAATATAATGTAATACTTGTTTATGTTGCTCACGTATCTGACAGGCTCCTGACCGACAAGCCCCAGAACCGCAATCTCCACGTTCCGGAACCATTTATCGGGATCCCGCCCCATCTTTTCGGCCTTTTGCCGCGCCTCCATAATCCTCCTTGGCCCAGTATTGTAAGCTGCGAGGGAGAATCGAACCTGTTGTCGCTTCTGGATGCCTGGAGAGTCGAAGTACCTGTCTCTGAGAAACGCCAGATATTTCACCCCTGCGTGTATGTTTTTCTCCAGGGAGGAGACATCGTCAATGCCCACATTCGGGTCTCTTGCCGTTGAGGGACGTATCTGCATGATGCCCACCGCGCCGGCATGGCTCGTTCGCTGGTGGATAAGTCCTGACTCCTGGTATCCCAGGGCCAGGAGAAGCCTCCAGTCGAAACCGTATTCTTTGCCGTATTTCTTGAAAAGATCAATATAGGGGGCATCGTCCTGAAGGGCGGACAAGGGATTTGTAATCCATTGCGTTCCCTGGAAATAGCGGTTGAAATATATATTTCCCATCAGGGAGCCCTGCGTGTAGTTCTTGAGAAAGCGGTTCAGGCTGGCCTTGAGTTCGGGATTGTCTTCCCTGACCATCCAGGCGATCTCCCCGCCTGTCCGAACCGCAACGTCCGGATGCACCCTGATGTCGTCGAACACCTTCGACCAGATATCTGCCAGGTGGCTGTCTGCTGTGGTGATCTCCACCGCGCCGCTGTTGACCAGCTCCAGTATATCTTCGGTCTCGAGGGTTTCTCCGGCCTTGACGATCTCCACGGGATCGAGCCCACGCTTTTTGAATTCCCTGTTGAGACCGGCAAGGCTCTCCCGGTAACTGCTGCTGCTGCGAACGAAAACCTCCCGTCCCGAGAGATCCTCCACCGATTCGATCCCCTTGACCTTGCGGTGGGTCACCACCACTTCGTCGATTCCGCGAAGGTAGGGCCGGGTAAAGTCCACACGTTTTTCCCTCTGGGGGGTAATGGTCAGCCCGGCCGCCGCAATATCTCCGCGACCCTCAAGCAGATCGGGAATCAGGCGATCCCGCTCGACCGGGACGAACTCGACCGTCAGTCCAAGCTCGCGGCGGCCGATGGATGAATTGAGAAACTTTTCGTACTCCTTCATCAGCGAGTACTCGAACCCGTAGAGTTGACCGTTGTGCAGGAAAAAATTCGTGCGATTGAAATTCGTGAGAACCCGCAAGTGCTTCCGCTCGATTATTTCCGGCAGATCCCCAGTGAACGTTTCATCCAGGTGCTTTCCGAGGGGATGGACCAGATCGGTTTCCCGGAACGAATCGGTATCGTCCTCCTCCCTGTCGCATGAAAGGAGCAGGGGAAGAGAAATGAAAAAAGCGCATATCAAGACGAACCATGGACGAATACCCATAACAACAACCTCCGCTCTGAGTCCTAACGGCTCAGTCCACCTCCA
>JAWOCM010000044.1:0-5955 GCA_046483795.1 Desulfuromonadales bacterium | reverse complement strand
TCGATTTCCCGCCTGCACCGAAGCTCAACTCCTTCGGCAAACTCGATCCGGACAAGGCGACGGAGAAAGAACTCAAAGGCCAGGAGGTATTCTTCGGCAAGGGCAAGTGCGGGGAGTGTCATCCGGCGCCGTTCTACATGGACGACAAGATGCACGACCTGAAGAGCGCCCGCTTCTTCGAACCCCGCATGAGCAACGGCAAATGGATCACCTCAGTGGGCCCGATCAAGACCTTCACCCTGCGGGGAATCAAGGATTCGCCTCCCTATCTGCACGACGGGCGCCTGCTCACGCTCGAGGATACGGTAGAGTTCTTCAACCTGGTCACCGGCGTAGATCTGAACAAAGAGGAAAAGGACGCCCTGACCGCCTTCATGCGCTGTCTGTAGCCGTTTGGTGAAAACCGTCCTTCATCCTCCGGTTGGCTTTGCTCGCCGGAGGGTGGGGGACGTCCTGTTGAGAGCCCTTTGAGGAGGCCGGGATGCCGGCAATCAAGGCGGCTGTTCTTCGTGAGAGGGGTGGCCCTTTGCAGATTGAATCCCTCGAGATGGAGGGACCGAGAGACGATGAAATTCTGGTGCGGATCCTCGCCTCAGGAATCTGCAGAACCGACGTCGACTTTTGCGACCACGCCATCGTCAGCAACAAAGGGCTGGTGTTGGGCCACGAGGGCTCGGGAGTGGTGGAACAGGTCGGCCGGCAGGTGAAGGATGTCAGTGTCGGCGATCATGCGGTTCTCTCCTACCAGTCCTGCGGTGAATGCCCCGCCTGCCTTGACCAACGTCCCATGGCGTGCGAGCGCTTCGACGAAGCGAATTTCGGTTTCGCGCGCCTGGACGGCAGCAATGCCCTGTGTCGCAGAGGTGTAAAAGGGAATTTCTTCGGCCAGTCCTCTTTCGCGACCCACGCCCTGGCCACTGAACGCAATCTCGTCACGGTCGACAAGGACCTTCCGCTTGAATTGCTGGCTCCGCTCGGCTGCGGCCTGCAGACCGGTGCCGGTACGGTTTTGAATTCCCTGGCGGTCCCGGAAGGGGCGAGCATCGCCATCTTCGGCACCGGGACAGTCGGCCTGGCGGCGGTCATGGCGGCGCGTATCGTCGGGGCCGACCCGATTATCGGCGTCGACCTCATCCCCGGACGCCTCGAGATAGCCCGGGAGCTGGGCGCCGGCCACACCATCGAAAACAAATATGAGGATCCCTCCGCCCGCCTCTTCGAGATCACAGGCGGCGGCGTTGATTACGTGGTCGAAAGCACGGGTGATCCCGGAATGCAACGTATCGCCATCGAAGCGCTGAATCCGGGAGGAACCGTAGCGCTTTTGACGGGAGCAGGCGGCATAAATTCCCTGTCCCAGGGACGCAGGGCCCTCGCCATCATCCAGGGCGATGCTGTGCCGCAGCGATTCATCCCCCGCTTGATCGAGCTGTACCGCGCCGGAGAGTTTCCCTTCGACCGGCTGGTGAGATTCTACGACTTTCACGAGATCAACAGGGCGATGGACGACATCAGGCGCGGCGAAACGATCAAGGCGGTACTGCGGATAAACGGCTAGCCAGGCCGGGAGGACAAAACCGTCCCTTTCCAGATTCCAGTCCGCGGGAAAAGGAGCGGAACGCTCTTGAAATTCAAGGCATTTTAAGCAACACTGTCGGCATGTCATCCACCTGTCATATCGAAAACTTTTCATCCTATACCGAGAGCATCCCCCGTGCTCTGGCCGCGGCCGGCGCCGAAGACATTCTGGGCCGTCAGAAGCGCCTCATCATCAAGCCGAACCTGGTCAATGCCTCGCCGCCGCCGATCACCCTGCCGGTGGAAGCTGCAGAAGCCCTGCTCGGTTTTATTCGCAGCTGCAGCGACGCCGAGATCGTCATCGCAGAGGGGACCGGCGAGCGCCGTCTGGAAACGGACGAGATATTCCGGGTCCACGGCTACGAAGAGATGGCCCGACGCCATGGCGTGGAGCTGGTCGACCTCAATCACGCGCCGCTGACGGAGTTGAAAAACACTGAGTGCGATGTTTTTCCGACCTTCATGATGCCGAAACTCGTCATGGAGGGATTTGTGATTTCGGCGGCAGTGCTCAAGGCCCATTCGCTCTCCGACGTCACCCTGTCGATGAAAAACATGATCGGCTGCGCGCCTCCGGCCTATTATCAGCAGGGAGGCCACTGGAAAAAGTCCGCCTTCCACGCCCGCATGCACGAGGCTATTTTCGAGCTCAACCGATACCGCCGACCGGACCTGGCCCTTCTCGACGGTTCGATCGGCATGGCGGAGCACCACCTGGGCGGACCGGTCTGCGATCCGCCGGTGAAGAAAATCGTCGCCGGTTTCGACCCGGTGGCGGTCGACGCCGCAGGCGCCGGGCTGCTCGGTTTCGACTGGCGCACCATTGATCATATCCGGTGGGCTGACAGCGTTCTGGGCCGCGCCACCTGAAGACACACTTCCCTTTGCAAATCTCTTTTGAGTTGCTATCCTTATCCTTTTATACTCCATTCCATTGCCGGGTGCGAGATGGATCCCAATGAAATAAAAAGAATACTCGTGGCCCTGCGCGACGGCGACCTTTCCGTCGAGCACGCCTACGAGCGCATGGCCACGCTGCCTTACGAAGATGTCGGCGTGGCCTGCATAGACCACCACCGGCATCTGAGACAGGGAGTCCCCGAGATCGTCTTCGGCGAGGGCAAGAGCGCCGGACAGATCGTCACCATCGCCAACCACATGGCCGAACGCGGCGGCGACATCCTCATCACCCGCCTGGCCGCCGAAAAGTCCGAAGTGCTGCTGCAGCATCTGCCTTCCGGAGAATACGACATCGAATCGCGCACCTTCACCCTGCGTCAGAATCCGGTGAAAATCAGGGGACGCGGCAAAATCCTGATCATCTGCGCCGGAACCTCCGATCTGCCGGTGGCCCGGGAAGCGGCAGTGACGGCCGATATGCTCGGAAACGAGGTGGAAGAGCTGGTGGACGTGGGCGTCGCCGGCATCCACCGGCTCCTCTCCCGGGGAGAGGTCCTGCGCCAGGCGGCGGTCATCATCGTCGTTGCCGGCATGGAAGGAGCCCTGCCCTCAGTGGTCGGCGGCCTGGTGTCGGTCCCGGTCATCGCCGTACCGACCTCGGTCGGCTACGGGGCCGCCTTCGAAGGCGTCGCGGCGTTGCTGGGGATGCTCAATTCCTGCGCCAGCGGGGTTACGGTGGTCAATATCGACAACGGCTTCGGAGCCGCTTTCGCCGCCACCCGGATCAACAGAACCGCCGGGGGCGACGAATGAACGTGCTCTATCTCGACACCTTCTCCGGAATTTCGGGCGACATGATTCTTGGGCTCCTGCTCGATCTGGGAGTCCCTCTGGAGACGCTCGAAAGCGAACTGGAAAAACTGCCCGTGACCTACTACAAACTCTCCAGCCGGAAGGAGAGCCGCAACGGCATCGAGGGCACGAGATGTCTCGTGGCCTGCGCAGAACAGCACCATCACCGGACCTGGGCCGACATCGACGCCATGCTCCAAAAAAGCGCTTTGAAACCGCCGGTCAAGGCCTTGTCGCGGGCGATCTTCCGGAGGATCGGCGTGGCCGAAGCCCGGGTGCACGCCATGCCTCTTGAGGAGGTGCACTTCCACGAGGTCGGGGCTGTCGATTCGATCGTCGACATTGTTGGCGCCGCCGCCGGGCTGAACGCCCTCGGCATGGACAGGATCGTCTGCTCCGCGCTGCCCCTCGCACGGGGTATGGTGGAGACGGCCCACGGACGTTTTCCGCTTCCCGCACCTGCGACGGCAGCCATTCTGGAAGGCTGTCCCGTGGTCGACGGAGCCTGCGACAGGGAGCTGGTGACCCCGACCGGAGCCGCCATCGCTGCAGAAATCGCCGATTTCGGACCATTGCCGGCCATGACCATCAACCGGACCGGTTACGGAGTGGGGAGCCGCAAGCTGGAGGACCGCCCGAACCTGCTCCGCGGCATCCTCGGCGAAGGTGCCCAGGAGGGGATACTGCAGACCGATACGGTCAGGGTCCTCGAAACCCATCTGGACGACGCCAATCCCGAGTGGCTCGGCGCCCTGCTCGAACAGCTTCTGGATCAGGGCGCCCTCGATGCGGGCTTCAGCCCTCTGCAGATGAAAAAGAACCGGCCGGGTCTGCGGCTGACGGTCGTCGCCCCGCCGGAACGTTCCGCCGAACTGGCCCGGCTTATCATGCGCGAGAGCACCGCTATCGGCGTGCGAAGCTATCCGTGCGAGCGCTACAAACTTCGCCGCCGCGGCGTTGCCGTTTCCACTGCGCTCGGCGAGGCGCGGGTCAAACTGGTTTACGAGGGGGAGGAACTGCTGCGCATCACTCCCGAACATGACAGCTGCCTGCAACTGGCCCGGCAGAACAATCGCCCGCTGCCCGAAGTCTACCGGTTGGTGGAGCAGGCAGCGCACGATATCGACATCCCGGAGGACGACTGACCGATGCACCGTTTTATTCTCTTTCTCGCCACCAATTGCGGACTGGGCAACGCCCCCTTCGCTTCCGGCACCGTTGGAACTCTGGCTGGGATACCCGTCTTCTTCCTGATGGCGAAACTCTCTCCTCTGCCTTACGTTATCGTCTGGCTCGTCCTTCTGGTTCTCTCTTTCTGGGTGGCCTCCGAGGCGGGAAAGATCTACGGCGTCGTCGACGACGGACGCATCGTGATCGACGAACTGGTCGGCTACCTGGTGACGGTGGCCTTCCTCCCCTTCTCCTGGACCACGGCTCTGCTCGGCTTTTTCTTCTTCCGCTTGTTCGACATCAGCAAAATCCCGCCGGCACGCTGGTTCGACCGACGGGTCAAAAACGGCATCGGGGTGGTCATGGATGACGTGGTGGCCGGCCTCTACGGCGCCGTCGCCCTGTACTTCTGCCTGCCCGTGGTCGAATCTCTGCTGGGGGCGGGCTCATGAGCATCACCGTCAGCGTCATTGCCGTCGGCACGGAACTTCTGAGCGGGGAGATGAGCGACACCAACACCGCCGATATCGCCCGCTCTCTCGCCGATCGGGGGATCGGGATCAACGATGCCCTGGTGGTGGCCGATGTCGAGTCCGACATCGCCGAAGCGCTGCACAGCCGGGCCGGTCGACGCGATGCGGTCATCGTCACCGGGGGGCTCGGTCCCACCAGGGACGACCTGACAGCCCGTGCCGCGGGCCACGCCTTCGGCCGTCAGCTCACGCTCAACGACGAGGCGCTACAGCAGATTCGCGACTTCTTCCGCCAGCGCGGAAGGGCCATGAATCGGATTAACGAGAAACAGGCGCTGCTGCCTCAAAAAGCGGCGGTCCTTCGCAATCCCGAGGGGAGCGCTCCGGGTTTCCATCTAGGCCACCGGGAGACCGACTTCTTTTTCCTCCCCGGTGTTCCGGCCGAGATGAATCGCATGCTGAGCGAGACGATCATCCCCCGCCTTCAGCAGCGGGCCGGCCGCCTGTCGCCCCGACGGGAGAAAATCTTCAAGGTGTTCGGTCTTCCCGAGGCCCGGGTCGGAGAGATGCTCGACGGCGCCCGCCTTCCGGAAGGCGTCGAGCTGGCTTACGGTCTCGATTTTCCCCTGGTGCTGGTCAAGCTGCGCGCCCGGGGCGAGGACGCCGAGGACCTTTTGGACCGGGCGGAACTGGAGATCCGCAGGGCCCTGGGAGAATACCTGGTGGCCATCGGAAGCAATTCTCTGGCGGATACGGTCGTCAGCCTGCTCTCCAGTGCCGATGCAACGTTGTCCGTCGCTGAGTCCTGTACCGGGGGGCTTATCGCCGAAATGCTGACCGACGTCGCCGGCGCCTCGGAAGTGTTCGACCGGGCAGCCGTGACCTACTCGAACCGTGCCAAGCAGAACTGGCTCGGAGTGGCGGAAGTCACCCTGAACCGGCATGGTGCGGTCAGCGCCGAGTGCGCCCTCTCCATGGCCTC
>JAWOCM010000107.1:0-29087 GCA_046483795.1 Desulfuromonadales bacterium | reverse complement strand
TCGGCGACATCCTCGGGACGCAGCGGTTCCGTCCCCTCATAAACGGCCCCGGCCTTCCCTGTATCACCCTTGAACCGGACATTGGAAAATTCGCTCTCGGCCATCCCGGGCTCGATGCTGGTGACCCGCACCCGGGTTCCGAGCAGGTCGGCGCGCAGGTTGCGGGAGAACTGCTGGACGAAGGCCTTGGTGGCTCCGTAGACGTTGCCTCCCGGGTAGGGCCAGCTTCCGGCCGTGGAGCCGATGTTGATCACGTGCCCGCGGTTGCGCTCCACCATCCCCGGCAGGACGGCGCGGGTGCAGTACATCACCCCCTTGACGTTGGTGTCGACCATCGTCTCCCAGTCGTCCGGGTCGACCTCCCAGGCTGGCTCCAGCCCCAGCGCCAGACCGGCGTTGTTGAGCAGCAGATCGATTTCGGGCAGATCCTGAAGGGCGGAGAAGACCTCGTCGCGGTCCCGCACGTCGAGAGTGATGATATCGGTCACCGCCTCGCCGAGCTCCCCGCGCATCGCCTGGAGCCGTTCGGTGCGGCGCCCGGCCAGGACCAGGCGCCAATCCCTCGCGGCGAAGTGCCGCGCGCAGGCAGCGCCGAAACCCGCGGTGGCCCCTGTGATCAGAGCAGTCTTGGACATGGTGGAATCCTTTCGGCAAGTGTTGTTCGCAAGAGTGGTGTTGATGCGGTGAACGAATGGGAACCGCATCGAATGGGCCGATCCGTAGTTTGTAGGATGCGGTGAACGAATGGGAACCGCATCGCATATGGCTGGTCGGACTTTCAACCCTCCAGAATGGCGACGGTTTTGGGCGGAAGGGAAATCGCGTTGTCGTCTACCGTGGTCCCCTTTTCGGAGGCGGCAACGATCCCCATGGCTTCGATCCCGGGCATCGGAATGGAACGATCAACGTCCGCGAAATTGCAGACGACGCGAACTGTACCCCGTTTCAGGATGAGCCATCGTTCCGCCTCGTCGAAGCAGGCGGAGGTCTGCTCCATCCGGCAGTCGGTCAATGCAGCGAACCGACGCCGTATCCGGATGAGAGACCGGTGCCAGGCGAGGATTTCGTCGTGGGGCTTCCAGGCCTGTTCCGCCCAGTCGAGCCTCGAACGGGCGAAGGTGGCCTCGTCCTGCGGATCGGGGATCTCATTCGGATCCCACCCGAAGGCGGCAAACTCCTTCCGCCGGCCTTTCTGCACCGCTTTGCCCAGTTCAGGGTCCGGATGATCGGTAAAATAAAGAAAGGGGGTTGCCGCGCCCCACTCCTCCCCCTGAAACAGCAGCGGCACGAAAGGGGACGTCAGGACCAGGGCCGCTCCGATCTTGAGTTCGGACGTTGAAAGCAGTTGGCTCGTCCGCTCGCCGAGGGCGCGATTGCCCACCTGGTCGTGGTTCTGGAGGCAGCCCACAAACCGATGGCCGGACAGGCCCGTGGCCGGTCGTCCATGGCGGCGGCGGCGGTAGACGGAATATCGCCCATCGTAAACCAGCCCCTCGGTCAGGGCCTTGACCAGATCGGCCAGCGTCCCGAAGTCCCGGTAATAGCCGTCACTTTCGCCGGTCAGAACGGCATGCAGGGCGTGGTGAAAATCTTCGTTCCACTGGGCGTCGATGCCGTAACCCCCAATCTCGGGTGGCCGGATCACACGGGGATCGTTGAGGTCGCTCTCTGCGATAAGGAGAAGGTGCCTGCCCAGTTCGGCTTCCAGCTCTCTGACCTCGTCGGCAAGACGCTCCAGGAAATGAATCGCGGAGGTGTCCAGAATGGCGTGGACGGCGTCGATGCGCAGACCGTCCACGTGATAATCGCGAAGCCACATCAGGGCGTTGTCTATAAAAAAGTTCCGGACCTCTTCGCTGTCGGCTCCGTCCAGGTTGACCGCATCGCCCCAGGGGGTCGCATAGCGGTCGGTGAAGTAGGGTCCGAACCGGCTGAGGTAATTTCCCGACGGGCCGAGATGGTTGTACACCACGTCGAGCAGCACGGCCAGCCCTCGCTGATGACAGGCGTTCACCAGGCGCTTGAGTCCGTCTGGACCGCCGTAGGCATGGTGGGGAGCAAAAAGGTCGGCGCCATCGTATCCCCATCCGCGATTGCCTGAAAATTCTGCCACCGGCATGAGTTCCACATGCGTGACGCCGAGATCGACCAGGTAATCAAGCCGCTCGATGGTTGAATCGAAGGTTCCCTCCGGGGTGAACGTGCCGATGTGCAGTTCGTAAACGAGGGCCGAACCTGCAGGAGGCTGCTGCCAGCCCGCATCGGACCAGACAAAGCGGCTGTGATCCACCCACCTTGAAGGGCCGTCCACCCCCTGCGACTGCCACGCAGAGCGAGGGTCGGGGAACGGACCTTCGCCGTCGACGCGGAAGGCGTAATCGATGCCGTGGTGTACAAAGGGCGCATCCAGCCGCCACCACCCGGCCTCGTTTCTCGTCATCTCCACCGGGCTCTCCTGACAGATCAGCTCCACCTGACGCGCCGCCGGGGCCCAAACGCGAATGTCCGCCATGTCGTTATTCCTTTCGGACCAGCAGCCCGACGGGGAACCGGGCCAGCACCGCGTCGAGCCGAACCTCTCCTTCGCTCCACTGCTCCCCTGTCAGGATGTTGTCCCACCGCCCTTCGGGCAGTTCGATGACCGTGTCGCCCCAGCCCTCCCTGGATTGCATGACCAGCCGCGGCGTCACCGAAGCGACCTCGTCGCCGCGAAGGAAGGCGGTTATGTTGTCGGCCTTTTCTCCACTGGCGAGCAGGGGGCGGAAGGATCCTTCGGGACCGAAAAGCTCAGGACGCTGGCGACGCAGATGCAATGTCTGCCGGACCAGCCATAGCTTGGGCAGCCCTTCGTCCATTCTTTCCAGAATCTCTTCGGGTGACAGAGGATCCAGTTCAGCGAGCAGGTCGCGCCGGAGGGCGAAATCAACGGGCCGTCTGTTGTCCGGATCCACAAGGCTCAGATCCCACAGTTCGGTTCCCTGGTAAATGTCGGGCACTCCAGGGGAGGTCAGTTTGACGAGGGTCTGGGCGAGGCTGTTGATCCGCCCGGGCCCTATCAACTCCGAGACGAAACTCTCGAGGTCGGCGCAAAAGACCTCGTCATTCATGGCCTCCGTGACGAAATGGCGCACCTGCTCTTCGTAGTCCGCATTTTGACGAGTCCATGAGGTGTGCATCTTGGCTTCGCGGATCGCCTTTTCAAGGTAGGCGGTCATGCGCTCCACCTCTATGGGCCAGGCCCCCACCATGGTCTGGTAAAAGAGATACTCGGTGTTCCGGTCGGGCCAGTCTCCCCGGCGATGACGCTGGTTGTGTGCGGCCCATCTCTGAACCGCTTCGCCCCATCGCTCGGGGATTTCGGAGAGCAGAGCCAGCCGGGCGCGAACGTCCTCGCTGCGTTTGGTGTCGTGGGTGGTGGAGGCGAGCATGGCAAGGGGATGCTCTTTCTGCAGCGCCTCGCAGACCTGATGAAACTGCGCCACAGGGACTCCGAACCGGCTCGGATCGCCCCCCACCTCATTGAGAGAGACCAGTCGGAGATAGCGATAGAATGTGGTGTCCTCGACCCCCTTGGCCATGGCCGAACCGGTCAGCTGCTGGAACCGCAGGGAAAGCTCCCCTTCCAGCTCGCCGGTGATCTCCCGAACAAGCAGTCTCCTGAGAAAAGAAAAGAGTTCGATATCCAGATCGGGACGCTCCGCCATGCCGCCGGCTATGGCTTCATCCACGAAATGCGCGTCTTCCGGCCTGAGTCGGCTTACGGGTTCGCGTATGTAGGAGCGGTAGACAGGGAAGCAGACCGCCGTCTCCAAAAGGGTTTCCTTCAGTTCCTCGCGCGTATAATCCCGATAGCGACGGTGCCTCTCGCAGATATCGACGAAGAGGCTCGTCAGGCGGTTGATTTCGCTTTCCAGGAGCTTCGACAGGACGAGACGCTTGGAGGTGCGAACGACATTGTCAAAGTCGGTTTCTTCCCCGGTGAACTCTTCATAAACCTTCGTCAGCGCTTCTTCGCCTTCGGAATCGACAATCAAACCTCCCGCCAGATTGAGAAAAGCATAACCTGTGGTTCCCTCGATAGGCCAATCCGAAGGGAGCTTTTCTTCAAGCCCCAGGATCTTTTCGGCCACGATCCAGGCAGAGGGGCAGGCCTCGCGCAGGCGCCTGAAATACTCGGAGGGATCGCGAAGGCCGTCCGGATGGTCGATGCGCAGCCCCTGCGCCCACCCTTTTTGCACCCAGGATACGGGCAGGGCGTGAGTGGCATGGAAAACCTCCAGATTCTCCACTCTCAAACCCGCCAGATCGTTGATGTCGAAGAATCTCCGGTATCCCAGGTCGCGGCTTGCCGTGCGCCAGAAGGACAACCGGTAGTTCTGCTGATCTATCAGGGCATCGAGGGCGTCCGGATCGCGGTTCAGCCGTTCGATTTCCGCGTCCAGGGCCTCGGCCACATCCGGCTCCTCCCGGCAGGTCCTGTCCAGAAGGGTCAAGAGGACCGCCTTCTGGCGGTGGCGTCGCTCCACGGCATCCCGGGCGGTGACGGTGGGCCGGGGCAGCCGGCCATGACTTTCAGCGAGAAAAGCCGTGATTTCCGATCCGCAGTAGGATGCGGTCCGGCTCAACAGATCGGCAATACTGGAGGGATCTATCGGAAAGATATGTTCATAATAGTGAAGGGCGAAAGATCCTTCGGAGTAAGACAGGCGAAACTCCCCGTCCTCGAGAATTCGTCCGTAGTGATCTCCGAGAACGGGGAGAAGAACCTTGTTCGGCCATCTCTCCTCGGACGCTTCCCAGTCGACATCAAAGTAGATCGCATAACGGCTGGAGGGACCGTTCTCCAAAACATCCCACCACCAGGGGTTCTGCCTGGCGATGATCGCCATGTGATTCGGCACCACATCGACCACCTGGCCGAGTCCGGCGTCCTGCAGGGTTTCGCACAGCCGTCCATGCGCCCGGGCCCCTCCGAGTTCCTCGTTGACGCGGGTCGGGTCGACAACATCATAGCCATGAGGGCTTCCGGGAGCGGCCTGAAGACAGGGAGAGGTATAGAGGTGGCTGATGCCGAGATCCGCCAGATAGCTGACTATTTCAGCAGTCTGCTCGAAGCCGAAATCGGGCCGCAACTGGACTCGATAAGTCGCTGCGAGTTCAGGATGCATGACGCAGCACCATCAGCGATCGGGAATCGACCGTGAGCTTTTCCCCCGCCTTGAAGCATTGTTCATCTTCCAGCCAACCTGTGGCCGTGTCGAGTTCCTTCATCCACGCTATGCCCCAGTATTTGTCGGGGAGCGTGAAATCGATGGACTCGTGATAAGCGTTGAAAACGATATAAAAGTCGTCGTCGCTGACCGGGTCGCCCTTGGGATTAGGGTTTGGAATAGCATCGCCGTTGAGAAAAACCCCGAGCGATTTGGCGTACGACTCGCCCCAGTTCGTTTCGTCCATCTGCTCTCCTCCCGAGGTGAACCACGCGATATCCACGACTTCGGCGCCGTGAATCTCCCGTCCCTGGAACCAGCGGCGGCGGCGGAAGACCGGATGGCTGTGTCGAAAATCGATCAGACGGCGGCAGAATTCGAGCAGATCCTCGTCGACATGCTCCCAGTCGTACCAGGACACCTCGTTGTCCTGACAGTAGGCATTGTTGTTCCCCTGCTGGGTGCGCCCGATTTCATCGCCCCCGAGCAGCATCGGAACCCCCTGCGACAGAATCAGGGTCGCCAGGAAATTGCGCTGCTGACGGGCTCGCAGGGCCAGGATATCGGGGGCATCAGTAGGGCCTTCGGTCCCGCAGTTCCAGGAACGGTTGTCATCGGTCCCGTCGGCGCCGCCCTCGCCGTTGGCCTCGTTATGCTTCTGATCGTAGGACACCAGGTCGCGCAGGGTAAAACCGTCGTGGGCCGTGACGAAGTTGATGCTGGCAAAGGGCAGGCGGCTGGTGTTCTCATAAAGATCGGAGCTGCCGGTGAAGCGGGCCGCGAACTCGCCGAGCGTTTCATCGCGGCCGGGCCAGAAATCGCGCACGCAGTCGCGGTAGCGGCCGTTCCATTCACTCCACACCGGCGGGAAATTGCCCACCTGATATCCTCCCTCGCCCACATCCCAGGGCTCGGCGATGAGTTTGACCTGGCTGATCACCGGATCCTGCTGGATAAGATCGAAAAACGCCGAAAGCTTGTCCACGTCGTGCAATTCCCGCGCAAGGGTCGAAGCCAGATCGAAGCGGAAACCGTCGACATGCATCTCCAGGACCCAGTAGCGCAACGAATCCATCAGCAACTGCAGCACGTGGGGATTGCGCATGTGCAGGCTGTTGCCGGTACCAGTGTAGTCCAGGTAATGGCGTGGATCATCGGGCATGGTCCGGTAGTAGTAGGCGTTGTCGATCCCCTTGAAGGAGAGCATCGGCCCCAGATGGTTGCCTTCGGCCGTATGATTGTAGACCACGTCGAGGATCACCTCGATACCGGCCTGATGCAGAGAATTGACCATCTGTTTGAATTCTGAGACGGCGCCTCCTGGACGTTTATCGGCTGCGTACTCGTTGTGGGGAGCCAGATAGGCGATGGAATTGTAGCCCCAATAATTGCTCAGGCCCTTTTCGACCAGGTGATTGTCATGCACGAACTGGTGGACCGGCATCAGCTCCACCGCCGTGATACCGAGATTCTTGAGATAGTCCACCGCCACCGGATGGGCCAGCGCGGAATAAGTCCCCCTGATTTCTTCGGGGATATCCGGATGCCGGGCCGTAAAGCCCTTGACGTGGGTTTCGTAGATGATCGTTTCATGCCAGGGCAGCTGCAGGCGCCGGTCGCCGCTCCAGTCAAAGTGAGGCTGGTGGACCACACAGCGCGGGACGAAAGGAGCGCTGTCCCTGTCGTCGGGCGTATCGGGATCGCCATCCATTGGATAGGGGAAAACCGCTTCGTCCCACTTGATCTGGCCTTCAATCGCCTTGCAGTAGGGATCGATCAGAAGCTTGGCCGGATTGCAGCGGTGCCCTTTTTCGGGATCCCAGGGTCCGTGCACCCGAAATCCGTAGAGCTGTCCCGGCTCAATCCGGGGCAGGTAGCCGTGCCAGCAGTAACCTGTGACTTCCGGAAGCTCGATGCGGGTCTCCCGGCCTTCGTTGAACAGACACAGTTCAACTCCCTCCGCTATTTCGGAAAAAAGTGAGAAATTGGTGCCGGAGCCGTCATAGGTAGCTCCCAGCGGGTAGGGAAGACCGGGCCAGACTTTCATGGTCGCAACTCCTCGCTTCTCTTGAATGAAAGGTGAACAGTTGAAATATATCAGACCCTTTCAGCAACACAATTCCGAAAGACTGATATCCCCCTTGTTTCCCTTCTTCCTCACCTCCTGAGCGCCGCTGCTCCAATTCCGGCAATGGCAATGGATCGGCCGGTCGTGCAGATATACGCATGGAAGGGTTGCATCGATGATGTCGCGAGATACATTATTAGAAGGTCTGTTTACCGATTTCTATTTTTCGATTCTTCTTCTTTCTCGGGAGTCTCCATGTTCCTATTCTTTCGTCTGGTCGCGGTACCGACAATTCTGCTGCTGATTTTCGGCTGCAGCGAAGAGAAAAATGAAAAACAGAACGCGTCCCGCTCCGTCCCAGTGGAGTTGGCCTCGACGGAGACCCGCCGCCTGGAGGAGACCGTCAGAGGGATCGGGACCTTCGAGGCCCTCGAGAAGGTTCGCGTGGAACCGGAAATCTCGGAGCGCATCATCGGAATTCACTTCACCGAAGGTGACCGGGTGCAGCCCGGAGAACTGCTGTTCACCCTGAACGATGCGAAACTTCAGCGCCAGGTCGATGCGCAGCGCTCGGCGCTGGATGAGGCCCGATCGGAACTTGCAAATGCCCGCCGCGATTATGATCGCCGCCGCGAACTTCCCGCCGGTCTCGTCGCCAGGGAAAACATCGATCGCGCCGAAACCGCCGTTCAAACCGCCCGCTCCCGGGTTGAGCGACTTGAAGCCGAGGTCGGGCGCCTGCGGGAAATGCTTTCGGACACACGCATCAACGCATCCGTCCCCGGCAGAATCGGAACGCGCCACGTCGACGTCGGGGATTTTGTCAGCGCCGGCGAAGAACTGGCCACCGTCGTCAATACAAGTAGTTTGAAGATCGCTTTTACCATCACCGAGGGCTCGGCGAGCCGGGCGGCCGTCGGGCAGAAGATCGAGGTCCGGCCGGGGGCTTTTCCGGAGCGATCCTTCTCCGGCAAGGTCTATTTCCTCAGCCCGCGCATCATCCCCGAAAGCCGAAGTCTGCTGATCAAGGCCTATGTCGACGACCCTGAAAATCTTCTGCGGCCGGGGGGATTCGCCACCGTCGATCTGGTGACGGGGGTCCGCAAGCAAGCCGTGGTGATTCCCGAAGAAGCCCTGGTGCCCACCCAGGCCGGCTATCGGGTCTTTGTGGTCGAAGAGGGACGGGCGCACAAGCGGGAGATTGAGATAGGCCTGCGCAGGCCCGGGATTGTGGAGATCGTCGAAGGTCTCTCGGCTGGGGACAAGGTGGTCCGCAGCGGGCATATGGATCTGGTCGATGGAGATGCGGTGCGCACCAACGGCGGTGAACAGACGGAAGGCGGGGACGATTCATGATCTGGAATTTCTGCATCCGCCGTCCCGTACTGACCACGGTCGTCTTTCTCGCCATCGTCATCTTTGGCGGATTCGGATACCAGCAGCTGCCCCTGCGCGAATACCCGGACGTCGATTTCCCCATCGTCAATGTCAGCGTGGTCCTGCCCGGCGCCGATCCGGAGGTGATCGAAACCGAGGTGATCGAACCCCTGGAGGAGCAGCTCAACACCATCGAAGGGATCGAGGAGATCACGTCCACCGCCCGCGAACAGGTCGGCACGGTCACCGTAGAATTCTCTTTGTACCGCGACGTGGACGTCGCCGCCCAGGATGTGCGAGACCGGGTCTCGCGGGCCCGACCTGAAATGGCCGACAACATCGAGGAGCCGATCGTGCGCAAGATCGACCCGGACGCACAGGCTGTCCTGTGGTTCGCCATGCAGGGCGATGAGCGCTGGGATCCGGTGCGCCTCACCCAGTTCGTCGAAGACCGGGTCAAGGAACCTATCGAGGGGCTGAAGGGCGTGGGGCAGGTGCAGATAGGAGGAGAGCGGCGTTATGCCGTTCGCGTTCAGCTCGATCCGGAGAGGCTTTCCGCACACAATATGACGGTTCAGGATGTGGTGAGGGTCATTCGGGAGGAAAATGTCGACGTCCCTTCGGGTCGCATCACCAGCGAAAAACGCGAATTCCTGGTCAAGACCGAAGGCCAGTTCGACAGCGCCGAACCGTTCAACGACCTTATCATCGCCTGGCGTGACGGCTCACCCGTACGCCTGGCCGACGTGGGACAGGCCGTCGCGGCCGTGGAAAATGAACGGACGACGGCGAGGTTCAAGGGAGAACCGTCCGTGGGGGTCGGCGTGGTCAAGCAGTCCGACGCCAACACGGTGGCCATGGCCGATCTCGTCCGGGAGCGCATGTCTGAACTGGCCGAGGAATTTCCCCCCGGCGTGCGCTACACCCTCGCCTCGGACCAGTCGGTGTTCGTGGAACAGAACATCAACGATCTCATCCGCACCATATTCATCGCCACCGCATTGGTCTTTCTGGTCGTTCTTCTGGTGCTCGGCACCGTACGGGGAACCTTCATCGCCACCCTGGCCATCCCGACCTCCCTGCTCACCGGCATGGCCCTGATCCACTATCTCGGGTTCTCGCTGAACACCCTTTCCATGCTCGGCTTCATTCTGGCCATCGGCATTCTGGTCGATGATGCCATCATCATCCTGGAAAGCAGCTACCGACACATGGAACAGGGGGCCGATCCGAAGCCGGCGGCCCGCACCGGGACCACAGAGATCGCCTTTGCCGCCATCGCCAACACCCTCTCTCTTGCGGCGGTCTTTATCCCGGTGGCCTTTATGCCGGGGATGATCGGCCGTTTTTTCTACGAATTCGGCCTGACCGTGGCCGTAACCGTGTTCGCCTCCACCCTGACCGCTCTGACCCTGACGCCGATGCTCTGCTCGCGATTTCTGCGCGTACCGCCCCCGGAGCATCGTCCCTGGCTGCTGCGGCTGACCGATGCCAGCTTCGAACGCCTCGAGAAAATCTACCGGCCGCTTCTCAAGACTGCCCTGCGTTTTCGCTGGACCACCGTCATGGTCGGCCTGGCCGCTTTCGGAACCGGGCTCTTCGCCTTCACCCTGCTGGAGACCGAGTTCGCTCCGAGTGCCGACCGCGGCGAATTCATAATCAGCTTCGAAACCGTGGAAGGGGCGTCCCTGGCGGCCACAGACCAGTATGCACAGCAGATCGAAGAGGCCCTTCTGGACGTGCCCGAAATCCGTAATTTCTTTCTCGCCATCGGTCTGAGCCGCACAGGGCCAGGAAAAGTCAACGAAGGGATTGTTTTTACCCGGCTGGTTCCACTCGGCCAGCGACAGGCCAACCAGGAGCAGGTGATGGACGACGTTCGCGACCGCATCAGGGAAATGCCGGGCGTGCGCGCCGTAGTCCTTTCCGGAGGCGGACCCCTCGGCGCCGAAGCCCCATTGCAGGTCGTGCTCAAGAATCCGGATCTGGAGGCGCTTGCGGACGTCCAGGAAGACGTCCTCGACTGGATGCGCAGCGAACCGGAGTTTACCGGCGTGCGCTCGAACACCCAACTCGACAAGCCTGAAGTCCGGGTGTGGATCAACCGGGAGAAGGCCTCCTCGCTCGATGTTTCGGTGAGCGAGATCGCCAACACCCTGCGGTTCATTTTCGGAGAGCCGAACATTTCGACCATCGATCGCGAGAGCGAGCGCTACGATGTCATCACCGAAATCTCCGACGAAAAAACGGTGCCCGACACCATCAAGCGCCTTTATGTGCGCAGCGGCGGCGGGGACATGATCTCTCTGGACAACCTGGTGATCGCCGAGGAGGGGATCGGCCCGAACGAAATTCATCACTTCAACCGCAGCCGCTCGGTCACTCTCAGCGCCCAGAACCCGTCGGGCGTCCCCCTGGGAACGGCTTTGAACAAACTGCAGGACTATCTGGACACAACTCTGCCCCCCGGTTTTAACGTGAGCGTAGCGGGCGAAGCGCAGGACTTTCGCGAGTCGTTCTTTTACCTGAGTATGACACTGATCGCTTCGATCATCTTCATCTACCTGGTGCTGGCCGGTCAGTTCGAATCGTTCCTCCACCCCTTCACTATCCTGCTGACCATGCCCCTTGCCGGGCTCGGCGCTTTCGGCGCACTCTATCTCTTCGGAATGACCTTCAACATCTTCTCATTCATAGGGATTATCTTTCTCACCGGTCTGGTAACCAAAACCGGCATTCTGCTTGTCGATTACACCAACGTGCTGGTGACCCGCGGATTGCCGCGCAGTGAGGCAGTCCGCCAGGCCGCGGAAACCAGGTTCAGACCCGTGTTGATGACTTCAGCCTCGACCTTTCTCGGCATGCTGCCGATCGCCCTGGGCTACGGGGCGGGCGGCGCTTCCCGGGCGCCTCTGGGAGTGGTGGTCACCATGGGCAATTTCGTTTCCACCGCCCTGACCCTGCTGGTGATACCGGTCGCCTATCTCCTGCTCAGCGATCTGCAGGAGAGGGTCGTCCGTCATCCCCGGATGACCCTTGCCGTCGTTCTGGGGGCGGCGATCCTTGCAGCCCTGGGCATGTGGCGGCTTTTCCTGTGAACACCGTGAGTCAAAGGGGATGACGAACATGAAACTGGTGCAGATCAGCTTCCATTTCGAGTACGCCGACGACATCGAGGAGATCCTCGACAGTCACAGAATCGCCCATTTCGTGCGCCATTCGATGATTCAGGGTCTCGATTCGGAGGGGCGTCAATACGGAAGCAAGGCCTTTCCCGGTCACATCACCCTTATCCAGGCGCGATGCAACGATGAGACAGTTCCCGGTCTGCTTGACGATCTGGAATCCTTTCGCACCCGGAAAAGATCCCACAACCACCTTGAGGCCCTGGTGCTGCCGGTGGAGGAGCGAATCGGGCCGAAAAATCATGACGAAGAAGGCGGAAAGGCAAAGAGCGAGAGGGATGAGTAGCACCGCCGGATTGTTATCTATCTCCGCGCCAGTTCGGGACGTATTCCGTGGCGCTCCAGGTTCAGCCCCATGGCGGCGTAGAGTTCGGCCATGCCTTTTTCGACATCGGCGCGGGCATTGATCAGGCGCACCTGCGCAGCAATCAGATCCTCCTGGAAATCGAGTATCCTGAAGGTATTGCTCAACCCTGCCGCCAGCCGGTCCATCTCCTGCTGAAGGGTGGTCTCGGCAAGCGACACCACGCGTTCAGCCACCTCCACTCGTTCGAGGCTGCGATTGACCGCCACCAGGGCATTCTCGACCTCGGTGGCGAGCCGATTTTCCAGACGATGAAGACGATGGACTTCCTGCCTCTTCCGTAGAATGGCCTGCCGGTATCGGGACTCGGCCCGGCGATTGTCCAGGGGATAGGAAAAATTGAGCCCCACCGCCCACTCATAGCCGTCGCGTTCGGCCATCCCCTCCAGAGAATCATTGTAGTCCCCCCGAAAAGGATTGGGCCCGGACGTCTCTCCGAAAGAAGGGGTCCGGGCATTGCCTGAAAGGCCGTTGGTTCCCAGTGTTCCCTGCAGATCGAGGCGGGGGAGTTTCTGGTTGCGGGCAAAAGTGAGCCGAATGTCGCGAACGGAGAGTTCGATGCGCCGGCTCTCCAGATCGGGGCGATTGTCCAGCGCGAGGCCGAAGGCTTCCTCTTGTCGGGGAACATCCCTCTGGCCCACCGATAGGGATTCCGTGCGAAACGCCTCCCCCAGGTGGTACCGTCCGTCGGACTCCAGAAGATCCTCCAGATTGTTGAGAGCCGTTTCGGCCTGCTGACGGGCAAGAAGGAGCTCCTCGTCGCGGGCAGCCACAGCGGTCTGCGCCTCCTGCACCTCGGAGACCGGAATCAGTCCGGACTCGAATTTCTCGCGATTGCCATCGAGCAGTTCCCGGGCAAGCTCCCGCGACTCGAGGCGCCTTTCGACGACTCTGCGGCTGCGGCCGACTTCGGTATAGGCCTGCTCGATCTCGCCGGCCAGCAGCCTGGCGCGGTCGAGAAACTGGAGACTGGCCTGCCGGCGGCGCTCGCGCGCCTCTCTCAGGCTTGCGGTGTTGACCTCGTCGCCGAAGTCGCGCAGCAAGGGCTGGGTCAGGTCGAGAATCAGGTAGCTGCGATATTCCGGATCGAGACCGGTGATCGCGCTGTTGGTGGTCCGGCGCGACGTTTCGAAGGCAACGCTTCCCTCCGTTCCCGTCCGGAAACGCTTGTTGAGGCCTGCGGATCCCACATACCGACGCTGGCGATCGTACTGGTCGCCGGTGAATACCGAGGTGGTCGGAGTGCGTTCGGCCCCCGTCTCTGCAGAGATTTCGGTGACCGGATCGAAGGCCGCTTCCTCGGCGGAGACATCCTCGGCGCTGATCGGGATCTCCTCCGCGGTGATCTGCAGATCGAGATTTCGCTGGACACCGAGACGCAAGGTTTCGCGAAGGGTCAATAAAGGAGCCTGGTCGTCCTTTGCCGCGTCGGCACAGGCGGGGGCCGCCATCAGATTCAGGAGAAGAATCGGCAGAAGAAATCGCAATCGGTTCATGGTCAAGCCTTTTTTTTCGGTTCAAGGAAGATGTATTCGCAAAAAAAAGTTGGATGGCTAAGCAAAAATTTCGTCCTACAAGGCTTGGTGGTTTTTCAGGGGCGAAGGCCTACATCAGGTAGGTCGAGGTCCTGAAGAAACAGCGTAACGCAGCAGGGCGGACTTTTTGCGACGCCATCAAGGAAAAGCAGCAAAAGTATAACAGAGACCCGCCGCCCCTGCAGGCCGCTTTGATGGCACGATCTTTGAGGTTCCTGTTTCGATGAAGATTCCCGTCTTTTCGTTGAACCCTGCCCGGCCTTGTCTATACTTGATGCAGGATTGTCCGCATCGCAGCACGATTAAAGGGGAATACGGTTATGAGGGACAAATCGAAGAACAACGACTCCGAAGAGATAAAATGGCATGCCCAGGACACCAAAGAGGTGTTCCGGCAGCTGGCCGCCCATGAAGACGGACTCTCGACGGAGGAGGCGGGCCGACGCCTGGAGCGCTACGGCCCCAACCGCCTTCCGGCCCCGGAAAAGCGCGGGCCGGTGCGGAGGTTTCTCGTCCAGTTTCACAATTTGCTGATCTACGTGCTGCTGTGTGCGGCCGTTATCACCGCCATGCTCGGTCACTGGCTCGACTGCGGCGTGATCCTCGGAGTGGTGCTGGTCAATGCGCTGATCGGTTTCATCCAGGAGGGCAAGGCGGAAAAGGCCCTCGATTCCATCCGGGCGATGCTGTCCCTGCACGCCTTCGTCCAGCGGGAGGGGGATCGCAAGGAGATTCCGGCGGAAGACGTGGTCCCCGGGGATATCGTTCTGCTGCAGCCCGGGGACAAGGTGCCCGCCGACCTGCGCCTGCTCGAGGTCAAGAATCTGCGAGTGGACGAAGCTATTCTGACGGGCGAATCGCAGGCGGTGAACAAAGGGACTCACCCCGTGGAGCCCGACGCTGCGGTGGGAGATCGTTTCTGCATGGCCTATTCGGGCACCTCAGTCGCAGCGGGCCATGCCACCGGCATCGTCGTCGCCACCGGCCAGGAGACGGAGATCGGACACATCAGCGAAATGCTGGCCTCAGTCGAGACCCTCACCACCCCCCTGCTGCGAAAGATGGACATATTCGCACGCTGGCTGACTGTTGTCATCATCGCCCTGGCCGGCGGCACCTTCGCTTTCGGCATTGTTATCCGCGATTACACGGCGGTGGAGATGTTTCTGGCCGCGGTGGGGCTCATCGTCGCCGCCATCCCCGAAGGTCTCCCCGCCATCATCACCATCACCCTGGCCATCGGCGTGCAGCGCATGGCCTGTCGCAATGCCATTATCCGCCGTCTTCCCGCGGTGGAGACCCTGGGCGCCGTCACCGTCATCTGCTCCGACAAGACAGGGACCCTCACCCGCAACGAGATGATGGTCCAGGCAGTGGTCACTGCCGATGCGAGCTTTGAAGTGGAAGGTAGCGGCTATGATCCCCACGGTGCCGTGATCCTCGATGGAGAGCCGGTTGAAGCTGAGGATTTTCCCGTGCTGCGTGAACTGGCACGGATCGGACTGCTGTGCAACGACTCCGTTCTTGAAGAGATGGATGAGCAATGGCAGATCCAGGGCGACCCCACGGAAGGTGCTCTGGTCGTCCTGGCGCCCAAGCTTGGACTTGACCGAAAAGACGTAAGAGATGCCTGGACGCGCACCGACGCCATCCCCTTCGAGTCGGAGCACCGTTTCATGGCGACCCTGAACCACGATCATGAAGGCAACGTCTTCGTCTTTCTCAAGGGGGCTCCTGAACGGGTTCTCGACATGTGTGAGGGCCAGCGACGACAAAGTCGGCAGGAGGACTTCGACCGTGAATTCTGGGAGCAGGCGAGCGACGATCTGGCCGGCAAGGGACAGCGGGTGCTTGCCCTGGCCTGTAAGAAAATGGAAAAGTGCAAATCTGAAATCATTTTCGACGATGTCGAGGCCGGGATGACCCTGATCGGTCTGGCGGGTATCACGGATCCGCCAAGGCCTGAAGCCATTAGCGCCGTCCAGAAATGCCGGGATGCAGGGATCCGGGTGGTGATGATCACAGGCGATCACGGCCGGACCGCTCTGGCTATCGGAGCCGCGATGGGCATTGGCGACGGAGAGCGTGCGATCACCGGTCCGGACATCGAAAAGGCCTCCGAGGAGATGCTTCGGGAATGGAGCCGGGAGATCGACGTTTTCGCCCGTTCCAGTCCCGAACACAAACTGCGCCTGGTCAAAGCGCTGCAGGCCGAAGGCGCCGTGGCCGCCATGACCGGCGACGGTGTCAACGACGCGCCGGCCCTGAAGCGGGCCGATGTCGGAGTGGCCATGGGCCTCAAGGGGACCGAAGTCTCGAAGGAGGCCTCCGAGATGGTTCTCGCCGACGACAATTTCGCCTCCATCGCCCACGCGGTGGAAGAGGGGCGCACGGTCTACGACAATATCCGCAAGGCGATCACCTTCATTCTCCCGACCAACGGCGGAGAAGCCTTCGTTCTTCTGGCGGCCATCGCTCTGGGATACGACATGCCGATCACGCCGGTGCAGATCCTCTGGATCAACATGATCACCGCCGTGACCCTGGCCCTCTCCCTGGCGTTCGAACCGCCGGAGAAAGACATCATGCAGCGCCCTCCGCGGCCTCCCGACGAACCGATCATCTCGCTCTTTCTGGGGTGGCGCATCTTCTACGTCTCGCTGATCCTGCTGACGGGCACCTTCGGCCTCTTCCTCTACGAGCGGGCTTCGGGAACCGGCATCGAGCTGGCCCGCACCATCGCGGTCAATACCCTGGTCATGTTCGAGATTTTTTATCTTCTCAACTGCCGTTACCTGCACCGCAGCGTGCTCTCGCGCGAAGGGCTGTTTGGTAACCGGCTGGTGCTGATCGCCATCGCGGTCGTTATTCCCTTCCAGCTGCTGTTTACTTATGCCCCGCCCATGCAGGTCCTCTTCGACACCGCTCCCATGGACGGCCTGACATGGATCAAGATAGCTCTGGTGTCCTTTACCGTTCTCCTGCTGGTGGAGGCGGAAAAGGGAATTTACTGGTTTTTCAACCGACACTGACGACGAAAGCATGGACTGATGAAAAACGTTTGGCGCGGCGCCTTCTGGGTCGGACTCTATCTTGCCCTGGTGACGGCCCCCCTTTTCGCTCTGCTGTTCGGACCGACTCCGCCCGGAAACGGATTCTGGACCGATTTATCGCTGGCTCTGGGATTCGCCGGCACGACCATGATGGCTGTCATGTTTTTGCTGACCGCCCGCTTTCATCGCGCGACCGCCCCTTTCGGCATCGATCTCATCTACTACTTCCACCGCCTTATCTCGCTGACGGCGTTTCTTTTCATTCTCGCTCACCCCGTCATCCTGGTCGCGGAGGAGATCACCCTTCTCTCGGTCTTGCATCCCCGCTACATTCCCTGGCATCTGGGAAGCGGAGTCGTCTCGTTTCTGCTGCTGACCCTGCTGCTGGCGACCTCGCTCTGGCGGAAACCCCTCGGCATCCACTATGACCCCTGGCGCATGGGACACATGGTCCTGGCCGTCGCGGCACTGGTGCTGGCCGTTGCTCACATCGCGGGTACGGGGCACTTCAGCGAGGTGCCCTGGAAAAGGCTGCTCTGGCTGGCAATCGCCCTCTCCTGCGTAGCGGCAATCACCTACGTGCGCCTGGTCAGGCCTCTGCAGATGCTGCGGCGTCCCTACAGGGTCAACGAGATCATCGCCGAACGCGGCAGCACCTGGACTCTCGTGCTGCGGCCCGAGAAGCACGGGGGTTTTCTTTTTCTGCCGGGGCAATTCGCCTGGCTCACCCTGTGGAGTTCGCCTTTCGCCATGAAGGAACACCCTTTCTCCATATCGTCGAGTGCCCACCGGGTGGGAGAGCTTCACTTCACCATCAAGGAGCTGGGCGACTTCACCCGCCGCATCAAAAATGTGAAGGCCGGCACCATAGCCTATATCGACGGGCCCTACGGATCTTTCTCCGTGGATCGAAGCCCGGCGTCGGGCTATGTATTCATTGCCGGCGGGGTGGGGATCGCTCCGATCATGGGCATGCTGCGGACCCTGGCCGACAGGCAGGATGCCAGGCCGCTGACCCTCTTCTATGCCTACCATACGTGGGACCGACTGACCTTTCGCGAAGAGCTGGAGCAACTCGCGGCCAAACTCGATTTGAACATCGTTTATGTCTTGAGCGAGCCGCCCGAAGACTGGCAGGGAGAGAGCGGGTTTCTCAGTGAAGAGATCTTCGCCCGGCATCTGCCTGAGGACAAGACGGAACGGGAGTTTTTCATCTGCGGCCCGACCCCCATGATCGAAGTGGCGGAGCGCTCCCTCTCGCATGAGGGCGTGCCCCTGGGCCGGATTCACTCCGAACTTTTCGACCTCGTCTAGGAGGGAAAAATGCGCCTTCTTCTCGCTAAATTCCTGGCCCTTTTCACCTCGGTGCTACTTGCTATTCTTGCGGTGCTCTTTGCATGGCTTCTGAACCGGCCCTGATGGCGAAGGCAACAGGATCCCTGCGCTCACATAATCCCTGGAAGGGCTCCCCTGAAGTGTGATATAAAAAAACCGATCCTGAAACCAGAAAAAAGCAACCTCAACACCAGGTTGGGAGGATCGGACCAAGGAACGGCAAGGCCTGTAATCTTTCCCGTCTCAATTTTATGTCAAAACCCGATTCGGGGGATATGACGACTCTTTTTTATTTCGGAGGGATGTAATATGGATTCCGCCATAAGGGTAACGACCGGGTATTCCGGTCTTGACAAAATTCTGGATGGCCTTCGCATCGGCGACAATGTCGTCTGGAAGATCGACTCCATCGATGACTACCGCTATTTAGTCGGCCCCTATGTCGATGCGGCTCTCAAGGAAAAAAAGCGGGTCGTCTACATGCGCTTCGGCAGCCATGAGCCCCTGCTGGGCGAATCGCCCAACGTTGCCGTCTACCAGCTCGATCCTGCCAGAGGATTTGAATCCTTCGCCGCGCGCATCCATACCATCCTTTCTGAGGAGGGACACGGCGCCTTCTACGTCTTCGACTGCCTTTCCGATCTTGTCTCAGCCTGGGCCACCGACGTGATGGTGGGCAACTTCTTCTGGGTCACCTGCCCCTACCTCTTCGAGCTCGATACGGTGGCCTATTTCGCCATCTTCCGGAAACGGCACTCTTTCCAGACCATCGAACGCATCCGGAACACCACCCAGGTTTTCATCGACGTCTACAATCACGAGGGCAATTTTCACATCCACCCCCTGAAGGTCTGGCAGCGCCGTTCGCCCACCATGTTCCTGCCGCACCGGAAGGAGGGAGACGAATTCCTGCCTCTGACCAACAGCTTCGAGGCCACCAAGCTGCTGCGAAGCATCGCCCGGGACACCGCCGACAGCGCCAACCGGCAGCTCGATCACTGGCATCGGCTCTTCCTCCAGGCCGAGACCCTTGCACAGAATCCGGCGGCCCCGGAAGAGCAGGAGCGGATGGTGACCCACATCTGCCGCCACATGATCGCTCGGGACGAAAGGATCCTGTCCCTCGCCCGGGAACACTTCTCCCTGCATGACCTGCTCGATATCAAGTCGAGGGTCGTCGGCACCGGCTTTGTGGGCGGCAAGGCCGTGGGGATGCTCCTGGCGGGACAGATTCTCCTCAATGCCGACTCCTTTAACTGGCGAGACCACATGGAGGCCCACGACTCCTTCTACGTCGGCTCCAACGTCTACTACACCTACATCGTGCACAACGGCCTTTGGCCCCTGTTCATGCGACAGAAGGGGACGGAGGAATATTTCAGCGCCGCCGCCGAACTGCGCCAGAAGATGCTCGAAGGCCGGTTTCCCGAATCGATCCGGGAAGGCTTCCGCAAAATGCTGGAGTACTACGGACAGTACCCTATCATCGTCCGGTCCAGCTCCCTGCTCGAGGACGGCTTCGGCAACGCCTTCGCCGGCAAGTACGACAGTTTCTTCTGCGTCAACCAGGGATCGCCGGAAGAACGGCTGGAACAGCTCGAGAAAGCCATACGCCGCATCTTCGCAAGCGCCATGGGGGAGGATGCCCTCGCCTATCGCCTGCAGCGCGGCCTCGACCAGCAGGACGAACAGATGGCGCTGCTGGTCCAGAGGGTCTCGGGCGCCTATCGGCAGCATTACTTCTTCCCCGAACTCGCCGGCGTCGGCGTTTCCTACAATACATTCGTCTGGGACAAGGGAATGGACCCGAAGGCCGGGATGCTGCGGCTCGTGCTGGGGCTGGGGACCAGGGCGGTGGATCGGGTGGAGGGCGACTACCCGCGTCTGGTGGCCCTCGACTCGCCCCTGAAGAGGCCCCACTCGGACTTCGAGGACACCCGCCGCTTCTGCCAGCGAGACGTCGATGTGATCAATGTCACCGAGGACTGTACACAGACAGTCTCCGTTCGCGATCTGACCCGTCAGGGGTTGAATATCCCCTGGAACCTTTACGGCGTCAAGGATACCGAAGCAAGCCGCCGCCTGGAAGCGCGGGGGCGCTCCAAAGAGGATATCTGGCTGCTGACTTTCGACCGGCTGCTCTCGGAGACAGGCTTCACGTCCCTGATGCAGCGGATGCTCAAAACCCTGGAAGAGGCCTACCAATATCCGGTCGATGTCGAATTCACCGTCAATTTCACCAGCGAAGGACAGGCCAAGATCGACGTCGTGCAATGCCGTCCCCTCCAGACAAAGGGTCAACAGGCCCATGTCGAGGTGCCGGAAGATATCCCCGAGGAACGGGTCTTCGTCCGCTCGGAGGGCAACTTCATGGGCGGGAACATCTCCCAGTCGATCCAGTGGCTGATCTGGGTCGACCCGGTCGAGTACTCGACGCTTCCGCAGGCGGACAAGTACGAAGTGGCCCGCCTGGTGGGCCGACTCAACAAGCGGGTGGTCGATCGCGAGGAGAACCGGACCATGCTTCTGGGGCCCGGCCGCTGGGGAACCTCCACCCCCTCGCTGGGGGTCCCCATCACCTTCTCCGAAATCAACAATATCACCGCGCTGGTGGAGGTGGCGTTCACCAGCGGCGACCTGATGCCCGAACTCTCCTTCGGATCGCACTTCTTCCAGGATCTGGTGGAGGCGGACATCTTCTATCTGGCCGCCTTTCCGGAGAGCAAGAGCTGCTTCTACAACGAAAAATGGCTGCGCAGCCTGCCGAGTTCGCTGGAGGGACTCATGCCGGCGAGCAGCCGGTTCAAGAACGTCGTCAAGGTCTGCAGGATGACGCAGGAACTGCGACTGATGGCGGATGTGGTCTCCCAGCGGCTTCTCTGCTACCGCAAAACATAGACCTGACCAAAAACAACGAAAAAAGCCCGGCTGAGAAGCCGGGCTTTTTCGTTCGTGCATTTCAGTATCCGGGGATCAGACCAGACCCAGGGCCACCATAGCGTTGGCGACCTTGATGAAGCCGGCGACGTTGGCGCCGGTCACGTAGTTGCCGGGTGCTCCGTACTCATCTGCGGTCTCGTAGCAGGTCTGATGGATGTTCTTCATGATCTGCTGGAGGCGCTGCTCGGTGTACGGGAAAGTCCAGGAGTCGCGGCAGGCGTTCTGCTGCATCTCCAGGGCGCTGGTGGCCACCCCGCCGGCGTTGGCCGCCTTGCCGGGGCCATAGGCAATGCCCGCCTCGAGGAAGTTCTTGATACCTTCGGAGGTCGTGGGCATGTTGGCCCCTTCGCCGACCGCGGTGCAGCCGTTCTTTACCAAAAGGGCGGCGTCCTTGCCGTTGATCTCGTTCTGGGTGGCCGATGGCATGGCGACCTGGCAGGGAATCTCCCAGATGTTGCCGCCTTCGACGTACTTGGCGTCCTTGTGGTATTTCAGGTATTCACTGATGCGGCGGCGCTCGACTTCCTTGAGCTGCTGCATCAGTTCGAGGTCGATCCCTTTTTCATGATAGATGTAGCCGGCCGAATCGGAAGCGGCCACCACCTTGCCGCCGAGCTGATTGATCTTCTCGATGGTATAGATGGCCACGTTGCCGCTGCCGGATACGGTACAGGTCTTGCCGTCGAAGGAATCGCCGCGGGCCTTGAGCATTTCCTCGACGAAGAAAGCGGCGCCGTAGCCGGTTGCTTCGGTGCGCACCAGCGATCCGCCCCAGTCGAGGCCCTTGCCGGTCAGCACACCGGCTTCCCAGCGGTTGGTGATACGCTTGTACTGCCCGAACATGTAGCCGATCTCCCGGCCGCCGACCCCGATGTCACCCGCAGGCACGTCGGTGTGCTCGCCGATGTGGCGGGAGAGCTCCGTCATGAAGCTCTGGCAGAACCGCATGATCTCGTCATCGGAGCAGCCTTTGGGGTCGAAGTCCGAGCCGCCCTTGCCGCCGCCGATGGGCAGGCCGGTGAGAGCGTTCTTGAAAATCTGCTCGAAGCCGAGGAATTTGACGATCCCCAGGTAAACCGAGGGATGGAAGCGCAGGCCGCCTTTGTAGGGACCCAGGGCGCTGTTGAACTCCACCCGGAAACCTCGGTTGATCTGGACATTGCCCTTGTCGTCCTGCCAGGGTACGCGGAAAATGATCTGGCGCTCCGGCTCGCAGATACGCTCGATGATTTTGTGATGGGCAAACTCGGGATGCTTCACCAGCACCGGTCCCAGGGATTCGAGAACTTCGCGGACGGCCTGATGGAATTCGGTTTCCCCCGGGTTGCGGGCGAGGACTTCCTGAAAGATCGGTTCGACTTTTTCATCAATATGCGGGGTCATACGTTCCTCCTATCGAAAGTATTGGTGCCTGTTTTTTACTCACTCAGGGCTTGGAACCCTGACGAAACACCAATACTCTTCCATTTATCATGCCAAAATGGTCATTGTCTCATCATTTCCCTCAACCCCCCGATTTTGACGCATCTTTTATAGGCATGGCAAAATTGATGAATTAGCATTTTCCCACCTTCGTCATTTTTCCGGGTGGACTCTATACTCAAACAGGGGTGATTGTGTACACAGGTATTTGGCAAAAGGGAAGGACAGCGGGAACTTTATGGTCATGACAATCGGCAAAAAAAACGCCTGCGGTCCGAAGAGAAGCCGCAGGCGTTTTTGGCATTGTGGCGAGCTTTCTCCGCCGACAACCCATTCTGCTGGAGGCGCCACAGATCAGACCATAGTCATCTCCTCGTCTTTGGTGATGTCGAAATCCAGGGCTTCCATGGCTTCGTCATACTTCTCGAGAAGATCCCGCTGGTCCCGTCCTCCGATGAAGACCTGGGCGATCTCGTAACTGTACATATCCTGCCCGTGAAGCTCGCTCAGGTTCTGTCCGGGCTCGACCGCAATCTTGACGATTGTGCCGGGCTGTTTTTCGGCCAGGCGATCGATCGATTCCTGGCTCGGTACCCGTTCGACCCGTCCGGAGTCTTTTATCCGCACCATGAAATGGGCGGCCATATTGAAGTGCCCTTCCCGTGCCAGCGGTTTCGGCTTGCGCCCCAGGGCGAGATCGAGCATGACCGAGTGGTGGGAGATCCCGTGGACCTTTTCGAACAGATCGGTATGGGCCTGAGAGATACGCGGATTGATTTCGAGCAGCCAGATATTATCGGTGGTCTGGTTGTAGTAGAACTCGATGTTGAAGGGCGAGTTGTCGAGCCCGATCTGGTTGATGACGAGCCGCGACAAATCGATCATGCGGTGCTGAATCTCCAGCGGCAGCGAAGAGGGATATTCATAGCGGCTGAAGGAGGAACTGTCCGCGGCCCGGATCGAGTCGACAACGCCGTAGACCGACACCTTCCCCTCGTAAACATAGCCCTCCAGGGTGCACTGCGCTCCCCCGATAGTGGACTCGGCCACGAAGGTCTCGGGCATCTTGACAATTTCCTCCGGCATCTGGAACATTTCGAGCAGATCGCGAAACGGTTTCACAAACAGATCCTGACGTTCGCGGCAGGTCTTCATTACCTCGTTGAACTGACGTTCATCGTTGATCTGGTACGCCAGAAACGAACGGAACGACTTGATCGGCTTGATCCAGAACGGCGGCATGAGCTGCAGCTTGCCGAAGGCGTCTTCATCATGGGGATCGAAGGCCCGGAACATCGGCAGGTAGTCGGGGATCACCTTCTGCTGCTCCAGGCGGCTCCAGTATTTGTGTTCGCACTTGAACATCGACTCCAGAGAGGGACCGGGCAGGTCGAAGTGCTTCGCCAGGATGGGGACCAGCAGCGAGGAAGGGAAATCCCAGTAGGTGGCAACGCCGTCGATGGTGCCGTCGAATTCCTCCATGTTTTTGATCGCCTTGTCGATCAGCTTCGGCATGTCGAGTACGTCGACATTGCGAACCTCCCTGTCGTCAAGGGCCGTATGGAATGCGTAATCCCGAGCCTGGGGAAGCCTTTCGAGCTTCTCCAGATTGAAGGGTTCGAGGCCAACGATAAAAATATTTTTTTTCTCCATAAAACCTTTCTCTTTCTCCTGATATGTTGTCCAGTCGCACCATCCAAACGCAAGCCTTCCATGGAGAAGGCTTGATTTCATATTAAATCAGCAATCCCGCAATGCAAGCGGACTCCACGGATTTTGTCCGGAATCCAGGTTTGCATTGGACAACCGATTCCAAATACCCCATAGTTTGATGGTTTCGTAAAAACTCGAAGGCAAGGGGAAGGCATGGACAGGTACGATGTGATCGTCATCGGCGGCGGCCCCGCGGGGATGTTCGCCGCCGGCTTCGCCGCTGCGGCCGGAGCCCGGGTGGCGCTTCTGGAGAAGAACGCGAACTGCGGCGCCAAGCTGCTCATCACCGGCAAGGGGCGCTGCAACGTGAGCAACAGCGAGTCCGACCCGCGCCGCTTCGCCGAGCATTTCGGCAGAAACGGCCGGGCCCTCCTGACCGCCCTCTACGCTTTCGGCGTCAACGACGTGATCGATTTCTTCGAGAAGCGCGGCCTCGAACTCAAGGTCGAGCGCGGCGGCCGCATCTTCCCCCGCAAGGGAGGCGCTGGAGAAGTCAACAAGGTTCTCGAAACCTTCGTCGCCGATGCCGGCGTACTCATCGTCACCTCCTGCGAAGTGCGACAGCTCCTCCTGGAAGATTTGCGGGTCTCGTCCATCGAGACATCCCGCGGCAGCTTTGCCGCCGATCGGGTGGTCGTCGCCACCGGCGGTCTCTCCTACCGCGAAACAGGCTGCACGGGCGACGGCTACCGATGGGCCGAAAAGACCACCCACCGCATCATCCCCGCCCAGCCGGCCCTCGAGCCCCTTCAGCTGGCGGAGCAGTGGACCGGCGAAGTGTCCGATTTCAACATGAAAAACGTCAAGGTCACCGCCCTTCTCGACGGCAGGGCGATCGATGAGCGCTTCGGCGAGGCCTTCTTCACCCGGCGGGGCATCGGCGGCCCGATCATCCTCGACATGAGCCGCCGCATCCGCGAGGCGCTGCCGAAGGGCCGGGTCACCCTGCAACTCGACCTGAAGCCGGCCGTCGACGAGGCCCTGTTCGACAAGCGCCTGCAGCGCGAACTGGCCGAGCACAGCAACAAGGATTTCCGCAAATCCCTCGGCAATCTCCTCCCCAAGGCTATGATCCCCGTCTTCATCCGCCTCTCCGGCATCGACCCGGCCAAGAAATGCCATTCCGTCACCCGCGAAGAGCGCCAAGCGCTGCTGCGGCTCTTCAAGGCCCTGGAGCTGCACGTCACCGGCGGCGAAGGGTTCGGCAGGGCGATCGTCACGTCCGGAGGCGTCAGCCTCAAGGATATCGACATGCGCACCATGCGGTCGAAAAAGGTGGAGAACCTCTACTTCGCCGGAGAGATGATCGATCTCGACGGCCCCACCGGCGGCTTCAACCTCCAGGTCTGCTGGTCCACCGGCTACCTGGCCGGAATCAGCGCGCCGGACTGAGGGCTGCCGGGCATTTCTGTCGCATTTTTTCTTGTCAATTACGTCCACATTGAAATATGGTTTGGAGTTGCGTGTAATATTCCGTAAGCATCATATGGTGGACTCGCAAAAAAACCAAAATCCACCACCAAGACGCCAAGTCACCAAGAGAACCCATTGATTCTATCAGAGATTTTCTTGGCGCCCTTGGTGCCTTAGTGGTGAAAAATGACTTTTTACAAAAGCATCACGATAAAACTGTTTTCTTTCGAAAAGGGGCTGTGTCATGCCAAGACGAGACGATGTAAGCAAGATCATGATTATCGGTTCCGGCCCGATCATTATCGGCCAGGCCTGTGAATTCGACTACTCCGGCACCCAGGCCTGCAAGGCCTTGCGAAGCCTCGGCTACGAGATCGTCCTGGTGAACTCGAATCCGGCGACCATCATGACCGATCCCGGCATGGCGGATCAAACCTACATCGAACCTCTCAATATCAAGACCCTGACCGAAATCATCGACAAGGAGCGGCCCGATGCCCTCCTGCCGAATCTCGGCGGGCAGACGGCTCTGAACCTCTCCATTGCGCTGGATGAAGCAGGAGTCCTCGACCAGTACGGCGTCAAGGTCATCGGCGTTAATCTCGAAGCGATCAAGCGGGGCGAAGACCGCGAGACCTTCAAGAAGACCATGGCCCGACTCGGTATCGAGACCGCACGCAGCGAAATCGCCACCAGCCGGGAACAGGCGGAAGAGATTATCGCGGAGGTCGGCCTGCCGGTCGTGATCAGGCCCGCATACACCATGGGCGGCACCGGCGGCGGATTCGCCTACAACAGGGAGGAGTTCGAGGAGCTGGTGCGGCGCGGCCTGGCCGCCAGCCCGGTCAGCCAGATCCTTATCGAGGAGTCCGTCCTCGGCTGGGAAGAACTGGAGCTGGAGGTCGTCCGCGACGCCAAAAACCAGAAGATCACTGTCTGCTTCATCGAGAACGTCGACGCCATGGGCGTTCATACCGGCGATTCCTTCTGCACGGCTCCCATGCTGACGATCAGCGAGGAGCTGCAGCAGAGGCTCCAGGAATCCGCCTACGCTATCGTCGATGCCATCGAGGTCATCGGCGGCACCAACGTGCAGTTCGCCCACGATCCGGAAACCGGTCGCGTCGTCGTCATCGAGATCAATCCGCGCACCTCGCGCTCCTCTGCGCTCGCCTCCAAGGCCACGGGATTCCCGATCGCCCTGGTCTCGGCCATGCTGGCCGCCGGCATGACCCTGGACGAGATCCCCTACTGGCGCGACGGGACTCTGGAGAAGTACACGCCATCCGGCGACTACGTAGTGGTCAAGTTCGCCCGATGGGCCTTCGAGAAATTCAAAGGCGTCGAAGACAAACTGGGGACCCAGATGCGCGCTGTCGGCGAGGTCATGAGCATCGGCAAGAACTACAAGGAGGCGCTGCAGAAGGCGATCCGTTCGCTGGAGATTGGCCGCTACGGGCTGGGCTTCGCCGCCGACTTCAACAGCCTCGATCTCGACGAGATCATGGCCCGCCTGCGCGAACCGAGCAGCGAGCGGCAGTTCCTGCTTTACGAGGCTCTGCGCAAGGGAGCCGGCATTGAGGAGCTGCACGACCGGACTCACATCAAGGCCTGGTTCCTCGAACAGATGATGGAGCTGGTGGAACTCGAAGAGCAGTTGCTGCAGCACAAGGGATCGATCCCGCCGGACGATCTTCTGCTCCAGGCGAAGCGCGACGGCTTTGCCGACAAGTACCTGGCCGGGATTCTCGGTCTGACTGAAGAGGCGATTCGGGAGAAAAGGCTGGAGCTCGGCCTTGCGGAGAGCTGGGAGCCGGTCCCGGTCAGCGGCGTTGAAGATGCCGCCTACTACTACTCGACCTACAACGCTCCGGACACGGTCGGCGTGACGGACAGGAAGAAGATCATGGTGCTCGGCGGCGGACCGAACCGCATAGGGCAGGGAATCGAGTTCGACTACTGCTGCGTGCATACCGCCTTCGCCCTCAGGGAAGCCGGTTATGAAACCATCATGGTGAACTGCAACCCGGAGACGGTCTCGACCGATTACGACACGTCCGACAAGCTCTATTTCGAGCCGCTGACCGTCGAGGATGTCCTCTCCATCTACCACAAGGAGAAGCCCGAAGGGGTCGTGGTCCAGTTCGGCGGCCAGACGCCGCTGAACATCGCCCGGGAGCTCGAGGATGCGGGCGTAACCATCCTGGGGACCTCGCCGGCCACCATCGACATGGCCGAAGACCGGGAACAGTTCAACGCCATGATGGAGAAGCTCGGCATCCCGCAGCCGGAATCGGGCATGGCCAGCACGTTCGACGAGGCCCTGCGGATCGCGAACCGCATCGGCTACCCGCTGATGGTGCGCCCCTCCTACGTTCTGGGCGGCCGGGCCATGGAAATAGTGTTCGACGAAAAGATGCTGCGCGAATACCTCCAGAAGGCGGTCGATATCTCACCGCAGAGGCCGGTCCTGATCGACAAGTTCCTCGAAGAGGCGATCGAAGCGGAAGCGGACGCCATCTGCGACGGCAGGGACGCCTTCGTGCCGGCCGTCATGCAACATATCGAAATGGCCGGCGTTCACTCCGGCGACTCGGCCTGTGTCATTCCGCCCGTGAACATCCTCCCGGACCACCTGGAAACTATCCGCAAATGCACCCGCAGGATTGCCGTGGAGATGGGCGTGGTCGGCCTCATGAACATCCAGTACGCCATCTACAAGGGTAAAGTCTACATTATCGAAGCCAACCCGCGGGCCAGCCGGACCGTCCCGCTGGTCTCGAAAGTCTGCAGCATCCCGATGGCCCGCCTGGCTGTGCGCGCCGTGCTGGGCGAAAAGATTCCGGACATGGCGCTGACCCAGATAGATGTGCCGCATTTCGGTGTCAAGGAAGCGGTCTTCCCCTTCAACATGTTCCCGGAGGTCGACCCGCTGCTGGGTCCGGAAATGCGCTCCACCGGAGAGGTTCTCGGCATCGCGGACAACTTCGGGCGCGCGTTTTTCAAGGCACAGGAAGGCACGGGCACCGCCCTTCCGCAATCGGGAACGGTCCTGATCACCGTGAATGAGAATGACCGGGCAGGCGGGTTGCAGGTCGCCAGGCGTTTCGCCGAACTCGGTTTTCAAATCACAGCGACCGCAGGCACCTGCGCCTATCTCGACTCCCATGGCGTGAGCGCCGACAAGATCCTGAAAATGCACGAGGGTCGTCCCAATATCGCCGACGCGATCATGAACGGCGAGATCCAGCTGGTCATCAACACCCCGATCGGCCGACTCGGTGCGCACGACGACTCCTACATCCGCAAAACCGCCATCAAGCAAAAGGTCCCCTACATCACCACCATCGCCGCCGCAGTCGCCGCCGCAGAAGGGATCGCCGCCTGCAGCAGCGAAGGCAAAGGGAAGGTCAAGAGCCTTCAGGAGTATCACGCCTCTCTGTGATGACATCCGGCTGCCGGCCGGGACAGG
>JAWOCM010000109.1:0-12052 GCA_046483795.1 Desulfuromonadales bacterium | reverse complement strand
GGCAGCATGAACGCGCCCAGGTGCAGGTCCTCGTTGTAGTAACGGGTGTCGAACTCGCGGGCGGCGGCCCGTTCGCGGTTGAAGTCCCGGACCGGGTGGTATTTTTTGCTGGCGAAGGCAAAGCTCCACAATCCGCTCGGGTAGGTCGGGATGAAGGCCTGGTACATCTCGACGATGGGGAACACGTTTCGCAGGCTGCCGTACATGTTCCTCTGAATCTCGGCGTGGTAAAAGGGCGACTCGCTCTGCGCCACCATGATGCCGTCCTCTTTCAGGGCGGAGAAGACCAGACGGTAGAAATCCTCCTCGAACAGACCGACGGCCGGTCCGATGGGGTCGGTGGAGTCGACCAGGATCACGTCGAAAGCGTTCTGATGATCTCGGATATAGGCCATGCCGTCGTCAACGTGCAGCTTGACGCGGGGGTTGCTGCCGTCGATTTCGCAGGCCATCGAGGGCAGCAGTTCGATCGACTTGTCGATCACCAGCCCGTCGATCTCGCACAACACCGCCATCTCGACGCCGGGGTGCTTGACGATCTCCCGGATCGAGCCGCCGTCTCCGCCTCCGATCACCAGGACTTTCTTCGGATCGGGATGGGTGAAGAGCGCCGGATGGGCGATCATGTCGTGGTAGACGAACTCGTCGCGCTCGGTGACCATGACCAGCCCGTCGAGCAGCATCATCCGGCCGTATTCGGGGGTTTCGAGAATATCGAGCTGCTGGAAATCGCTTTTTCCGGAGAAGAGCGTTTTGGCCACCTTCATGGTGATGCCGACGTTCTCCGAGTGCTTCTCTGTGTACCACATGTCCATAACTATTCTCCGTGATGAGTGAGCGCTGGCTCACTGATTCATTTGTTACACAGCACCACGGCCGCGACGACGGCGCCGACTCTCTCCACCTTGTGCTGAACGGCGATGGAGCGGATTTCCCGGACCTCCAGGCCGCGCTTCCGGAGCCCTTCGTCAGCCATACGACGGGCCAGCGTCTCGACAACCTCCTTGTGACCGCATGCGGCATATTCCATGACCAGCGCAACCTGCCCTTCTTCCACCGGATAGGCCACTGCAATGCCGGCGCTGATGAATTCGCCGGGCACATCGGAGGTGATCGACGCACGGACGGTCGGAGCAAGCACCCCGGCTGGCAGTTCGTGGGCCTCGACCAGGGAGCAGAACGGCGGCACGACGGAACCGGCTTCGAAAAGATTGGCGTTGCCGATGCCGGCATCGACCCGGGCACCGTCGAGGGAGTTGGCTCGGCTGCTGCCCTCTGCCGATCCGCAGGTGAAGAAATGGCTGGCGGGAGTCTTGTCGAACATGTTTTCATCCTTCCGCGATATGGTGTCTATAACGTCCGTCGATCGAACCGTCAATAAAAAGGGCGGTTCAATCATAACGCAATCGTCAGCGCTTTGAAATCCCGGTAAGCATGGGATCGATTAAATTTCTGACCCTTCTCAACGGATCGGTTCTTTCGCTGTCTTGACTTTGCCCGGGCTTTCTTATTTACTTGGCACGATCTTCACTCAACGCTCTTACCGGAAAGGACCCGGATCAGACAATGCAGACAGACAAAATTATCGGCTTCATCGGCGGCGGCAACATGGCGGAGGCTCTCACCAAGGGACTGGTCGACAGTGCGTACAGCGCGGACAAGATTCTCGTCTCCGACCCAGTCGAAAGCAGGCTGGCTCACCTTGGCGAGCAGTACGGCATCGGCCGGGAATCCGATAATCTCCGGCTCGTGGGTCGAAGTGACATCGTCATTCTGGCAGTGAAACCCCAGATCATGGCCGAAGTCCTTTCCGGCTGCGCTGCAGCTTTCAACGCCGACAAGCTGCTGGTTTCCATCCTCGCCGGCATCGACACGGCGACCCTGGAGCAACAGTTCGGCAGCGACGTTCCCGTGGTTCGGGCCATGCCCAACACCCCCGCCCTTGTATCCGAGGGAGCAACTGCTATTTGCGCCGGGCGCTTTGCCGACTCCGACGATCTTCGGGAAGCCGGGACTCTCTTCGAAACCGTCGGCACTGTAGCCACGGTTACTGAAGCGCAGATGGATGCCGTCACGGGCCTTTCCGGATCGGGACCGGCCTACGTCTTTTCATTTATCGAAGCCCTGGCCGACGGCGGCGTTTCCGAGGGTCTGTCTCGCGAACAAGCGTTGGCCCTGGCCACACAGACCGTTCTCGGCGCTGCGCACCTGCTCCGTGAGAGCGGCGAAGAACCGGCACAGCTCAGGGCCCGTGTCTGCTCGCCTGGGGGAACGACCATCGCGGGAGTGCAGGCCCTTGAAAAGCGCGGCTTTCGCGAGACGGTCCTCTCGGCGGTATCTTCCGCCAGCCAGCGCTCCCGCCAGCTCGGCGGACGGGAATAAGGGATCGTTCCGCCCGCTACTCATCAGTTCCAGCGCTAACACCCGTCATTGAGACACCTGACCCGTCTCGATCAGATGATGTTTTTGCCGGTAAAGATAAAAGGCCTCGAGGCTCTCGGCGGAGAGCAGGAGGAAAATGGCCAGGGCGATGCCGGGAACGGGGACAGGAACCACCAAAGTCGCCAGCCAGCAAACGACAAGGTAGCTTGACTTGAGCATGGTGGAACGTCCCAGCATACCGGTGCGATGGGCACCGGCAAAAAATCCGCGGAACAGGTTGGAGGCGCCGTAAAGCAGGGGGAAAAAGAGGCAGCCGGCGAGGGGCCAGACGATGTAGAGGCGCAGATCGGTCTCGATCCCCATGATCCGCCCCAGCACCAGCTGATTGAAGGGGAAGGCGATAAGCAGCATCACCAGGGCCATCCCTGAGCCGACACGGAGGAAGAAACGTACCAGTTCCTGATAATCGGCCCGGTCCCGGACCAGAGTCAGGTAGGCCTGCTGGAGATTGCGCAAGGGGCCGGCCAGCAAAAAGAGGAAACCCCGTATGACGCCGAAGGCGGCCAGCGCCAGCGCTCCGTCAGGCAGACGGGCGATGATGGCGGCAATAAGCAACGGGATGGTCTGCTGCAGGCAGGAGGAGTAGGCAAGCGGGAATGCGTAGCGCAGTATGCCGCCCGCACCCTTTTCCCCTTCCACCTCTTCAAAGGGTAGGTGGACCCGCCAGGCAAAAAGTCCCATGACCACTGTTTCCGTCGCCACGCATGCCACCAGGGCGAAACCTCCGATCGCTGCGCCCGAGAAGTACTTGCTGCCCAGTGCCAGATATCCGAACAGGGCCAGGATGCGGATGCCGGTGGCGATCGAAACAAGTCCCGTCCGCCGGGCCCGGATGACCAACCCCTGGAACAGACCGCGAAAACCCGTGACAAAGGGAAGAAAGGCCATAAAAACCACCACCGACTTGGTCGGTGCGATGAGGCTCTCCTCCACCCCCAGCAGATGCCGAAGCATCCAGTCGCCGACCGGTGTCACGGCGACCAGCCACAGCACGACCGAAACGTAGGTCGCGACCAGCAGGACGAAGACAACCGCTCCCTTGAGAGAGCGCCGGCCGCGCACCACGGCGATGGTCACGGTGTGGTTCTGGTAGGAAGGCGAAGCGACAAAAAGGTGGATCACCATCGCCGTGGCGAAGGCGGCCAGAGCGCCGACGTAGTCGTTCTGCCGGGCCAGGGCGGCATTGATCACCGAGTGCGACGCGCTCATCAACTGGACGTTGAGCAGCAGCGGAAAGAAAAAGAGAGCGATCTCTTTCTGGGTGAGGGAGCGCCCGGTCAATCAAAAAGACCGATCTTGAAGAGCAGCACGATCAGAACCGCCAGGGGAGAAACGTAGCGGATCAGGAAATGCCACAGGGGATAGACCCAGCCTGCTCCTCCGGCCACCAGTTCTTCCTTCTCCTCATTGCCGCTCCAGAACCAGCCGACATAGACCGAGATGAGCAGACCGCTGAGCGGCAGCAGGTAATTGGAGGCGATCAGGTCGACCGAGTCGAAAAAGACCAGATTGCCGATCGGCGTCCAGTCGCTCAGGGTATTGTAGGACAAGGCAGTGGGCAGTCCCACGACGAACGCCAGACCGGCCAGAAAGCCGGTGGCCCGCTTGCGGCCCCAGCCCCGCTCGTCGATGAGGAAGGCGACCTGCGCCTCGAGCAGTGAAATAGCGCTGGTCAGCGCAGCGAATGAGAGGAGGAGGAAAAAGAGAATGGCCAGGACGAACCCGCCGGGGATCTGGGAAAAGACCACGGGGATGGTCTTGAAGATCAGACCCGGTCCGGCTGCCGGCTCCATGCCCACCGAAAAAACGATGGGGAATATCGCCAGGCCCGCCATCAGCGCGATCACCGTGTCGAGACTGGCGATGCGCAGGCTTGCCGCCAGCAGGTCTTCTTTTTTGTCGAGATAGGAGCCGTAGGTGATCATCGCGGCCATGCCGAGCGAGAGGGTGAAAAATGCATGCCCCAGCGCCTCCAGTATCGCCCCGCCGGTCAGTTTGCTGAAATCCGGGCTGAACATGAAGGTCAGGCCTTCCCACGCGCCCTTGCTGAGCATGCCGTTCATGAAAAGCAGCACCAGCAGCATCAGCAGGATCGGCATGAGGATCTTGCTCCAGCGCTCGATCCCTTTCTGCACCCCGCCGATGACGATGCCGAGGCTCAGACAGACAAAGAAAAAGTGCCAGAGGATCTGCCGGGGTCCGTCGGCGATCAGGCTGTCGAACATCCCCTCGATAGCCTCGGCGGGCTGTCCGGTAAAGCTGCCGAGCACCGCGCGCACGACGTAATCAAGCATCCAGCCGGCGACCACCGAATAGTAGGAGAGGATAATAAAGGCCGCGGCCAGGCTGACCCAGCCGGCAGCCAGCCAGGGCGAGCGGCGGCCCTCGAGCTGCATAAAAGCGCCGACGGCATCTTTTCGGGTATGCCGGCCTATCATGAACTCGGCCATCATAATCGGGATTCCGACGACGACGATGCAAAGAAGGTAGACGAGGACGAAAGCGCCGCCCCCGTTTTCACCGGCGATATAGGGAAATTTCCAGATATTGCCCAGCCCGACGGCACTGCCCGCCGCTGCCAGCACAAAACCGATTCGAGAGCCCCACAGGGCCCTGGGCTTGCCACTTTCCATTTCACTCACCTGTTGATGGCGTCTCCACCCACTCATTTGCTTTCTTTCGAAAGCATCACGTCTTGATGCGTTCCCCGAAAATCGCCGTTCCGACGCGCACCAGAGTCGCGCCCTCTTCGACGGCGACCTCGAAATCATGGCTCATGCCCATGGAGAGTTCCTGCATCTCCACACCGGGGATCTCCAGAGCGTCGATGCCTTCGGCCATCTCCCGCAGCTGCCGGAAAGAGGGGCGTACATCCTCGGGCTCCGGCAGGTAGGGCGGAAGGGTCATCAGCCCCCGGATGCGCAGATGCGGAAGTCGAGCCGCTTCGCGCACCAGCTTTTCGAGATCATCCGCCGTGGTGCCTGCCTTGCTCTCTTCCTCCCCGACGTTGACCTGGATGAGAACGTCGATCTTTTCATCGATTTTCGCCCACTGCTTGTCGATTTCCCGGGCCAGGCTCAACCGGTCGACGGAGTGGATCATCGCCACCCGGCCCCGCAGATACTTGACCTTGTTCGACTGCAGTGCGCCGATGTAATGCCACTGCACCGGGGATTCAACCTGATCCGCCTTGTCGCGGAACTCCTGGACGTAGCTCTCCCCGAAGCGGAGTTGGCCGGCCGCGTACGCCTCATCGATCATTTCGGCCGGTTTCACCTTGGAGACGGCGATCAGGCGCACCTCCTGCGGATCCCGTCCCGCACGGTCGCAGGCCGCGGCAATCCGCCGGTGTATCTGTTCGATATTGTCTTTGATGTCCATAAAAAAACGGTCCTATAACCAAAACAAAGGCTTTAACGCTAAGACGCCAGGAAAACTGAAAGACGCAAAGGGGAGAGAGAATGCCCTTCTTGCCTTTCTTTGCGTCATGCTTTCAATCATTGCGGCTTTGCGTTGAGACGACCTTTTTGGGGGTGATTAGCCCGTAAAAAAAATCCGTAGGGGCAGGCCTTGTGCCTGCCCTTGGATTGTTGTCCGTCCAGGGCATCCACAAGGGACGCCCCTACATTTCGTCGAACAGACGTATCGCTCCCAGACGCTGAAGCGTCTCGATCGTCTCGCACAGGGGCAGACCGACCACACTGGTATAACTGCCCTCGATGCTCCGCACCATGAAGGCGCCGATGCCCTGAATGGCGTAGGCACCGGCTTTGCCGAATGGTTCACCGGTGGCAATGTACCCTGCAATTTCAGCCTCTGTCAACTCTCTGAACCGCACGGTGGTCTGAACCGCTTCGCTGATGCGGGTTTCATCCCGGCGATCGACTATGGCGAAACCGCTCACCACGGTGTGGCTGCGACCGGCCAGGGATCGCAGCATGCGCGCGGCATCGTCCGAACCGGAGGGCTTGCCGAGGATATCCCCGTCGCGCACGACCACGGTATCGCTTCCGATGAACCAACGACCGGGCACCTCGGACCTTTTCGCCACTTCGCAGGCTTTATCCAGGCTCAGACGCTTCACATGGGCCACAGCGGTTTCACCGGTGAGAATATCTTCCGGGGCCCGGCTCGGCACGACGGCGAACCTGAGGCCGACCGAGGCCAGCAGTTCGCTTCGCCGCGGAGAGGCTGATGCCAGTACAATGCCTGAATCATCTTTCATTGCGCCCTGCCCTCCATCAGACTCTCCCGCCATGGCGCTATCGCTTCCAGACCCCGTTCAGCCATGGCCAGACGCCTCTCGGCCCGCTTGCGCTTCCGATTTTCCAGGGGCGGGAAAAGCCCGTAGTTGACATTCATCGGCTGAAACCCTTTTGCATCGGAATCGGCGAGGTGGCTCAAAAGCGCTCCGAGAGCGGTCATTTCCGGAGGCAGCGGCAGCGGCTGTCCGCGAAGATGCCGGACTGCGAAGATGCCGGACAAAAAACCGATCGCCGCAGACTCCACATATCCTTCGACGCCGGTGATTTGACCGGCCAGAAACAGCCCAGGCCGGCCCTTAACCTGGAGGGTCCGCTCGAGGCACAGGGGCGCATTGACGAAGGTATTGCGGTGCATGCTGCCCAGGCGGGCGAAGCGGGCATTCTCAAGGCCCGGTATGGTGCGGAAAATCCGGCGCTGCTCCGGCCAAGTCAGCTTGGTCTGGAATCCGACCATGTTGTAAAGAGTGGCGTGCCGGTTGTCCTGACGCAGCTGAACCACCGCGTGCGGCTTGGCGCCGGTGTGCGGATCGGTCAACCCGACCGGTTTCATCGCCCCGAAGGCGAGGGTCTGTTCGCCGCGTTCGGCCAGCACCTCGACGGGCATGCACCCCTCGAAATGCACCAGACGTTCGAAGTCGCGGGCCGGAACCTTTTCAGCCTCCCGCAACGCCTCCACAAAAGCCAGGTACTGGTCGCGGTTCATGGGGCAATTGATGTAATCGTCGCCGCCTTTGCCGTAGCGCGAACCCCGCCAGGCGATCTCCATATCGATCGAATCGGCTTCGACGATCGGTGCGATGGCGTCGTAGAAGTAGAGGTGATCCGAACCGGCGAGCGCCGCGATCTGCCGGGAAAGGGGCTCGGACGTCAGCGGGCCGGAGGCGAGGATCACGGCATCGCCTGACGGAATGTCGACAACCTCCTGCCGCAGCGATTCGATATCGGGATGGGCCTCGATCCTTTGGGTGACGAAGTCGGCGAAAGCCTCCCGGTCGACGGCCAGGGCGCCGCCGGCCGGCACCTCTGTGGCATCGGCCGCCTCCATGAACAGGGAGCCGCATCGACGCAACTCCTCCTTGAGAAGCCCGACGGCGTTGTTCATCCCCTTGCCCCGCAGGCTGTTGGAGCAGACCAGTTCGGCAAGCTGCGGCAGGGCATGGGCCGGTGAGAAGGACTGCGGCTTCATTTCGAACAGCCGCACGCGAGCGCCCTCGGCCACTGCCTGCCAGGCCGCCTCGCAGCCGGCCAGTCCGCCGCCGACGATTGTCACCAGAGGTTTGTCAGTCATAGATTCTCTTTTTCCGGGGAGACCCCAGTCAAAAGCTTTTACCCCCAAGGTACAAAGACTCCAAGAGAGTCAGAAAATCAGTTTATCGTTCTTCTTCGTGTCTTGGTGACTTGGTGGTGAAAACAGGAGTTTTGGCTTGGGTTCAGTCCGGTGAAAAAAAGGATGGCCGGCTCTTGGTTGAGCCGACCATCCGGTGTCGTCTGTTATGTTCCTGCAGGGCCGGGACTATTCTTTCTTTGTCGCGGTCTTCTTTTTGGGTGCCGCTTTCTTTTTTGTCGCCGTCTTTTTGGGCGCCGCTGTCTTTTTAGGCGCGGCCTTTTTCTCGGGCGGCACCAGCTCGTTCTGGTAGTCGCAGTCCTCTCGGGGGCACTTCTGCACAGTGCCGTAGCGCTTGGTCGTCTTGATCACCGTCAACGGCCATTTGCATTTGGGGCAGGGCTCTGTCTTGGGCGGATCCCAAAGGGCGTACTTGCATTTCGGATAGCGGTTGCAGGAAAAGAAGGTCTTGCCGTAGCGGCTCTTCTTTTCCATCATTTCGCCCTCTTTGCACTCGGGGCACTCGATCCCCAGAGCTTTCGGCTTGACCAGCGGCTGGATGTTCTTGCAGTCCGGATAGGCGCTGCAGCCGAGAAACTTGCCGTATCGACCCTGTTTGAGCTGCATCGCGGAACCGCATTTTTCGCACTTCTCGTTGGTCAGCTCCGGTTCTTCCTTCTCACCCTCCCCGCCGCCGAGCGGCTCGGTGTGTCGACAGTCGGGGAAACCACTGCACGCCAGGAATCGTCCTGCACGGCCGAGCTTGATGACAAGGCCCTTGCCGCATTCCGGGCAGACCTTGTCTGTCTTTTCGGTGGTCACCTCTTCCTTGCTGACCTCCTGCTCTTTCTGCTTGAGCAGAGAGATAAACGGCTCCCAGAAATCTTTCAGAACCGGATTCAACTGCTTTTCCCCCCGCGAGATCGCATCGAGGGTGTCTTCGAGGCCGGCGGTGAAATCGTAGTCGACATACTCGGTGAAATGCTGAGTAAGAAGATTGTTGACCACCATGCCCACATCTTCGGGGTAAAAGGTGCGTTTCTCGAGACGGACGTATTTTCGATTGACCAGGGTATTCATGATCGAGGCATAGGTGGATGGCCGGCCGATGCCGTTCTCTTCGAGGGTCTTGACCAGTCTGGCCTCGGTGTAGCGCGGGGGCGGCTGGGTGAAATGCTGTTCGGGGAACAGCTCTTCCAGAGCCAGTTCATCGCCTTTTTCAAGGGCCGGCAAAAGCCCTTCCTTCTCTTCGCCGCTTTCGGCGCTCTCGTCCGTTCCCTCGATATAGAGCTGCATGAAGCCGGGAAAACGGACCACCTGGCCGGTGGCGCGAAGCATGAAACGTTCGCCGGCGGCGATATCGACCGAGGTCGCATCGAGGATAGCGGAGGCCATCTGGGAGGCCACTGTGCGCAGCCAGATCAGGCGGTAGAGCTTGAACTGCTCCGCCGTCAGATAGGGCTTGACCTTCTCCGGGGTATTGGCCACCGACGTCGGGCGGATCGCCTCGTGAGCCTCCTGCGCATTCTTGGCTTTGTTTTTGAAGACCCGCGGCTTCTTCAAGGCGTAATCAGCCCCGAACCGGTCGGTGATCACCTGGCGGGCCTCGTCCGTTGCGTCTTTGGAAAGAACCACCGAGTCGGTCCGCATGTAGGTAATCAGGCCGACGCTTCCCTCGCCGATATCGATCCCCTCGTAGAGTTTCTGCGCGACGCTCATGGTCTTGCGGGCTGAAAAACCGAGTTTGCGGTTGGACTCCTGCTGCAGCGTACTGGTGGTAAAGGGGGGCGCGGGGTTGCGCTTCTTTTCGCTCTTTTTAAGCTCGGCAACCCGGTACTGGTCCTTTTTCAAGGCCGTGGCAAGCTCTTCGGCCTGCTTCTCGGCAGTGATGTCCAGTTTTCCCAGATTCTTGCCGTCGACTGCAGTGAGCTTGGCCCGGAAGAACTTTTTCTGAGGAGAGAGCAGTTCGGCCTCGATGGTCCAGTATTCCTGGGAATCGAAGGCCTGGATCTCCTTTTCCCGTTCACAGATCAGCCGCAGGGCCACAGACTGGACCCGACCGGCCGAAAGGCCGTAACGGATCTTCTTCCACAAAAAAGGAGAGAGATTGAAGCCGACGAGATAATCGAGGATAGACCGGGTCTGCTGGGCATCGACAAGTTCGCGGGAAATATGGCGCGGCGATTCCATCGCCTTGCGGATCGCTGTCTGGGTGATCTCGTGAAAGACGACACGCTTGACCTGGGGCTTGTCGCTGTCCTCTTCCACCCCGAGGGCCTTGAGAAGATGCCAGGCGATCGCCTCGCCTTCGCGGTCGGGGTCAGTCGCCAGTATCAGCTCGTCGCTTTTGGCGGCCTCTTTTTTCAGCGCCGCAACATGTTTTTCGCTGTCGGGAAGGATATGGTACCTGGGAGCGAAGTCGTGCTCCACGTCCACGGAACCCTGCTTGCTCGGCAGTGCCCGGACATGTCCATAGGATGCCAGAACCTTGTATCCCTTGCCGAGAAACTTCTCGATGGTCTTGGCTTTGGCCGGTGATTCGACGATGACGAGAGATTGAGCCATATAATATTTTACTATCCTCCTGAAACAGCCTTTCTACCGGTAAAAATACGAACGGCTGCAGAATGTCTGCAGCCGGCGCCCAATCGGAATCAATGGTAGATTCTCGACCAGTCGTCTTCGAGTATCGACATGAATTCCTGACGCCAGTGATCGTTGGATCGGGCAAAGACGGTCAGGGCGGTAATCGTTTTAAGCTCCTGCAGGGTCAGTTCGTCTTCCGCGCTCTGTAGCGCCCTCTCGATGATCTCCTCGAGCATGTGGCTGTCGACAATGCCGAGAAGCCGCAGCCGAATGAGAAAACCCTGCCCGTCGGACGAAAAGATGCGCCGCTCCTCGGACGTAAAGATGCGAAACGAGGGTGGTTCGAAAGAAACACCGGTCTGGTTCTGCTCGGCTTCCAGGTTGGACATCCAGTTGAATGCCGCATCGATCTCTTCGGCATCGAAGCCTTCCGCCATCAACTCCTCGACCAACTCATGCTCGTTGTTCAGCAGTTCGCGATCTCCGAGCAGGTATTGGGCAATGAGATTGACGATCTCGAGAACACGCTCACTGAAAGGGGCGTTAGACATTCGCAATTCCACCTCAAAAAGGGTCTATCTGCGCACGTACCGCAGTCCCGGAAGGCCCTCCACTGCGCCTTCCAGCTCCAGATGCAGTAAAATATCGGAAACATCCATGGGTGTCAAGCCGCTTCTCCTGATGATCTCATCGACATGGACCGCTCCTTCTTCCAGGGTCCGGTAGACCTCCAGGGTGTTGCCGGAGAGGTTTTCAGCCGCATCGACTCTCTCCGCCGCCCTGGGACCGCCGCAGGCTCCTGGAGCCAGAACGTCGAGGATGTCTGCGGCTTCTGTCACCAGGGCGGCACCCTCCTTGAGAAGCCGGTGCGGGCCGAAACTATTGGGGCTCCCGACGGCTCCGGGAACCGCAAAAACCTCTCGGCCCTGTTCCAGAGCGAAGTCGGCGGTGATCAGGGAACCGCTGTCCTGCGCGGCCTCGACAATCGCTACGCCGCGGCACAATCCGCTGATGATGCGATTGCGCGCTGGGAAATGCCCCGGCAGAGGCTCGGTTCCAGGGGGATACTCGGATACAATGGCACCCCTTTCGAGCACCTCCTGGAACAGGCGCTTGTTTTCCGGCGGATAGACCCGGTCGATTCCGCAACCAAGGACCCCGACCGTCACGCCGCTTTCATTCAGGGCGCCACGATGCGCTGCTGTATCGACACCGCGCGCCAGGCCGCTGACGATGGCGAAGCCGGCAGCGGAAAGTTCACGGCAAAGCCGCTCGGTGAAGACCCTGCCGCCTTCGCTGGCACGGCGTGAACCGACGACAGCCAGACCGTCGCCGGCGGGCAGATGTCCCCGGACATAGAGAAGGGCCGGCGGATCGTGAATCTGGCGCAGCAGAGGGGGATAGTCCTCGTCCCACAGGCAGACGATCCGGACAT
>JAWOCM010000133.1:0-4032 GCA_046483795.1 Desulfuromonadales bacterium | reverse complement strand
CGGACTCACGACAAGCGGCGGATTGTGGCAGAAAGAGCACGTCAGGTTGCATCCGCCGAAAAAAACGAGGGCGGAGATGCGACCGGGAAAATCGAGCAGGCTGGTTCCCTGAAATCCTTTGATAGGCATAACGGCAGGATCAAGGTGAAAGGTACAAGGTGAAAGGTTCAGGCAAGGTCAAAACCGTGTCTCCGGCCTTTAGCCTTTAACCTTTAACCATTCTCCTTTACCCTTGCTCCTTCCCTTCACCCATTACGAATTCCTTGCGGTCGCGGAATTCCTCTTTTTTTCCCTTGTTCCACTGCTGCACGGGACGGAAGAATCCGCAGACCCGGGAGTACACTTCTGTTTTCGAATCGCATTTGGTGGCCATAAAAATCTCCTTGGATCAAATCATTTTCACTGTAGGGGCAGGCCCCTGTGCCTGCCCTTGAGGACCATTAAGGGCACCCACTGGGGGGTGCCCCTACGGTTTATCCGTTAAGCCGCCCGGTCTTCGTGATCATGGGGGCAGGCGAAGTGCTCTCCGGCAATGTAGCCGTGCACCGGACAGATGGTGAAGGTCGGGCTGATCGTGAAGTAGGGCAGCCGGAAGTTTTCGGCGATGCGCTTCACCAGAAGGCGGGCGCTGGTCCAGTCCTCGAGGCGCTCTCCGAGAAAGCCGTGGAACACGGTGCCGCCGGTATAGAGCGTCTGCAGATCGTCCTGGTGGGTCAGGGCCTCGAAAATATCGTCGGTGCTGCCCACGGGAAGCTGGGAGGAGTTGGTGTAGTAGGGCGAATCATCCCCCGAGGAGAGGATGTCGGGATAGTGCTTGCGGTCGAGATTGGCCAGGCGATAACTGGTGCCTTCTGCGGGCGTGGCCTCCAGATTGAACATCTGGCCGCTTTCTTCCTGGAAGGTCTCGAGCTGCCTGCGCATGAAATTGAGGGTGTCCTCGGCCAGGGCCTTGCCCTCCGGGGTATCGATGCCGCCGCCGGTCAGCTCCATGCAAGCTTCATTCATGCCGAGAAGACCGATGGTCGAAAAGTGATTGTCCCAGTAGCGTCCGGACCGCTCGCGGATGCCGGAGAGGTAGAAGCGGCTGTAGGGATAGAGCCCCTGTTCGGTGAAGCGCTCGAGTTGCTTGCGCTTGATCTCCAGCGACTCGCGCCCCTTTTGCATCAGCTCGCTGATGCGCCCCAGGAATGCCTCTTTCGTCTTGCCGACATGGGCGGCCCGCGGCAGGTTCAGGGTGACGACGCCGATCGAGCCGGTGAGCGGGTTCGAGCCGAACAGGCCGCCGCCGCGGCGCCGCAGTTCGCGGTTGTCGAGGCGAAGCCGACAGCACATGGAGCGGGCGTCTTCGGGGTCCATGTCCGAGTTGATGAAGTTGCTGAAGTAGGGGATGCCGTATTTGGCGGTCATCTCCCAGATGGGGCGGAAGCGCGCGTCTTCCCAGTCGAAGTCGGCGGTGATGTTGTAGGTGGGGATCGGGAAGGAGAAAATGCGTCCCGAGGAGTCCCCTTCCATCATCACCTCGCAGAAGGCACGGTTGAACAGGTCCATCTCCTCCTGGAACTCGCCGTAGGTCGCCTCCATCAGCTCGCCGCCGATAACCACCGCCTCGTCCGCCATGTTGCGAGGCGGCTGCATGTCGAGGGTGATGTTGGTGAACGGCGTCTGGAAGCCGACGCGGGTCGGCACGTTCATGTTGAAGATGAACTCCTGCATCGCCTGCTTGACTTCTGGATAGGAAAGGCTGTCGTAGCGGATAAAGGGAGCGAGCAGGGTGTCGAAATTGGCGAAGGCCTGAGCGCCGGCCGCCTCGCCCTGCAAAGTGTAGAAAAAGTTGACCGCCTGGCCCAGGGCCGTGCGCAGACGCTTGGCCGGGGCGCTCTGGACCTTGCCGTAGGCTCCGGTGAAGCCCTTGATCAGCAGGTCCTTCAGGTCCCAGCCGCAACAGTAGACGCTGAGCATGCCCAGGTCATGAATATGGAGATCCCCGTCGCGGTGGGCTTCGGCGATGTAGGAGGGGTATATCTTGTTGAGCCAGTAATTGCTGGTGATGTTCGCCGCGATATGGTTGTTGAGCCCCTGCAGTGAGTAGCCCATATTGGCGTTTTCGTTGACGCGCCAGTCCTCCTGGGCCAGGTAGGAGTCGATCGCCTCGATCGATTCCTTCATGAACTCCTGTGTCCGTCGCAAAGACTCGTGCTGCTGGCGGTAGAGGATGAACGCCTTGGCGACCTTGGCATGGCCGTTCTCGATGAGGATCTTTTCGACCAGGTCCTGGACATTCTCCACCGTGGGAAAGCGATCGTCCTTGTAGAGGACGCCGAGAATCCCGCTCACCTGACGGGTGATCTCGGCGGCTTTGTCCATGTCGCTGCCGCCGACGGCCTGCACGGCCTTGGCGATCGCCCCGGTTATTTTGTCCTCTTCAAACGGAACCAGCCGCCCGCCTCTTTTCCGGATGTATTCGACCATCCTTTTCCGCCTCCCTCAAGTGAATGATTAATGACTGTGAATTTAGCATAGACTGGTCCAGAGTCAAGAGTAAAAACACAAGATATAGATAAAAGCAAAAACTGAAAGCCCAATATGTTGTGATATCCTGTGAATAGCTTGTGGACAACATGCGAAGGCGCGCGTAAAACCGCAACCTTCTTGACCCCTTGGATGGCCTATGCTAAAAATAGCTCGTTTCCGAATTAGAAATTGCAGAAGTCCGGCGTGAATTTCCATCCGGATTGACCTCCCTGAGGAGTGATCCATGGCCGAGCTGACCCGTTTCGGAATCTCCATAGACGATCGCCTGTTGCAGCGTTTCGACGAAATGACCCGGCAGAAGGGTTACATCAATCGCTCCGAGGCGATCCGCGACCTGATCCGAGCCGCCCTGGTCGAAGATCAGTGGGGCCGGGGAGAAGAGGAGATCGTCGGAACCGTGACCCTGGTTTACGATCACCATACCCGGGATCTCTCGGAGAAACTCACCGAACAGCAGCACACCCACCATGACGATATCGTCTCCACCCTGCATGTGCATCTCGACGCTCATCACTGTCTCGAGGTGGTTGTCGTTCGCGGCAAGGCCCGCGACGTCAAGCGCCTGGCCGACGAATTGATCGGGACCAAGGGCGTCAAGCACGGCAAGCTGGTGACATCGACCACCGGACACGCGCTGCGCTAGGAGCCTGCCGGACTATCCGTGTCCCGCTTGCTTGACAACCGGCAAATCCGGTGCTACGTTTTCTTTAATTGTTGCTACCTGAACAGTTGGAGAATTCCATGCACATGGCCGATGCTTTGCTCTCCCCTGCGGTGGGGGGAACGTTCTGGGCCGCGAGCGCCGCTGTTATCGCCTACAGCTCGAAAAAGATCCGCCACGATCTCGACGATCGCAAGATTCCGTTGATGGGTGTGATCGGCGCCTTCGTCTTCGCAGCTCAGATGATCAACTTCACCATTCCCGGGACCGGATCGTCCGGCCATATCGGCGGTGGCCTCCTTCTGGCGGTCCTGCTCGGGCCGCACGCGGCGCTGCTTACAATCGCCTCGGTCCTCACTGTCCAGGCGCTGTTTTTCGCTGACGGCGGCCTCCTGGCGCTCGGAAGCAATATCTTCAACCTGGGTATCCTTCCCTGTTTTCTTGCCTACCCGCTGATTTACCGCCCGCTCGCCGGGGGCGATATCTCGCCCGCGCGTATCACGAATGCCTCCCTGTTCGCCGCCGTGGTCGGTCTGCAGCTCGGCGCCCTCGGCGTGGTCACGCAGACCACCCTTTCGGGGATATCCGAACTGCCTTTTTCCACCTTCGCCCTGCTCATGCAGCCGATCCACCTGGCGATCGGCATTGTCGAGGGGCTGGTGACCGCCGCCGTGCTCGCCTTCCTGCTTCGGGCCCAGCCTGAGATCCTGGCTGCAGCTCCCGATACCGGGCGCAGCTCTGCCATCCCGTCGCTGAAAAAGGTCATGGTTGCACTGCTGGTGGCCACAGCGCTGACCGGCGGGGTCCTCTCCTGGTTCGCCTCCGAGCGACCCGACGGA
>JAWOCM010000086.1:0-3390 GCA_046483795.1 Desulfuromonadales bacterium | reverse complement strand
ACGGCCAGAAAAGGCTCCATGACCAATTTGCGATCCTTTAAAAAAATACCTACCGTATAAAGAATCTCCACAATCATCAAGACCAGCAGGAGACTGTCCAGGAACGAAGGGATGATGGAATGGGGGCTCTGGTCTATATTCGAGAAAAATATCCATACTGCCCAGAAGAGTAGAAAGATCGCCGCCCCGATCAGATTGATGGCCACAAAGATGTAAATAAAGTTTTCAGCGAATTTCATGAATCTCAGGAAATGCTTGACCATGGCGACTGCTTTCTTCGGGACGTTTGAAAAGACAAACCCAACATCCGAAATGCTATCAGATATGGTCGGCAGTGCAATCGGTGAGCGTAGCAGGGCAGGGGAGGGAGATTACAGAGATTAGGCGTTGTCGACGATGGCGGAGCCGAAGTTGACATGGATCACCTGCTTTCCGCCGTGTTCCATGAAGAAAGGGGGTTTCTCCATAATATCGTGGCCGACGTTTATCACGAGATCGGCGTGGGCTATGGCGCAGTGAATGTAGACTTTGTCCGACAGGGCGGCGGTGCCGAGATACCGGGAATCGGTCTCGTTCACGACCCCTTTTCCCATCTGGGTGTTGAAGAAGTAGATGCCGGTGACCAGGTTGGTCGCTCCGGGTCCGAGGGTGGCCAGACAGACGCCGGGTTTGCCTGTCAGAAGGCCATGAGTGGCCGCCATGAAAGCGGCGCCCTGCTCATGGCGGGTCAGGATCAGCTGGATAAAGGATTTTCGGAGTGCTTCGAGAAAATCGAGATTCTCTTCTCCAGGCTTTTTCCGGGGGATTCAGTCCCCCGGAAAAACACCACATCTTTTGTTACTTGACCGGACCGGTAAAAACCCAGTCGTTTTCAATGGCGGCCGTGTGGCAACCGATACACCCAGCGACCTTGCCTTCCTTCTCGATGTCGCCATCCGCCTTGTACTTCGCCCAGAACCAGTCGCCGGCGTCGGGATTATAGCCATCGACCCTGTACATCACTGTCACGGCCCCGAGGGTTTCGTCCGGCATGTAATTCTCTTTGACAATAATGCTGTCATCAGGGAATTGACCGGAACGGGACGTGATCGCCTTTTCCGCCTTCTTCGAAACATAGGTGGTCAGCAAGGCGCCATGAGGATGCTGTCCCTCGTAAAGCTTGTCCGTGCCCGGGTAAAGCGCCCACTCCTGATACGGGTTGGTCTCTGTGATGTACTCGTAGACCGCTTCACCTTCGGGCTGAGGAAGCGAGTCGCCGCCAGCCAGGGCGATGCCGGATAGACCGACCGAAATCGCGCATGCAGCAATTGTCAATGCCATCATTCTTTTTCTCATACTGTCCTCCATTTTCCAGGTTGTCGTCTCCGGCCAATCCGGAAGACTTCGGTTGATGCTGTTTTTTGAAAGCATCAAAGATTAACTGCCGTAGTTCTCTTTGAGATAATTGACGATGTCGTCGGACTCGTACATGGTCACGTCTTTTTCCTCGTCCACAAGCAGAGGGAACTGAGCCTTCCCGCCTATGTCCCTTGCCTGCTTCTCGTTGTCGCCGTTTTTCTTGTAAAGTATCTGAAAATCGGCGGCGATCTCCTCGTGCAGACTGTCCAGTACCGTCTTGCAAAAAGGACAGCCCTGTTTGAAATAGAATGTCAGCATGGTTGACTCCTTTTCAGTCAATGGGTTTTCTTCCTCCTCCTGCAGGCAGAGGAGCGCTGCGCGGGAATGGCCTGCTACGCCACCAGCGATCCGGTACAGCTCGACCCTTCGCCGGCCGTGCAGCAGTAGCAGTGTTCTGAAAGCAGAAGTTCCTTGCCGCTCCTTGCCCCGGCCTCCAGATCCTCGATCTTCAGGATATGGCCCTCCGCGTCGGTCATCGGAAGACCGATCGCCTGATTGAAGTCGCAGTTGTAGAGAACCCCTTCCCAGTCGACGCTGATCAGGGTGCGGCACATGATGTTCCGGGCGGCGTCCGGGTTGAAGCGGGTGGCCAGCAGGTTCAGATAGCGCTCGTAAAGCCCCTTCTCCTCCAGGTATTGCCGGAAGCGGCCGATGGGGGCATTGGTGATGGTGAAGAGATGGTTGAAGCGGATCCCGTACTGCTCGGACAGCTCCTTCCTGTAGGCTGTCTCCAGTCCCCCCTGATTGCCGGGAACGAAGTCTCCTCCGGGGTTGTAGACGAGGTTCAGTTCGAGTTCATCTCCGTATCCGAGATCGTTGAGACGCCGAAGAGCCTCGATGCTGCTGGAGTGGGTGCCCTTGCCCCGCTGGCGATCGACATTCTCCTCCAGATAGCAGGGGAGGGAGGCGGTGACCACCAGACCCTGTTCGCGGAAGAATTCCGGCAGCCACTCGAATCCGGCGTCGGTCAGGATGGTGAGATTGCTGCGAACGATCCGGCGAGGTGATGCGCCGGCGGTCTTCTCCACCAGGTGCCTGAAATGGGGATTCATCTCGGGGCATCCGCCTGTCATATCCAGGGTCGTTCCCGGCGCGTGCTCCAGAAACGAGGCCACCTGGTCAACGACAGGCTTGTCCATGATGTGACGCCCTTCAGGGGATGCTCCGATATGGCAGTGAGCGCAACGCATGTTGCACTGATCGCCCAGGTTGACCTGCAGTGTCTCCAGTTTCTCGAAGCGGGTGAATCCTGGGTCGATCTCCTTGAGACGTTCCTTGAATGCTGGGACCATGTGTTTTTCTTCCTTTCATATGTGTTTATTGATTGTTGTCGTGATTCTTCCTCAATGGCGTCTCCAGGCATGGTAGCGCTCCACCCAGCCGAGAAGCGTCTCGGGGACGTGCTGTTTCTTCCAGACGCCCGCGGCCATCTTGTTGGCTTCCGCCATCGTCGGGTAGGGGTGGATCGTTCCCAGTATCTTGTTCAGACCCAGACTGTGCTTCATCGCCAGGACGAACTCGGCCAGCAGGTCTCCGGCGTGGGCACCGACAATGGTCACTCCGAGGATCTTGTCCTTGCCGGGCGGGGTCAGCACCTTGACCCATCCGTTTTCCTCCCCTTCCGCGACGGCCCGGTCGAGCTCCGCAAGCTCGAAGCAGGTCACCTCGAAATCCGTATTCTTCTGACGGGCTTCGGCTTCGCTGAGACCCACCCGCGCGACTTCGGGATCGGTGAAGGTGCACCAGGGAATGACGCTGTAGTCCGTGCGGAACTTTCTGAACTGGCCGAACAGGGCGTTGACCGATGCGTACCATGCCTGGTGGGCGGCTGCATGGGTGAACTGGTAGGGGCCTGCCACGTCGCCGGCGCAGAAGATGCTGGGGACATTGGTGCGCAAAAAGGGATCGGCTTCGATGGTCCCCCCATTTTCGAGCCGCACGCCCAACTCCTCCAGGCCGAATCCGTCTGTGTTCGCCTTGCGCCCCACAGCG
>JAWOCM010000090.1:0-32971 GCA_046483795.1 Desulfuromonadales bacterium | reverse complement strand
GGCATGGAGTTCTTCGACCAGGTTTTCGACGGCGCGCCCGTCAAACCTTTTGCTGTTCGGTTCTGGGATGGATCAGAATGGCAGCACGGCAATGAATCTCCACATTTTACCCTTGAGCTCAAACATCCTGCCTCGATGCAGAAAATCTTCTGGAAACCGACAGAGGTCTCGCTGGGGGAAGCCTATATCTTTGGTGACTTCGATGTTCACGGGGATCTGGAAAGCAGCTTCGAACTGGGCGACTACCTTCTCAAGCGGGATTGGCAACTCACAGAAAAGCTGCGGCTGGGCCTGAGGCTGCTCAGCGTGCCCCGCTCCTCCCCGGAAAGGAAGAGCAAAGGAGCCGTAGATCTTCGAGGAAGAGCGCATTCAAAAAAACGGGATGCAGAAGCCGTTCAGTACCACTACGATGTATCCAACGACTTCTATCGTCTCTGGCTGGACAAGTACATGATTTATTCCTGTGCTCTCTTTCACAGCCAGGAGGATACCATCGACGAGGCACAATACCGCAAGCTCGATTACCTCTGCAGGAAGCTGCGCCTGGAGCCGGGCGAAAAACTTCTCGATATCGGATGCGGATGGGGTGGACTGGTCATGCACGCTTGCCAGAATTACGGCGTCGATGCAACGGGCATAACCCTCAGCCAGCCCCAGGCCGAACTGGCCAATGAAAGAATCCGCGAAGCAGGGCTCTCCGATCGCTGCCGCGTCGAAGTTCTCGATTACCGCGACATCCCTTCGGATCTGCAATTCGACAAGGCCGTCAGCGTCGGCATGTTCGAGCATGTCGGTGAAGCCAAGTTACCGGACTATTTCGCCAAGGCCTACCAGCTTCTCAAACCGGGAGGCGTCTTTCTCAACCACGGCATCACAGAATCGAAACAGAACACCCGCAACAAAGCAGGGGAGTCCTTTATCGACAAGTATGTCTTCCCCGACGGCGAATTGCTGCCGATCAGTACCTCTCTTCGCGTTGCGGAGGAGAACGGGTTCGAGGTCCGCGATGTGGAAGGACTTCGGGAACATTACGCCCTGACATTGCGGCAGTGGGTCAGGCGTCTCGAAGATAATCTGGAGGAGGCCGTCGAACTGACCAATGCAGTGACAAGCCGAATCTGGCGCATCTATATGGCCGGATCAGCCTACAGCTTCCATACCGGTCGTATCGGCCTTTACCAGAGTCTTCTGGTCAAATCCGGACAGAAACCCACCGGACTTCCCCTCACGCGGTGCGACTGGTATCGTCCCTGCCCGAACGGGCATCATTGAAACAGGGAAGCAACTCTACAGTTTGACAGGTTTGACAGGAATAAAAAACGGCCCACCTTGGACATGGTGGGCCGTTTTCGTATGGAACATGATTATTTCTGGATGACGAAAGTGATCTTGGCATTGATTCGATAGCCGGTCACCATGTTGTTCTCGACCATGGCCTGGACGTCCTTAACGTAGACCCCCTTGATGTTGTTGACTGTTTCGCTGGCTTCGTTGACCGCACTTTGAACGGCATCTTCAACCGTCTTTCCTTCGGCCAAAACCTCGATAACCTTTGCTAGCGACATAGTTTTCTCCTTTCCTTTAATGAGGAACAAGCTTCTTCAGAAATATTACCTCCAGCTAACGCTTAGAAACATGATAGAAAAGAATAGTCGCTTTGCAACCGGTTTCTTTTTGCGGCTTTAAATTAATCATTCAATATTGAGCGTTGACACCCGAAACCTATCGGGTTACGCTTCACACAGAATTTATTCAAACCTCAAGGAGGAATGGCATGAAACAATCTTCCGCTAACAGGGTTATTACTGGCCAACGAAAAAAATGATTAACATCCCACCCCACCCCGGGAAGGTCATCCGGGAACTCTACCTCGAACCCTTGGGGGTCACAGTTACCAACGCCGCCAAGGCTCTCGGTATCTCCCGCAAGTCTCTTTCAGCCCTTCTGAACGGCCGAGCGGGCATATCCCCGGAAATGGCGCTTCGGCTTTCCATTGCCTTCGCCACAACGCCGGAAAGCTGGCTGATCCAACAGATGCACTATGACCTCTGGCTGGCAGAGCGCAAGCGCGACAGTCTGAATGTCGAGAGAGTCAAGCAGCACAACACGTCCAGCAAGGACGAAGGGAGTTGACCGCGCCATGAAATTCGACAATCGCCTTGCCGACAACGACCGCCTCCAGGAGGAAATTAGCAGCCTTCGCCCTCTAGGGGAAAAGGCCCTGGCTCAGCTGCGGGAATATTACAAGATAGGCTTGACCTGGACCAGCAACGCCCTGGAGGGGAACACCCTCAGTGAGAGTGAAACCAAGGTTGTCATTGAGGACGGGATCACAATCGGAGGCAAACCGCTACGGGATCACTTCGAGGCAGTGGGGCATGCCGAGGCTTTCGACCTGATTTACCGACTGGCCAAGCGGCGAGAGATCACCGAGGCTGAAATCCTGGAGATGCATAGGCTTTTTTTCTACCGGATCGATCCGGTAGAGGCAGGGCACTACCGCAAGGAACCTGCCATCATTACAGGCGCTACCATCGAATTGCCGCCGCCAAGCAAGATCAAAGCGGCCATGGAGAAGTTAGTCGCCGACATTCCTAATCTGCGGGCCACGGCTCACCCTGTAGAATTCGCCGCCCTGCTGCACCTGCGGCTAGTCACAATCCATCCCTTCACTGATGGCAACGGCCGCACGGCCCGTTTGTTGATGAACCTGGCACTGCTTCAGGACGGATTCCCGATCACCATCATTCCGCCTGTGGTGCGACCCGCCTACATCGAGGCGCTGAAGGCGTCAAACGCCGGGGACAGCCGACCCTTCGTCAACCTGGTTTCTAACATGGTCTATGAGGCGCAGCGGGATTATCTGCGACTTTTCAAGGCCTTGACTGCAGAATGAAAAGCGGCCCGAGAAGGTGCTGGCCGTCAGAACCTGGTCAAGCATGCGGCCGCGACGTTGATCACGAAAAAACCCAGCCATTTTTTAGCTGGGTTTTTTATTGTCCGGAAAATGCTACCCAAAACGCTACCCAAGGCAAAAATAAAGGCTTACGCAGTCTCAAAGAGTTACGTAAGCCCTTGATGTTATTGGCGCCCCCGACACGATTCGAACGTGTGACCTACCGCTTAGGAGGCGGTTGCTCTATCCTGCTGAGCTACGGGGGCATAAGGTGTGGTTTATACCGTATGAAATTGGGGTGTGCAAGTTTTTTTCGCTCCGTCAACATGACCGGAGAGGGGGATCAGAATTCGAGCAGGCTGAAAACCTTGTCTGTGGGTAATTTTTCACGTCCGGACAGGAATTTGAGCTCGGCCAGAAAAGTACATTCGACAACTTCAGCTTCGAGTTGTTCAACCAATGACACAACTGCGGCCATGGTTCCGCCTGTGGCCAGAAGATCGTCTGCGACGATGACCTGGTCTCCGGGATTGAAAGCATCGGCATGGATTTCAAGCGTATCGGATCCGTATTCGAGGTCGTAGGTCTTATGGACTTTCGTGAACGGGAGTTTTCCGGGCTTTCGAACAAGAGTGATACCGGTGCCGAGCTTGTAGGCCAGGGCAGAGCCCAGGATGAAACCGCGGGCCTCGACTCCGACGACCTGATCGATTTTCATACCGACATAGCGATGGGCCAACAGATCGATCATACGATGAAAACTTTTCGCATCGGAAAGCAGCGTGGTGATGTCCTTGAAGATGACACCCTTCTGGGGAAAATCAGGGATGTCACGAATGATTTTTTTCAGCTCGTCCACTTCTCAATCTCCATTTTTTCATTATCATCAGCCGGCGTATCTATTGTCCCGATTAGTCCTTCTCATCCGGACTGTTTTCGGTTTCCTCCATGAGGCGGCGAAGTTTTTCGAGGCTTTTCGCCTCTATCTGACGGATCCGTTCACGGGTGACATTGAATTTCCTGCCGATGGTGTCCAGCGTCTGCGGATCGCGGTCCTCCAGTCCGAACCGAAGGGTCAGGATCTCCCGCTCGCTTTCACTCAGGCCCTCGAGCCACTCGCTGATATGGTTGTACTTGTCCAGACCCTCGATGAGCGTGGAGGGATTGATCGTATTCCCGTCCTCGATGGTGTCGATCAGACTGTAGTCGCTGTTCTCGCCCATCGGATGTTCGATCGAATAGGTCTTCCTCAGCAAGGTCATCAACCGCCGGACATAGGATACGTCCACGCCCATCGCCTCGGCAACTTCCTCTACCTTCGGTTCCCGGTTGAGGTTGTGGACCAGTTCCCGGGAAATCTTGCTCAATTTGTTGATGTCGTCGGAGACGTGAACCGGCAGGCGAATTGTCCGGCTCTGGTTGACCAGCGCCCGCTCGATGGACTGACGGATCCACCAGGTCGCATAGGTTGAAAAACGGCACCCCTTGCTGAGTTTGAACCGCTCGACCGCCTTGATCAAACCCATATTCCCCTCTTCGATCAAATCGAGAAAGGGCAATCCACGATTCATGTATCGTTTTGCAATCTTGACGACCAGGCGCAGATTGGACTCGATCATCTTGTCCCGAGCAGCCATGTCGCCGACGGAGATTTTACGGGCCAGATCACGTTCCTGTTCCGCGGTCAACAGGGTCGTCCTTTGAATCTCCCGAAGATAATGTTTGATGGCATCGTCGGAGTGGGTCTCATATTCTTCGGCACCGCGCGTCTTCTTCTTCTTTGCCTTCGCCGGTTTCGCTGCAATCTTGTCCGCAACCTCTTCCTCGCTTTCGGCATTTTCGGTCTGAGTTTCTTCAACTACAGAAAAGCCGAGAGAATCCAGATCTTCTGACATATAAGGCTACCCTCCCCTTACGTGAATTTAAGGTTCTTTGAGTCAAAACGCATACTTAGATTTTTAGGTTACCACACTCTACGGCAAGTATAAAGCCGGATCAACGGATCCCCTCCCGTGGCGTATCTCGAAATGCAGTCTTGACTCCCCACCGCCGGGTGGAGTCCCGCTCAGGGCTATCTGCTGTCCCTTGCTGACAAAGGCACCCGAGTCTACCAGGTTTTTTTTGTTGTACCCGTAGACGGAGAAAAACTCCTTGTCATGCTTGATGATAAGAAGGTTGCCGTAGCCCCGGATCCCGTCCCCGCTGTAAATCACCTTGCCAGCAGAGGAGGCGAGAACGGGGGTCCCGTCCTCAGCCGCGATTTCGATCCCTTTGCACGGCTCCTTGCCGGTCTTGCAGAAATCTTTAAGGACTTCGCCGCGTATCGGCCAGACGAACTGTCCCTTGTCGGGCTCTGGAGGTTTCCCGATCGAACTTTCGTCTGACGATCTGGCGGATGGCTCTGTGGTCTCGCGCTTGTCCGCAGGGGGAGCTGATTTTATTTTATCCGGTAAAGAAGCGGTTGCGGAAGAGTTTCCCCGGGTGGGGGTGGACACGGCAGGCGAGATGTCGATGGTCTGTTTCGCGCCGGGCACGAAAAGGCGTTTACCGACCTGTAATGCCTTCGGATCGTCAACACCGTTGATTCGGGCAAGATAGTGTTCGTTGAGATTGTAGGCATTGCTGATGCGGTAGAGCGTCTGGCCTTTTTTCACAGTATGATAAACGCCCGTGGATGGCTGGCATCCAGAAACCATGATCAGAAAGACGAGTGTCAGCAGACTCAGACGCATGGCCATCCCCGGAACCATTCAGACGAAACATCGACAAAACCGATAAAAAACAAATGAACGCCTTTTCAAAGTAACGAATCAAGAGGGCATTCGTCAACAAGAACAGATACCGGCAGGAAAGATTCATCACCTGGACGCTACATAATCTTCTTGACCAGAATAAATCCGCCGACCAGAAGCGCCATGAAGAGAATGGACAACAGATTGAAGTATTTTTCAATAAACAAGCGGATCGGGGGGCCGAAATAACGGACAAGGGCGGCCACCAGGAAAAAACGCAGGCTGCGGCTCAACGCGGATGCAATGAGAAAAACGAGAAAATTGATCTGGAATACGCCCGCTCCGATGGTGAAAATCTTGTAGGGGATCGGCGTGAATCCTGCGGTGAACACGACCCAGAAATTATACGTCTCGAAAAGGTGCTGGACATGCTCGAACCCACCTGTCGAGAAACCGGGGATGTAGGCGAAAAAGAAATCCGATACGCCCTCCCAGAGCAGAAAACCGATCCCATAGCCGACGACGCCGCCAAGCAGCGATCCGAGCGAACAGATAAAGGCATAATAGTAGGCATTGAAAGGGAGCGACATCGACAGGGCCAGAAGCAGAACGTCGGGGGGAATGGGAAAGACGGACGATTCGGCCAGAGCAAGGAGAAAAAGGGCAGGTACACCATAGGGCGTTTGTGCCCAGTGCAGAATCCAGTCATAGAGACGGCGAATATATTTCATTCTCCGCTTCTCCCGTCGCGCTTTTGCCAGCCGTGTCGTCCGATCAGGGGGACAAAACGGCAATCGAGCAACTCTTCGTGGATGAATCGGGCATTTCTGCGGACGATGCGGGTCAGCACCTGGTGGCCGTGTTCTCCGACCGGAATGACAAGAACCCCTTCGTCTTCCAGCTGGTCAAGATAGGATTGGGGAACACTCGGGGCTCCGGCAGTCACAATAATACGATCGAACGGCCCCTGTTCTTTCCAGCCGCTGGTGCCATCCGATACCCGGATATGTACGTTCCCGAGGGAGAGCCGATCGAGAATCTGCCGCGCCTTTCGGGCCAGGGAAGGTAAACGCTCAAGGCTGTAGACTCTGCGCACGAGGGTCCCCAGGATTGCTGCCTGATAGCCCGAGCCGGTCCCTATCTCCAGCACGCGCTCCGTGCCGGAGAGTTGAAGAGCAGCCGTCATATAGGCCACGATGTAGGGGTGAGAAATGGTCTGCTTTTCGCCGATAGGCAGAGGCTGGTCGCTATAGGCCTGCGCCTGCAGCGCCTCCTGCACGAAGAGATGCCGGGGAATCTTGAGCATGGCGTCGAGCACAGCCGAATCTCTGATTCCCCGTTCCTTGAGCGCTTCCACCATGTATCGCCGGGCTACGGCATAGTCGGTCGGCATAACAGTCAGGATTCAAGATTCGTGGTGAATTGCTCGAGACTCCAGCCGGCCAGAGCGTCGAAGGAACGATAGTTGGTCAGATCGATATGAAGAGGGGTCACTGAAACGCACCGGTTCCGGAGTGCATGAAAATCGGTGCCCTCCTCGTTTTTGAAACCGAGCTCCCCAGCTCCGATCCAGTAGTATTTCCGGCCGCGCGGATCGAGTTTTTCAACGATCAGATCGCCATAGACCCTTTTCCCCTGGCGTGTGATCCGAACGCCCCTCACCTCTTCTGGCGGGCAGGCAGGCATATTGACGTTGAGAAAGGTATCGGGAGGTAACCGGTGTTCTTTCATTTTCCGGGCCAGAAGGGTTGCGAACCGGGCCGCACCGGAGTAATCAGCACTCAACCCGGCTTCGACGTCGAGGGAAACGGCAAAAGCGGGAACGCCCATAAGTGTCGCCTCCATGGCTGCAGCGACCGTGCCGGAATAGGTGACATCATCCCCCATGTTGCTGCCGACGTTGATGCCTGAGACCACCAGATCGGGACGTTGGGCAAACAAACCGTGCACTCCGAGGTTGACGCAATCGGTCGGGGTGCCGTCCACAGCATACCGGCCGGGAGACAGCTCCGTGGCCCGCAGAGGGCTGTGCAGCGTCAGGGAATGACCGACGGCACTGCGTTCCCGGTCAGGCGCAACGACCACCACGTCGCCGAGGGACTGTAGATGTTCAGCCAGAGTCGTCAGGCCCGCCGAAAGGATGCCGTCGTCGTTGGTTACCAGTATCAGCAATACGGACCTCGGTTATGAATTGTCGGAAAAACCTTGCTTCTTTACTGGGCAGGAATTCAACTGCTCACGCAGGGCGAGAAGATCGTTGTGAATGTCCTTGAGAAGCTGGCGATCGATCACCAGACCTTCTTCGGAACGGGAAGGGGGTTCATTCCGGCCGGCTTTGTCTCGCAAGGCCTTTCGGGCGCCGGCTATCGTGAATCCCTGGTTATAGAGCAGATCCTTGATCTGCAGAACAAGCTCTATATCCTTGCGTCGGTATATACGCTGTCGGGAACGATTCTTCACCGGCCGAAAGGCACCGAACTCGGACTCCCAGTAGCGGAGAACGTGAGGCTTGATCCCCGTCAGTTCGGCAACTTCGCCGATCCTGAAATAGAGCTTATCGGGTATCTCGACGTTCATAAACGCCTCGATGTTCACGCAGCGACTATTCGGCGCCGTTGATTGCGGTTTTCAGAACCTGGCTCGGCTTGAAGGTAAGGATACGGCGGGCGCAGATTTCAATTTCATCGCCAGTCTGGGGATTTCGTCCCCGGCGACTGGACTTCTCCTTGACCACGAAGTTTCCGAAACCGGCAATTTTGATTTTTTCACCCGATTCCAGAGTTTCCTTCATCAAATCGAAGACCATTTCGACAATATCAGCCGATTCCTTCTTGGAAAATCCGGTCTTCAAATAAACGCTTTCGATCAGATCCGCCTTGGTCATACATCCTCCGGAAGCATTACAAGCAAAGAGTCTTGCTTTTTCAGGATCTTATATCATAGCCTTATAATGCGTGGCAACCTAAAAAGTTATCGAATCTCAGCGCCAAGCTCTTTGTTCAGACTCTTGACAATCTTGTCGTGCCTTTTCTGGATATCGTCATCCGTCAAGGTTCGCTCGGCGGAGCGATAACGAACCCTGATGGCCATGCTCTTCTTGCCTTCAGGCACGCCCTTGCCACGATAAAGATCGAAAAGCACGACCTCCTCGACATCCTTGACCCGGGCCCTGTCGATCACATCGAACAGTTTGGCGGCGGATATCTCCTCATCGAGCAGCAGCGCACTGTCCCTGAACACATCCGGATAACGCGAGGGGGCCTCGAAGCCGGCGAAATCAAGGGACGCATCGAAGAACGCCTCCAGGTCGAGCTCCATGAGATAGACGGGAACATCCAGGTCGAAGTTCTCCATCACCCGCGGATGAACTTCCCCGAAGACCCCCAGGCGCCGGCCTTCCCTGTAAAGGGCGCAGGCCTTGCCGGGATGCAGATAGGGCTCACCGGGATCGGCCTTCCAGCTCACATGGTCGATATTGAAAGCCGCGACGAGATTTTCGACGACCCCCTTGAGATCGAAAAAATCGACCGCTTCATCGGGCTGGCCCCACCCTTCCGGATGACGGCGGCCGCACATCAGAGCACCCAGAGAAAGGCTTTCGCGGGAAAGCTCTTCATTTTCCACCGGCTGGAATACCGGTCGCAACTCGAAAAGACGCAGGTTGCGGCTGCGATAAGCCAGGTTCCTCGAAGCGGTCTCGAGCAGACAGCCTGCAAGCGTCGTTCGCATGACCGATTGTTCTTCGGTCAAGGGATTGAGGATCGCCACAGTTTGCCTGCGAACATCGTCTTCGGGCAAAAGCAGACGATCCCACAGTGTTTCGGAAACGAAAGAATAGTTGATCGTCTCGGAAAAACCTGAACCGACCATTGCCTCGCGCAAACGGCGCTCCCGAGCCTGCTTCGGCTTGGGACGGTGGCTGACGACCTCTCCCTGGGGCATGGTCACGGGGATGTTGTCATAGCCGTGGAGACGGGCGATCTCTTCAACCAGGTCGATCTCCCGCTCCAGATCGGGCCGGAAGGTCGGCACGATCACTTTCAACATCTCGTCGCCCAGACGCGAAACATCAAGATCGATCGACGACAGACAGTCGGCGATTTGTTCCGTCGACAGTTCGAGCCCGAGAACACTGTTGGTTCGGGAGGTGGATATCTCCAGTTCGGGACCGGAGACCTTTTCCGGGTAGACATCGACTATTCCACGGGCGACCTTCCCACCGGCCATCTGACGGATCAGATCCGCGGCCCGGTCGAGGGCGACAGGGACGATATTGACGTCACCGCCCCTCTCGAAACGATGGGACGATTCGGTGTGCAGGCCCAGGCGCTTGCTCGTGCGGCGGATTCCCAAGGGCTGAAAATAGGCGCTCTCGAGAAGGATATCGACTGTATTATCGTTGATTTCCGAATTCTCGCCTCCCATGATCCCGGCCAGGGCGACAGGCCCTTCCCCGTCGCAGATCATCAGATCGCTCCCGGTCAACGTGCGGGGTTCGCTGTCCAGTGTGGTGAAGGTCGATCCCTCTTCGGCCCGCCTCACCACGATTCGCCCTTCCCGCAGCAGTTGAAAATCGAAGGCGTGTAGAGGCTGGCCCAGCTCCATCATCACGTAATTGGTCACGTCGACGACGTTGTTGATCGAGCGCATGCCCACCGATTCGAGGCGGCCGACCAGCCAGGCTGGGGAGTCCCCGATTTCCACCCCTTTGATCAGCCTTGCGGCATATCGGGGACAAAGCTCCGGATCATCGACCACCACGGAGGTCCGGGTTTCCACGGGCTCGCCTTCTTCCTTGACCGAGACCTGCGGGACGTTCAACCCGGCGCCGGTCATGGCGGCCACTTCGCGGGCCACGCCGAGAACACTGAGGCAATCGGGACGATTCGGCGTCAGGCCGATCTCGTAACACACATCCTTCAAGCCGAGCGCGTCGAAAACGGGCCGGCCGAGCTCAAGGCCCCCGGGAAGGATCATGATACCTTCCGATTCCTGGGCCAGTCCCAGCTCCTTTTCGGAGCACAGCATGCCCATCGAAACCTGTCCGCGAATTTTCGACTTTTTGATCTTGAAGTCCCCAGGCAGTACAGTCCCGACCTGCGCCAGGGCCACCAGATCCCCGGCCTTGTGGTTCTGGGCGCCGCAGACGACGGGAACCGTTCCGTCACCGGTATCGACCTGGCAGAGGGTCAGTCTGTCCGCATCGGGATGGGGATCGACAGCCTCTAGCCGGGCCACGACAACGCCGTCCAGGCCAGCGCCGAGAGTCTCGACCGATTCGACCTCCAGGCCGGTCATGGTCAGGCGATGCGCCAGATCCTCCGGCGTCAGATCGAAATCTACGAATTCCTTGAGCCAGTTGCGGGTTACGATCATCGAAAATACCTTCTATGCATAACGGAACGTAATCGGGGAGATACGAAAAGTAGCTGGCTAAGTAAAAAGCGCCAAATGCAAGGCGCGCAATTGTCAAGCAATGAGGCGTACCTTCGTACGTCGAAGCAGCGCGAGCGATTGCAGCAACGCAGCAGTTGGCGAGTTTTTACGACGCCATCAGAATTGCTGGAGGAAACGCACATCGTTCTCGAAGAAAAGGCGCAGATCGTTCACGCCGTACTTGAGCATGGCCAGTCGCTCCAGGCCCATTCCGAAAGCGAATCCGGAACATTCGGCCGGATCGTAGTCGACCGACTTGAAAACCTCGGGATCGATCATACCGCTGCCGAGAATCTCCAGCCAGCCGGTCTGACTGCAGACTCGGCAGCCGCTGCCCGCGCAGATCACGCATTCGATATCGACTTCGGCGCTGGGCTCGGTAAACGGAAAAAACGAAGGGCGGAACCTGACCCCGACCTTCTCGCCGAAGAACTGGTGGACAAACGTGGTGAGGATCCCCTTGAGATCGCCGAACGTGATGTGACGATCGACCATGAAACCTTCGATCTGATGAAACATCGGGCTGTGGGTCAGATCGGAGTCACGCCGGTAGACGGTTCCCGGAGCGATCACCCTGATGGGCGGCTTGCGCTGGAGCATAGTGCGAATCTGGACCGGAGACGTGTGTGTGCGCAGGACCACATCGTCGGAGATATAGAAGGTATCCTGCATGTCCCTCGCAGGATGGTCTTTGGGAATATTGAGGGCCTCGAAATTGTAGAAATCCTTTTCGACCTCCGGGCCTTCCTCGACGCCGAACCCGAGAGAGGAAAATATATTCACGAGCTCTTCGTTCACCAGGGTGATCGGATGCCGCGTTCCGGCGAACGTGGTCCGGCCGGGCAGGGTCACGTCGATCGTCTCTGACCCCAGCTTCTCGTTGATCTCCTGCTCGCGTAAAACCTCTAGTCGCCCCTGAAAGAGGTCTTCGAGTTCCTCCTTGACCGTGTTGGCCAGGGCACCGATAACCGGACGCTCATCGGAAGGAAGGTTGCGCATCTCCTTCATGCAGGCCGTCAACTCCCCTTTCTTTCCGAGAAGTCGAACCTTTTCGCTCTGCAGGGCCTCTTCGCTCTCAGCCGATTCCAGAGCGGCCCTGCCTGTTTCGAGCAATCGATTCAATTTGTCTTTCATGGTGGAATCTCGACAGGAAAGAGAATGAAACGAGCCCGAAGGCGGCGTTTCATCGATGGAAAAATAAAAAAAGAGACGGGGAAGGCCCCGTCTCTTTTAGTGTCAAGGCCGGATTATTGAAGCTGCGCTTTGGCCTTTTCAACTACGGCGCTGAACCCGGCGGGGTCCGATACGGCCAGTTGAGCCAGCACCTTGCGGTCAAGCGCAATATCCGCTTTCTTCAGGCCGTGAATGAACCGGCTGTAGGACAGGCCGTGCTCGCGCGTTGAGGCATTGATCCGGGAAATCCACAGGGCCCTGAAATCACGCTTGCGGACCTTGCGATCGCGATAGGCGTAATTGAGGGCGCGATCGACAGCTTCAACCGCACTGCGGTAAAGTTTGCTGCGAGCCCCGCGATAGCCGCGGGCGAGCTTGAGGACCTTGTTCCTGCGACGTCGGGTTTTAAATCCACCTTTTGCTCTTGGCATCTCTTTCTCCTTCTCTGTGATGATGTGTGAGGCGATGCCTCGTTGCCGGATCTGGGGGAGGATACCGATCCCCCCAGTTCACGACTCAAGTCGGTGCTGAGAATTATACGTAGGGAATCAGCTGAGCGATGTTGCGCTCGTCGACCCTGTGCACCAGCGTTCCCTGACGCAGCTCACGCTTTCGCTTGGGGCTTTTCTTGGTCAGGATGTGGTTGGCAAACCCCTTGTTGCGGCGAATACGGCCGCTGGCGGTCTTGCGGAAGCGCTTGGCGGCACCGCGGTTGGTCTTGATTTTCGGCATTGTTTATCTCCTGGGATTCTATCGGACTGAACTGAATTCTTCGGCCTGAATAAATCCAAACCGGTCTGTCATCCGGGCGGGGACGATCGAATCCGGCTTGAATTCCTCGATGATACTATTTTTTCAATGGGGCGATAACCATGGTCATGAAGCGTCCCTGCTTCGTGGGCCTGGCTTCGACCTGGGCAATGTCCGACAGAGCTTCTACGACTTTCTCTATCTGCATCAGCCCGCGCTCGGGATGAGCCTGTTCGCGACCGCGAAACATGATGGTCACCTTGACCTTGTTCCCCGCCTCGAGAAAACGCCGCGCGTTTTTGACCTTGGTCTGAAAGTCGTGCTCGTCCGTCTTGGGACGCATCTTGACTTCCTTGAGTTCAACGCGCATCGCCTTCTTTTTGGCCTCAGCCGCCTTTTTGGCCTGCTGATACTTGAATTTGCCGTAATCCATGATCCGGCAAACCGGAGGCTTGGCGCTCGGCGATACCTCGACAAGATCGAGTCCCTCTTCGGCGGCTGCTTCCAGTGCCTCGGGGAGACTCATGATGCCGAGCTGCTCGCCCTCATCATCGATGACGCGAACTTCACGGGCGCGAATGGAGCGATTGATGTTGGTTTCTTGCTTGGCTATGGTCTTTTCTCCTAGTGGTGTTTCCGGCTCTCATCCTCGACAAAACGGATGAATTCGTCCGGGGTCATGGGGTCGAGATTTTTACCGGACCGATGACGCGGTGCAATCGTGCCCTCTTCCATCTCCTTGTCGCCGATGACCAGCATGTAAGGTACCTTTTCCATCTGGGCCTCCCGGATCTTGAAGCCGAGCTTCTCGTTCCGAAGGTCCGCCTGGACACGAACACCCTCTGATCGCAGTTTCTCGCACACCTCTTCGGCATACGCGCGCTGGTTGTCGGTGACATTGACAATGATCGTCTGTACCGGAGACAACCAGAGAGGGAAACTCCCCGCATAGTGCTCGATCAGAACACCGATAAAACGCTCGATCGCACCGAGAATGACGCGATGAACCATGACGGGCCGATGCTTTTCTCCATCGGTGCCGATATAGGACAAATCAAAGCGCTCGGGAAGCGTGAAATCGCACTGGATTGTAGCACACTGCCACTTCCTGTCAAGAGCATCCTTGAGCTTGATATCAATCTTCGGTCCGTAAAATGCCCCGTCCGCCTCGTTGATTTCGAAGGGCAGACCGCTGTCCGTCAATGCGCTCATCAATGCGCTGGTGGCACGATCCCAGTCCTCTTCAGATCCGATCGACTTTTCCGGACGGGTGGAGATCTCCATCTCATACTCGAAATCGAAGACCCCCATCACATCGCGGACAAAGGCGATGACACCCTTGATTTCCGCATCGAGCTGTTCCGGCGTACAGAGAATATGGGCGTCGTCCTGCGTAAAACCCCGAACGCGCAGCAGGCCGTGCAGGACTCCGGTCTTTTCATGCCGGTGAACGGTGCCGAGCTCGAAATAGCGAATCGGCAGGTCCCGATAGGACCGAATCTGTGACTTGTAGATGAGCATATGGGCAAGGCAGTTCATGGGTTTGAGCCCGAAGCTCTGCCCCTCGACTTCCGTGAAGTACATGTTTTCACGGTAATTGTCGTAATGCCCCGAGGTCTTCCACAACTCGGTGCGAAGGATCTGCGGGCCCATGACGAGATCGTAGCCGCGCTTGAGATGTTCCCGCCGCTCGAATTCTTCAAGGATGGTGCGCAGCATGGCCCCCTTGGGATGCCAGATGACAAGACCGGCTCCCGCGTCCTCGCTGAAGGAGAAAAGATCCAGCTCCCTGCCCAGCTTGCGATGGTCCCGCTTTTTCGCTTCCTCAAGGGTCTGCAGGTACGCCTTCAGCTCTTTCTTGTCGGGAAACGCCGTGGCGTATATGCGCTGCAGCATCGCCCTGCTCTCGTCGCCGCGCCAGTAGGCTCCGGCCACGCTGGTGAGCTTGAAGGCTTTGATCCGGCGAGTGGAGGGGAGATGCGGCCCGCGGCACAGATCGACGAAATCGCCCTGTCGGTAAACAGAGACGGTTTCATTCGGCAGATCCTCGATCAGCTCGACTTTATAATCTTCGCCCATCTCCCGAAACAGCTCTACAGCCTCGTCGCGGGAGAGTTCCTCTCGTTCGATCGGGAGATCCCGCTTGGCCAGTTCGGCCATTTTCAGCTCGATGACCTCGAAATCTTCGGGAGCGAATTTGTGCTTTTCGCTGTAGAAGTCGTAATAGAAACCGTTTTCTATGGCGGGACCGATAGTCACCTGGACATCGTCGCCGTAAATCTCCTTGACGGCATGAGCCATGAGGTGGGCGGCCGTATGGCGGTAGACCTCGAGCCCCTCGTCGTTTTGGAGCGTCACCAATTCGAGGCGGCAGTCGCCTTCGAGACCATGATCGACATCGACCAGCTCGCCGTCGATTCGGGCGGCGACCGCCTGGCGGGCCAATCCCTCGCTGATGGACCGGGCCACGTCGAGCGGGCTCCCGCCGCGGGGTATTTCCTTGGTCGAACCGTCCGGCAACTCGACAGTAATCGTCTCCATGGCCCTCTCCGCAGGTATGTCCCGCCGGGGATCGATCGATCCACTGCAGGAACGGTCTTCGCATTCACACTGCAACCAGCCCGATACGAACGAAAAGAGGCATCCGAAGATGCCTCGCTCGATGATCAGGTGATTTGGATGGTAGGCACGGGCGGGATTGAACCGCCGACCCCTACCGTGTCAAGGTAGTGCTCTCCCACTGAGCTACGTGCCTGCAATTCCCAATCGCGGTGTCACTTTTAGCAAAAGGGACCGAGCAATGTCAAGTGTTTTTATCGGCCCCGATTTATTCTTTCTATCGAACCGAACGGATCATTCCAGCTCGCTTTCGATACGGATGAACCGGCTGTTCTCCCGTACGATATCGAGTTTGTCGATTTCTGCCAGGGCCGCACGGATATCGGCCTCTTTGGCCTCGTGCGTCATCAGGACGATCGGCACTGCTCCGCTTTCCTGGCGCTCGGGCTGCAGCATCGAGACGATGCCGATGTTGTTGTCACCGAGAACTCCTGAGATCTTGGCCAGAACCCCGGGCTTGTCCACCGTCGCAAAGCGCAGGTAATACTGGGTGGTGATCTCCTCGATCGGAAGGATCGGCATCTCCTTGACGAATTGCTCTCGGTATCCCATGACCGGAACCCTGTTTGTCGCACCGGAGAGCACGTTGCGGGCGATGGAAACGACGTCCCCCGCAACAGCACTGGCAGTCGCATCCATCCCGGCTCCCAGGCCGTAGAGCATGACGGGGCCGACAAAATCACCGACCATACGGACGGCGTTGAATGCTCCGTCGACATCGGCCAGAGGATAATTCATCGGGATCATGGTCGGATGGACCCGGGCCTCGACCGCATCGTAACCCACCTTGCCGATCGCCATGAGCTTGATTTTGTAGCCGAAATGGTTGGCGAACTGAATGTCGAGAGCGGAGATGTCGCTGATGCCCTCGGTATAGATCTGGTCGAAGTCGACCCTGGTCCCGAAGCACAGGGACACCAGGAGCGCAAGCTTGTGCGCAGCGTCGATTCCCTCTATGTCGAAGGTCGGATCGGCCTCGGCGAACCCCTGGGCCTGGGCATCGCGAAGCACGACGGAGAAATCGACGCCTTCGTTGGTCATTCGTGAGAGGATGTAGTTGCAGGTTCCGTTCAGGATGCCGAAGATGCTGGAGAAGTTGTTGGCGCACAGGTTCTCCTTGATCGACGATATGACCGGGATGCCGCCGGCGACCGCCGCCTCGTACATGATGTCGACGCCTTTTGCCGTAGCCGCCTCGACCAGCTCCTGGCCGTGGATAGCCAGCAGGGCCTTGTTGGCGGTCACGACATGTTTGCCGTTTTCGATCGCCTTGAGTACAAAGGTCCGGGCCGGCTCGTATCCGCCGACCAGCTCGATGATGAGATCGATCTCCGGATCGGTCAGCACGCTTTCGGCATCCGTGGTCAGGATACCGGACTCGACCGAAACGCCCCGATCTGTCGTCACATCAAGATCGGCGATACGGGCCAGCGTGATGGTGGCTCCGAGGCGTTCCTCGATGACGCGGGCGTTTTGATGGAACAACTTGACAACACCGGTTCCGATGGTCCCGAATCCGATCAGTCCTACCTTGACGTCTTTCTTCATGAAGTCCCCTTCTCCCGATTCCCCTTTGAATCATTTATCTGATTAGGATCAATTCTCAGCAAGCCTGAAGTCCCCCTTTAGTAAAGGGGGATTTAGGGGGATTTTGTTGGCCGCTAGCCGTCAAATCCCCCCTCGCCCCCCTTTAGGAAAGGGGGGAATTCCTCCGGCTGAGAATTAGACCTAATCAGGATCATTTATGTCCGGATCTTTTGCCGCATGCGTTCCCGTGTCGCTGTGGCGGCGACCACGCTCCTCTACCGAGAGCAGGCATTCGATATCCCTGCCCTTGAAATGTCCCAGTTCCTCCCGGACAAGGCGAACCATATCCTCGGCGGATGCCCGCCTGTCCGGACCAAGGCAGATTGCCACCCGGGAAAAACCGGCGTCCACAGCCGTCCGGAGCAGCTCATTGACGGCCCTGCGCCACAGATCCCGGTTGTCATCTTTCAGCTTTCCGGCGCCCTGGAACAGAACCCAGGGCGCAAGAATCTTCGCATTGGAATCGACCAGAATCCGCTCGTTTCGACGGCCGGACGCCTGTCCCGAAAGAAGCCGACGGGTCAGGAAACCGTTCATTCGCCAGTCGAGCAGAGCAGCCGGCCCTTCCAGGGGGCGCTCATCCTCGAAAAACAGAACGCCGACCACATCGCCATCCATCCGGTCAGCCGGCAAATCGAGGAGACGCAGGACCTGGCTCATTTCGACCTCTTGCCATGTGCCCTCGCCACCTGGTCCAGAATCCCGTTAACAAAGGAGGGTGACTCCGCGGTACCGTAACGTTTGGCTATTTCGACCGCCTCGTTGAGAACGACGCTGGAAGGCGTATCCGAACAGAAAAGCAGTTCGTAGATCCCCAGTCGCAGGATGGAGATATCCACCCGGGCCATGCGGTCGAGAGACCAGTTTTTTGCATGCTGCCTGATCTCTGCATCGACAATCTCCCGATTGTCGACGATGCCGACAAGGATCTGCTCTGCAAACCGACGCGCTTCCGAGGGCACCTTTTGCTCCGCGTCATCCAGTGCTTCACCGAGGACATCGTCGCTGAAACGGAAATTGGCCCAGAAATCATCCATCACCGCATGAATATCCTTCACCGGCATTCGCAGGCTGTATAGCATCTTGAGAGCGTATTCCCGCCCTTTGCGTCTGATACCCGTCATCATTTATTGCCCGCAAACCTGACCGTTCATATCGATCGTCGGAAAAGCAAAGGAGGCCTTCACAGGCCTCCGGTCAACACCCTCTGAACTGTAGGGAGAATTAAACCGACTTGAAGAGATTGACCATCTCAATGGCACTGACGGCCGCATCGAAACCTTTGTTGCCGGCTTTCGTCCCGGCGCGCTCGATCGCCTGTTCGATCGTGTCGCAGGTCAGAACACCGAAGGAGACCGGGACCCCGCTCTCCAGGCTGACCGAAGCGATCCCCTTGGAGACTTCGGCGCTGACGTAATCGAAATGGGGCGTGCTGCCGCGAATCACGGCGCCGAGGCAGATCACGCTGTCGTACTTTTTCGCCCGGGCCAGCTTTGCGGCGGCAATGGGAATCTCGAAAGCGCCCGGAACCCGCATGAGGTCGATATCGTTTTCATCGGCGCCATGGCGGACCAGCGCATCGAGCGCACCCTCGACGAGGCGATCGGAAATAAAGCTGTTGAAACGGCTGACCACCAGGGCGATCTTGTGTCCCCTGGCATCCAGGTTGCCCTCTAGAATGTTCGGCATGGCTCGTCCCCTCTGTGTCGGGTAAGATCGGATTAAAGGTTTTCCAGCAGGTGCCCCATCTTTTCGCGCTTCGTCTGCAGATAACGCAAATTCTTGCCGGTGGCCGCCATCTCGATGGCAACGCGCTCGACAACTTCCAGGCCGTATCCCTCCAGGCCGACGATCTTCTTCGGATTATTGGTCATCAGACGGATCTTTTTAAGGCCGAGATCCACCAGAATCTGAGCCCCGATGCCGTAATCGCGCAAGTCGTCGACAAATCCGAGAACCTCGTTGGCTTCGACCGTATCGTGTCCCTCATCCTGCAGCTTATAAGCCTTGAGCTTGTTGACGAGTCCGATGCCGCGGCCCTCCTGGCGCATGTAGAGAACGACGCCTGCGCCTTCCTCGTCCATCTGTTTCATGGCGGCGGCCAGCTGGTCCCCGCAGTCACAGCGCTGCGATCCGAAGACGTCGCCGGTCAGGCATTCCGAGTGCACCCGGACCAGCATCGGTTTTTCGGGATCGATCTCACCCTTGATCAGCGCCAGATGCTGAGCATCGTCCACATCGTTTTCAAAGGCGATCGCGCGGAACTGACCCCCGAGGGCTGTCGGAAGATCCGTCTCCGCCGAGCGGCGCACCAGACTCTCCTTCATCATGCGGTAGGCCACGAGATCGGCCACGGTCACGATCTTCAGCCCGTGCTCTGCGGCGAACGTCTTCAACTGGGGCATTCTGGCCATCGTGCCGTCATCGTTCATGATTTCACAAATGACGCCGGCCGGCTTGAGGCCCGCCATCCTGGCAAGATCGACCGACCCCTCTGTCTGCCCGGTGCGCACCAGAACGCCGCCCTTCTTGGCCCGCAGCGGAAACACATGACCGGGACGGGCCAGGTCATGGGCACAGCTCCCGTCGTCCATTGCCACCTGGATGGTCCGCGCACGATCCGCAGCGCTTATGCCGGTGGTCACACCCGTGAGAGCTTCGATGGAGACGGTAAACGCGGTTCCGAAACGGGCGGTGTTGTCGGACACCATCAGGGGCAACTCAAGCTTGTCGGCTCGCTCCTCCGTCATGGAGAGACAGATAAGGCCCCGTCCTTCCCGGGCCATGAAATTGACCGCTTCCGGTGTGACAAGCTCGGCGGCCATGCACAGGTCGCCCTCGTTTTCACGGTCTTCGTCATCCACCAGGATCACCATCTTCCCCTGGCGGATATCTTCGAGTGCTTCTTCTATTCTTGCTATCGGCATACGATTTATTGCCCCTTTCGCGGGCTTTAATATGTCACAGAAATCCGTTTTTGGCAAGATATTCGATATCGATGCGGCTGCGGGTTTGCTCCCCTTCTTCGCCGCTTCGGGGGATCAGCCGGTCGATATACTTGCCGATCATGTCCGTCTCGATATTGACTGTTTCACCCGGTGTCCGGTCGATCAAGGTCGTCTGAGCGAGGGTGTGCGGAATGACGGCCACGGAAAATCCGCTGTCGTCGACGGCGTTGACCGTCAGGCTGATACCGTCGATCGCGATGGAGCCTTTCTCGACGACGTACCGCAAAAACTCTTTCGGCATCCGGAAGTCAAATACCTCCGCGTTGCCGCGGCGCTGACGGGAGCCGATCTCGGCCAGACAGTCGACATGCCCGCTGACCAGATGACCGCCGAGGCGTCCGCCAAGCTGCAGGGCCCGCTCCAGATTCATCCGGGATCCGACGGTCCGCCGTCCCAGGCCGGTCCGATCGAGGCTCTCCGGCGAGACGTCGGCCGTGAACGTCCCCTCGCCGAAAGAGGTGACTGTCAGGCAGACGCCGTCGACAGCGATGCTCTCCCCGCGAACAAGCTCGTTCATCGCAATGGCGGTGCCGACGACGAGCTGCATCCCGTCAGGGCTGCGCCGCAGTCGTCTGAGCGTTCCGATATCTTCAATCAGGCCGGTAAACATCGTCCATTTCGCCTTCGATGAGAGTGTCGTCCCCGAAGCGGGAAACCCGCACGTCCTGCAGGGTCGGGGCCTCGTTCATGACCTGTACGCCGGGACCGGCGAAGATCCCCCGCCCGTCAGCGCCGCCGATCAGCCGGGGAGCGACGAAAATCATGACCCGGTTGATCAGGCGCTGGCGGAAACAGCGTCCCGCCAGGGTTGCGCCGCCTTCGAGAAGCAGGCTCTGGACATCCCGGCGTCCGAGATGCTGCAGAAGGTCTTTGAGATCGACCCAGCCGTCGTCTTCGGCAAGGATCAGGACCTCTGCCCCGCCGGCTCGCAGGCGCTCGACCTTCCGCGTATCCGCCCGCCCGGTCGTGGCGATCAGAGTGACCGCGTCAGAATCCGTCTGAAAAATCGCCGCCTTCTCGCTCAGTCGCAGGGTGGAATCAACCACCACACGCAGCGGATCGCGTCCGTCCCCGGGAAGGCGAGTCGTCAATCGGGGATCGTCCTTTTCGACGGTCCCAGCTCCTACCATAATCGCATCGACGCGGTCGCGCAACCCGTGCACGTGCAGCCGGCTCTCCTCGCCGCTGACCCACCGGGAATCGCCGCTGGCGCAGGCTGTAAAACCGTCGAGAGTCATGGCCGATTTGAGAATGACGAAGGGCAGGCCCGTCGTCGCGTGACGGGCAAAAGGAGCGATCAGCCGTTGGCAATCCGGCTCGAGAATGCCTGAAAAAACCTCGAGACCGGCCTGTTGGAGATACCGGATGCCGCCGCCGTCGACATGGGGATTCGGATCGGTGGCGCCGATGACGACGCGTCGGATGCCCGCCTTGACGATCGCTTCACAGCAGGGTCCGGTGCGACCGTGATGGGAGCAGGGTTCGAGCGTGACGTAGAGCTCAGCACCGGCGGCCATGTCACCGGCCTCTTCGAGGGCGAAAATCTCCGCATGCGGCTCCCCGGCCCGGGGGTGGAATCCCCGCCCGACCACATGCCCGTCACGCAACACCACAGCGCCGACCGGCGGATTGGGGCGGGTGCGTCCCTCGCCGCGCCGGGCCAGCTCCAGGGCCAGCTGCATGAACTTTTCGTGTTCGCTCATGTCGAGAGGCTTTCGCAGGAAATTATTATTTACCACCAAGGCACCAAGGGCACCAAGAAAATGCCCTGAAAATTCAATGGGTTCTCTTTGTGTCTTAGTGTCTTTGTGGTAGATTTTGGGCTTTTTGCGGGACCATCATGTCTTTGGTCAGTTCAGTCCTTTTCGCTCTTGTCGAGTATCTCTTTGAGTTCGGACATGAATTCGTTGATATCGGTGAATTGACGGTAGACGGAGGCGAAGCGGACGTAGGCGACCTGATCGATCTCGCGCAGCTGTTCCATGATCGCTTCGCCGATGCGGCTGGCCTCTATCTCCTTCTCCCCCGATTCCTGGAGTGAGAGCTCGACACGGTCCACCAGTTTTTCGATAGTGGAGATGGAGATCGGTCTCTTTTCGCAGGCTTTTTTCAGCCCGCCGATGATCTTCGCCCGGTCGAACGATTCGCGCCGCCCGTCTTTTTTGACGATCAGCGGCAGGGTTTCCTCGATGCGCTCGTAGGTGGTAAAACGTTTCTCGCAGGCAATACATTCCCGGCGGCGGCGGATGTTATTGCCTTCCTTGCCGAGGCGCGAGTCGATCACCCGGGTGTCTGCATGACTGCAGAAGGGACAGATCATGGGTTTTTGCCTTCCGCCGGAGTCAGGACCTCTTCGAAGGAGAAGATCTGGATTCCCGATTCACTGAACATCTCTGCGGAAAGCTTGTCCGGGTAGCCGTCGAGATAGACGATGGATGAGATTCCTGAATTGATGATCATCTTGGTACAGATGACGCAGGGGAAATTGGTGCAGTAAAGGGTGGCATCGCTGATATTGACCCCGTGCTTGGCCGCCTGGATGATCGCATTCTGCTCGGCATGGAGACCGCGGCAGAGTTCGTGACGCTCGCCGGAAGGGACCTGCATCTGCTGACGCAGACACCCGACCTCGGAGCAGTGCCTGATCCCGGACGGCGTCCCGTTGTAGCCTGTCGCCAGGATATTCCTGTCCTTGATCAGCGTGGCGCCCACCTGGCGGCGAAGACAGCTTGAACGTCTGGCCACCAGGCGGGTGATCTCCATGAAATATTCTTCCCAGGACGGGCGTTCCATCGCAATCCTAATTATGTCAGTCGATGCGCGTACAGGGGGAACGTCAGGCACAGCTCCTTGACCTCGGCGCGGATGGAGGCCAGTTCCTGATCGTTGTCGATGTTGTTCAGGGCCCGGTCGATCCACTCGGCGACCCTGGCCATCTCGGGTTCCTTGAGGCCGCGGGTCGTGGTTGCCGGGGTCCCCAGACGGATGCCGGAGGTGACGAAAGGCGAACGGGTATCGAAGGGGACGGCATTCTTGTTGGTGGTGATTCCGGCTTTTTCCAGCGCCTCTTCGGCAGCCTTTCCGGTCAGTTCCGTTCCGGTGAAGTCGAGCAGAAGCAGGTGCGTATCGGTCCCGCCGGACACGAGTTTATAGCCCCGCTTGTCCAGTTCCCCGGCAAGGGCCCGGGCGTTCTTGACAACCTGCGCTGCATAGCCCTTGAAATCGGAACCCAGCGCCTCCTTGAAGGCGACCGCCTTGGCGGCGATGACATGCTCCAGCGGACCACCCTGGATGCCGGGGAAGATATTGCTGTTGATCTTTTTCGCCCACTCCTGCTTGCACAGGATCAGACCGCCGCGCGGGCCGCGAAGGGTTTTGTGGGTCGTCGTGGTCACGAATTCCGCGTGGGGCACGGGGCTGGGATGCTCGCCCGCCGCCACCAGACCGGCGATGTGAGCCATGTCGACCATGACGACCGCGCCGACCTTGTCGGCAATGGCACGAAACGCCGCGAAGTCTATGGTCCGCGGATACGCGCTGGCGCCGACCACGATCAGCTTCGGCTTGTGCTCCATCGCAAGCCGCTCCACCTCGTCGTAGTCGATGGCGCCGCTCTGTTCATCGACTCCGTAGGGGACGATATTGAACAGCTTGCCGGAGAAATTGACCGGAGAGCCGTGGGTGAGGTGACCGCCGTGGGCCAGGTTCATGCCGAGCACCGTGTCGCCGGGCTTGCAGACGGTGAAGTAGACCGCCATGTTGGCCTGCGAGCCGGAATGCGGCTGCACGTTGGCATGTTCGGCGCCGAAAAGCTCTTTGGCCCGGTCGATGGCAATCTGCTCGGATTCGTCGACGAACTCGCAGCCGCCGTAATAGCGCTTGCCCGGATAGCCTTCGGCATATTTGTTGGTCAGGACGGAACCCTGGGCTTCCAGGACGGCCTCGCTGACGAAATTCTCCGAGGCGATGAACTCGAGGCTGTATTCCTGGCGCTCGGTTTCCTGTTGAATGGCCTTGGCGATCTGGGGGTCGAACTCTTTCAGAATATCTGACATGGTTGCTGTATCCTCCATTGTCGGTCTTTTTCAAACCTGTATTGAAGCTTTGCATGGAAGTGCTTTTTAACGCAAAGTCGCGAAGATTGAGAGCAAGACGCAAAGAAAAGCGGATGCATAACCGGAACAAAGGCTTTGCGGGTTAAAGCTGCCCCTTGCGGATTTCGTCCTCGATGGCGGCGATCTTCTCGAGTCGCCGGGAGTGGCGGCCGCCTTCGAACTCGCTGTCGAGCCAGATCTCGAGGAGCTTTTTGCCATGCTCCAGATCGACGACCCGGCCTCCCATGACCAGAACGTTGGCGTTGTTGTGCAGACGGGACATTCGGGCGGTATTCTCGTCGGTCACCAGGGCGGCGCGAACGCCGGGGAACTTGTTTGCAACGATCGACATCCCGATGCCGGTCCCGCACATCAGGATTCCCTGATGCGCCTCGCCGACTGAGATCGCCCGTCCGACCTTTTCTGCAAAGTCCGGGTAGTCGACCGAATCCCCGTTGTCCGTCCCGAGATCGCGGTAAGCAAGTCCACGCTCTTCAAGGGCGGCGATGACCGACGTCTTGAGCTCCAGGGCCCCATGATCGCTGGCGATGTAGAACATACGGGAACCTATACCTTCTTGAAAACCAGAGTGGCGTTGGTGCCGCCGAATCCGAAGCTGTTGGACATGGCGGTCTGCACGGTCGCCTCGCGCGGCTCATTCGGCACGTAGTCGAGGTCGCATTCGGGATCGGGCTCTTCGTAATTGATGGTCGGCGGGACGACGCTGTTCTTCATCGCCAGAAGGGAATAGACCGCCTCCACTCCGCCTGCGGCGCCGAGCAGGTGCCCGGTCATGCTCTTGGTGGAGCTGACCATGACCTTTTTGGCGTGATCTCCGAGAACGGCCTTGATGGCCATCGTTTCGAAGAGGTCGTTGAACTTGGTGCTGGTGCCGTGGGCGTTGATGTAGTCGACATCGCCGGGATTGATCTCCGCATTTTTCATGGCCATCTTCATGCAGCGCGTCGCACCCTCGCCCTCCGGGGCCGGAGCGGTCAGATGGTAGGCATCTCCCGACAGGCCGTAACCGGCCACTTCGCCGTAGATTTGTGCGCCGCGGGCCCTGGCGGCCTCGTATTCCTCGAGCACCACGATACCGGCGCCTTCGGACAGGACAAACCCGTCCCGGCTTGCCTCGAAGGGACGGCTGGCGCCAGTCGGGTCGTCGTTGCGCGTGGAGAGGGCCTTCATGACATCGAAGCCTCCGATAGCCATGGGAGTCACCGTCGATTCGCAGCCGCCTGCAATCATGGCGTCGGCATCGCCGCGTCGAATCATGTGATAGGCGTCGCCAATGGAATGGGTGCCGGTTGCGCAGGCGGATACCGACGAGAGATTCGGTCCCTTGGCGCCGTGGCGCATGGATATATGACCGGGGGCCAGATTGATGATCAGCATCGGAATGAAGAAGGGCGTGATCTTCTTGTACCCTTTGTCCAGCATCAGCTCGTGATACTTTTCTATGGTCGGAAGACCGCCCAGCCCTGCGCCGACAAGCACGCCGACCCGGTCGGCATTCTCGTCCGTGATCGACAGGCCGCTGTCCTCCATGGCCATATCGGCTGCCGCAACGGCATACTGGATGAAGAGGTCCATCTTGCGGGCCTCTTTTTTGTCCATGTAGTCCTGGGGATTGAAGTCCGAGACCTCTCCGGCTATCTGGGTCGGCAGCTCGGAGGCATCGAAACGGGTGATCCGGCCGAGACCGGACTGCCCTTTCATCAGGGCGTCCCAGTTCTTGTCCACACCTGTTCCCAGGGGAGAAACCGTTCCTACTCCTGTGACAACGACTCTGCGCATGACGGTATCGATCCTCCGTTTAATCTCGTGTTGACGTGTCGGACACGCTCATATTCGGTAAAGTCCGGAAACTCACTTTTCACTCGCATCCGGAAATCATGATTCTTGACACTTTTTGTCGAGGGAGGAGAAAACCTGAGTTTCCTCCCCCCTCCACAACAAACATTCGCCGCCTCGAAAACCCGACGACGTCTGCCCCCTCGCCGATCAGCTGTTTTCGCTGATGTAGGAGACGGCATCCTTGACGGTCTGGATCTTTTCGGCATCTTCGTCCGAAATCTCGATGTCGAACTCTTCTTCAAGAGCCATGACGAGCTCGACGGTGTCGAGGGAATCGGCACCGAGATCATCCATGAAGGATGCTTCAGCGGTGACCTGGGCTTCGTCTACACCCAATTGCTCTGCAACGATCTGTTTCACGCGTTCATCAGTAGAAGCCATTGTGTAAAACCTCCTCTTATCTCTTGTTTCATTCCTGTCCGGTTACGGAAGGGGTGGGTTGGTGGGTTACATATACATTCCGCCGTTGACGCCGAGAACCTGGCCGGTAATATAGACGGCTTGGTCGGAAGCGAGAAACAGTACGGCATGAGCGATATCTTCAGGCTGGCCGAGGCGGCCCAGCGGAATTTGAGCGGTCAGTTCCTGCCGGCTCTTTTCGGGCAGATCCTCGGTCATTTCGGTGACGATGAACCCCGGGGTGACGGCGTTGACCGTCACGTTGCGCCGGGCCAGCTCGCGGGCCACCGACTTGGTCAGCCCGAGCAGACCGGCTTTGCTGGCGCAGTAGTTGGCCTGGCCGGCATTGCCCATCTCACCGACCACCGACGAAATATTGATGATGCGCCCCGCTTTCTGCTTGCTCATCACCCTGGCAGCGGCGCGTGTGCAGAGAAAGGCGCCCTTGAGGTTGGTGTCGATCACGGCATCCCAGTCCTCGTCCTTCATGCGCAGCAGCAGCCCGTCGCGCGTCACTCCGGCATTGTTGACAAGAATATCGAGTCGTCCGAAGGTTTCAACCGCCGACTGGACCAATGTGTTGGCATCATCGGCCACGGAGACATCGCCGGTCACGGCCAGCGCCTCGCCGCCGGACGCCTCGATCTCACCGACCAGCGTCTTCAGGGCCTCTTCGTTGCGGGCCGAGACAACAACATTTGCGCCCCGGGCGGCGAACATCAGGGCCATGTCCCGCCCGATGCCGCGCGAGGCTCCTGTGATCGCAGCAACTTTGCCTTCGAGCATCATCGTCAATCCTTTAAACAACGTGAGGCGTGAGGGGTGAGGTGTAAAGGACACCGCTCACGGGTTCAACTTTGCAACGCTTTCAAATTGGCCGGCGTTTCGAGATTCCTGCAGGTCGATCCGCGGACCATGCGCTTGATCAGGCCGCTGAGAACCTTGCCGGGGCCGATCTCCACGAAATTGTCCACGCCCTGTTCGGCCATCGCCTCCACCGATTCGGCCCAGCGCACCGGAGCGCTGACCTGGCGGACAAGCAGCTCGTGCACCCGTGCGGGATCCTCGTTCGGCAGGGCCTCCACATTGGTGACCACGGGAACGCCGATCTCGCCCACGGAAACTTCAGCCAGAACGCCCTCGAGACGCTCTCCCGCAGGGACCATGAGGGAGCAATGAAAAGGAGCGCTGACCGGAAGCTTGACAGCCCGCTTGGCCCCTTTTTCACTGGCCAGTGCACAGGCCCGTTCGACCGCGTCGGCGTGGCCGGCGATGACGATCTGGACAGGGCTGTTGTAGTTGGCCGGTGAGACGACCTTCCCCTGGGCGGCTTCAGCGCAAACGCCCTCGAGGGTCTCTCTGTCGAGTCCCATGATCGCGGCCATGGCCCCTTCGCCGACCGGTACGGCCTCCTGCATGAACGCGCCTCGGCGACGCACCGTCCGCACGGCATCGGCAAAAGACAGGGCGCCGGAACAGACAAGGGCCGAATACTCCCCCAGGGAATGACCGGCCACATAGGACGGAGTCAGATCCGTTTCCTGTTGCAGCACCCGCAGGGCAGCCACGCTCACAGCCAGGATGGCCGGCTGGGTATTGGTCGTCAGCTTGAGATCCTCTTCGGGTCCGTTGAAGCACATCGACGCCAGGTCGAAGCCGAGCGTATCGTTCGCTTCCTCGAAAACCTCACCGGCGATCTTGAAATTATCTGCCAGTTCCCGACCCATTCCGGGGTGCTGGGCCCCCTGGCCGGGGAAGACAAAACCGATCATAAATACGTCTCCATCATTTTGGTGCCTCTACCAGCGAATCAGAACGCTGCCCCAGGTGAATCCGCCGCCGAAGGCCGCGAAAAGGAGCAGATCCCCCTTCTTGAGTCCTCCTGCCCGATGCACTTCATCCAGGGCCATGGGGATGGTGGCGGCGGAGGTATTGCCGAAGCGGTCCACATTGATATAGACCTGCTCGTCCTTGAGTTTCAGGCGCTTGGCCGTGGCTTCGAGAATCCGGATATTGGCCTGGTGGGGGATGAACAGGGACAGGTCGTCGACCTGCAGGTTGTTGGCCTCCAGAGCCTCCTTCGACACATCGGTCAGAGACCGGACCGCCACCTTGAAGACCTCGTTGCCCTGCATTTTAAGATATGGAACGCGGTCGGCCAGGCCCTGTTCGCTCGGCGGGATCCTGGAGCCGAAACCGGGCTGGTAGAGCAGTTCCCAGTAATTGCCGTCGGAGTGAAGATGGGTGGAGAGTATGCCGCTGTCGTCCTCGGAACCTTCCAGGACCACAGCACCCGCTCCGTCGCCGAAAAGAACGCAGGTATTGCGATCGGTCCAGTCGATGGCGCGGCTCAAAATCTCGGCGCCCACAACCAGGGCTTTCTTCACGGAACCGGTGGCGATCTTCGCCGCGACCGCATCGAGGCTGTAGACGAAGCCGCTGCAGGCGGCCGATACATCGTAGGCAAACGCCTTGTCCGCACCGAGGGCTGCCTGTACGAGACAGGCGGTGGCCGGCCAGGGGAAATCACCCGTAATGGTTCCGACCACGATCAGGTCGAGCTCTTCGGGAGCGACCCCGGCCATTTCCAGAGCCCGGCGTGACGCCTCTACGGCCAGATCGGAGGTATTCTGCTCCGGCGCGGCGATGCGTCGCTCCCTGATCCCGGTCCGGGCCACAATCCAGTCGTCCGAAGTATCGACGAATTCTTCGATCTCCTTGTTGGTCAGGACTTTCTCGGGGATGCAGGATCCCGTACCGGTTATCCGGGCTCTTATCACTTCGTCACTCCCTTGATGCAGTCGAGCACGACGGCGGGCATCGCCCTTCTCAGGCGACGGCCTTCTCGAGCTTTTTTTTGCTTAACCATCCACTTCAATGCTTTGTGCTAAAGCATCAAGTTTGGCCGCCATCTTCTGATTGACCTGGCGCTCGCGGAATTCGGCCGCCATGCGGATGCCGTTCATGATCGCCTTGGGAGGCGAACCGCCGTGGCAGATCATGCCGACGCCGTTGATCCCCAGAAGAGGGGCCCCGCCGTACTCGGCATAATCGACTTTTCTGCGAAAAGCCTTGAAGGCGGGGCGGGCCAGAAGACCGCCGAGCATCGCCAGGGGCCTCTTCCTGATCTCCTGCTTCAATATCGCACCGACCGTCTCGGCCAGACCTTCGGAGACCTTGAGCACCACATTCCCGACGAAGCCGTCGCAGACCACGACATCGGTCGAACCGTCGAAGATATCCCGTCCCTCCACGTAGCCGACATAGTTGAACGGGCTGTCCTTCAACAACTGGTGGCTGTTGCGGGTCAGCTCGTTCCCCTTGCTCTCCTCCTCGCCGTTGGAGAGAAGGCCGACCTTCGGTTCGGGCTTGCCGAGGATGTTGCGGAAATAGACCTCGCCCATCAGGGCGAACTGGGCCAGGTGGATCGGGCGACAGTCGACATTGCCGCCGACATCGAGGATCAATGTCTGATCCTTGCGGTTCGGCATGATTGTGGCGATAGCCGGTCGGTCGATCCCCTGGATCCGTTTCAGCATGAACATGCCGGCCGCCATGGTCGCCCCGGAGTTGCCGGCGCTGACCACGGCATGGGCGCGTCCGTTCTTCACCAGCTCGAAGGCGATGCGGATGGAGCAGTCCTTTTTCCGGCGAATGGCGTCCGAAGCGCTGTCATTCATGCCCACCACTTCGCTGGCATGCTCCACGCTGATATCGAGACCTGCCGTGTCGTGTCGGGCCAGCTCCTGCTCGATCGCCTCGGACCTGCCCACCAGGATAATGGCCAGCCCCCATCTTCGGGCGGCCTCCACGGACGCTTCCACCTCGGCGCACGGAGCGGTCTCGCCGCCCATGGCGTCTACAGCTACGATTGTCTTGTCAGCCAAAGAACGAGACCTTTTGGTTTAGAGTTCGTAACTGTTCAGCATGCCCGAATTTTGTTCACTGGCAAGGCGCGAGCAGCGCAGAAGCGCCGCATACATCGGCTATGTGAGCATTTGAGCAGCACAGCAACGCAGCCAGAGGGCAAAAGGCGGGTTGTGCTGAATAGTTACTAGAGTTCTTCGCCGGCAACAACTTCCTTGCCCTTGTAAGTGCCGCAGCTGGAGCAGGCCCGGTGAGGAAGCTTGGGCTCCTTGCACTGGGGGCATACGGAGGCGGCGGGTTTGTTCAGTGCGTCGTGGGACCGGCGCATATTGCGTTTCGATTTGGATGTCTTTTTCTTGGGGACTGCCATCGCTGTATTCTCCTTTTGTGCTCCCGGCGGAGGGACGCCCCGCCAGAAATCGATCTTCAATCAAATGGGTTTATTAACTTCGGGAAACCAGTTTCTTCACCACAAAGACACCAAGTCACAAAGAAGTCATGAAATGAATTCTAAACGTCACCAGGTCCCTTCGTGTCTTGGTGCCTTGGTGGTTCCTATCGGGTTGCCAGCATCCCTGCTCATTCCTTCTCGGGCGTGAAGTCTTTCAAAGCGGCGAATTTGTCGAGAAACGGCTTCTGTTCGCAGCCGCAGTCGCCCTTGTTCAGATCGGCGCCGCATTTCGGACAGAGGCCCCGGCAGTCTTCCCCGCAGAGCGGCTTCACAGGCAGTGTCAAAATGACCTGCTCCGCGATCACCGCATCGAGTTCGATGACGTCCCCGTGATAGAGGTTCAGGCCCATCTCCTCAGCTGAAACCTCGAGGCCCTCCTCATCCTCTTCCGGTACCTCCGGAAGCTCGCTGGTGAAGGCCACGCTGAACTCGGACTCCACGGGCCGATCGAAATCACCGAGGCAGCGGCTGCACGCCAGACGGAGCGTCGTTTCCACATGGCCGTCGATCTCGATCAGGTCGCCGACCTTCCGGGCGCGCAGACTGCCGCTGACCGGCTGGGTAAACGTGCATTCCCCATTCTCGACCATGTCGACCAACTGGGGAAAAGCCTTGTCGCTCTCCTCGAAATCGAGCGTCAGGCCTTCATCTTTTATCTCTTCCACGAAAAGACGCAAAAATGCCCCCTCTCTTTTAGCAGAATTTTCCACTATAAGGACCGCTCTCGCCCTTGTCAAGCGACAACGGCTGCATCGGGAGCCGAGCGTTGTCCTTACTAGCCCATTCGCGATTATTTTGCAAGCGATTATTCGCTTTTACACCCGATTTTGGTCCCGCTTGCATTCCCCCTGCCGATACGTTAAAACGAGAGCCCATGGACCATACACAGATCACACGACTGCTCGAGATCATGGCGATACTGCGCGGCCCGGAAGGCTGTCCCTGGGATGCGCAGCAGACGCCGCAAAGCTTGAAGCCCTACCTCCTCGAAGAGGCCTACGAAGTCCTCGAAGCCCTTGACGAGGAGATACCGGCCGGCATCCGCGAAGAGCTCGGCGACCTGCTTCTCCAGGTGGTCTTTCTGGCCCGGATCTTCGAGGAGCGCGGCGAATTCACCTTCGAGGATGTGGCCGGATCGATCGCCGACAAGCTGGTGCGCCGGCATCCCCACGTCTTTGCCGGGCTCGACGAATCCGATTTCGATGCCCTCCACAAGAACTGGGACCGCATCAAGGCCGCCGAAAAGGATCACCAGCCGCAGAGGACCTCGCTCATATCCCCACCTCCCCGTGCCCTTCCCGCCCTGCAGCGCGCCCAGAAGGTGTTGACCAAAATGTCCCGCTACGATCTGCCGCACGCTGCCGACGACCCGGCGAAGGATGACGCCCTGTCCCGACTGCAGCGGGACCTGGAGGATTGCGACCGCGACGAGGCGGAAAGCCGGCTGAGCGGGTTCCTGCTCGACGTCGCCGAAGTGGCCCGCCGGAGCGGGATCGACGCGGAGGGAGCCCTGCGCCGGGGCACCGACCGTCTGGTCCGAAAAACACAGGCGCTCGAAGAGTCCCTCGACCAAAAGGGGACCACCCTGGCCGACGCCGATGCGCCGTCTCGTCGGAGAATGTGGCGTCAATATATCGACGAGGAGTAAATGAAACGGCATCGGCTGCGCATTAATTTACCTGATTAGGTCTAATTCTCAGCCGGAGGAATTCCCCCCTTTCCTAAAGGGGGGCGAGGGGGGATTTGACGGCCAGCGACCAACAAAATCCCCCTAAATCCCCCTTTACTGAAGGGGGACTTCAGGCTTGCTGAGAATTGATCCTAATCAGATTAATTTATCGACTCATTTCAACGCACTAGAGACCGTGTCCACACAGACTGTGGATCAACCGTGGAAAACCCTGTGAATATCCCTCCCGGTCCGGACAGGGTGATCGCATCGCACAAACTGCCTATTTTTTGATCATTTATTTTTCTGACGCATTTTCGGCACCTTGGCCATCTTGGGCGAGATTAGGCCGGACAAAGAATCGAAAATCCACCCGTGAATGAAGAAAAACTCCCCGAGGGCAACCGTTATGTTCATAAGACTTCTGCTG
>JAWOCM010000023.1:0-3232 GCA_046483795.1 Desulfuromonadales bacterium | reverse complement strand
TCCTCGAAGAGGAAAGGGCGCTTGCTGCTAACATAGGATAAAAGGCAGTTTTAAGGCCCGTTCGCTTTGTTCACTTGAAACGCAGAGGCGCTGAGAAAAAACACCGGCTCTCTGCGTTAAAAAAGGATTGTCGTTTCCATGTCCGAGACCCCGCAACTGCTTTTCAAGAACCGCCGCGCCGGCGAGACGGTCTTTCTCGAGGGCTACCGCCATAACGGGGGCTATGAGGGTCTGGAGAAGGCTCTGAAGCGGATGACCCCCTCGGACGTAAGGGACGAGGTCAAGGCTTCAGGTCTGCGGGGCCGTGGCGGCGCGGGTTTTCCAACAGGGGTCAAGTGGTCCTTCTTCCCCGCAGATGAGCCGGGAGAGAAGTACCTCATCTGCAACTGCGACGAAATGGAACCGGGAACCTACAAGGACCGCGATCTGTTGCTTGCCGATCCGCACCAGCTGGTCGAGGGTATGATCATCTCCGCCTTCGCCCTGCAGGCGCCGGTCGGCTATGTCTTTCTCCGATACGCCTACGAGCAGTGTGCGCGCCATCTGGAACGCGCCATCGCCGAGGCGCAGGAGGCCGGCTATCTCGGCCGCAACATTCTCGGCAGCGGTTTCGATTTCGAACTGCATCTGCACCGCAGCGCAGGCCGGTATATCTGTGGTGAGGAAACGGCCCTGCTCACCGGTCTGGAGGGGCGTCGCGCCAATCCCCGCACAAAGCCCCCATTCCCGGCGGCAAAGGGGCTCTTCGGCAAGCCGACCACGGTCAACAACGTCGAGACGCTGGCCAGCATCCAGCATATCATTACGGGAGGAGCCGAATGGTTCCAGGGATTGGGGCTGGTCGAAAAGGCCGCCGGAACCAAGCTGTTCGGTCTCTCCGGACACCTTGAGCGCACCGAGTGCTTTGAATTGCCTCTCGGTGTTTCCGTCGCGGAGGTGGTCGAAGAGTACGGCGGCGGGGTCTGGAAAGGACGCAAGTTCAAGGCCTGTCTGCCGGGCGGAGCATCGACACCCTATCTCGACGCCTCCCATATGCAGACGCCTCTCGACTTCGACCCTCTGGAAGAGGCCGGCAGCCGGCTGGGCACGGCAGGGGTGATGGTGTTCGACGACCATACCTGCATGGTGGAGGCGACGCTCAATCTGAACCGTTTCTTCGCCCGCGAGTCTTGCGGCTGGTGTACGCCGTGCCGTGACGGACTGCCCTTTATTTCCTGGTTGCTGGAGAAGATCGAGAACGGCCAAGGAACGATGGATGACCTGGAGACCCTGCGAGGGCAGCTGGGCAACATCAACGGGCGCGCCTTCTGTGCGCTCGCCGCAGGCGCCATGGGTCCGATAGACGGCCTGCTGCGGCTGTTCGAAGAGGAAGTGATTGACCACATCAAGAGGGGCCAATGCCCCCTGAAATCATGACCCTGTAGGGGCGAACCTTGTGTTCGCCCATGACCCGGAACACAAAAAGGGCGAACCTTGTGTTCGCCCTGGGCGATGACAAGAATCGCCCCTACCGGAAGACCCATGCCGACATTGACTATCGACAATCAGGAGATCACCGTTCCGGCGGGATCCAATGTCCTCGAGGCGGCGAAGATGCTGGGGATCGTCATCCCCCATTTCTGCTACCATGAGGCGTTGGGGGCGGTAGGGGCCTGCCGGCTGTGTGCCATGGCCTTTATGGATGGTCCGGTGAAGGGACTCCAGATGTCGTGCATGATCGAGGCTCAGGACGGTATGGTCGTCTCCACTGTCGACGATCAGGCACAGGAGATGCGCACACACGTGATCGAATGGTTGATGATCAACCATCCCCACGATTGTCCGGTGTGCGACGAGGGGGGCGAATGTCAGCTGCAGGACATGACCATCGCCGGTGGCCACTCGATCCGCCGCTTTCGAGGGAAGAAGCGTACCTATACCAACCAGGATCTGGGGCCCTTCATCGTTCAGGAGATGAACCGCTGCATCCAGTGCTACCGCTGCGTGCGCACCTACCAGGACTACTGCGGAGGCGACGATTTCGGCGTGCTCGGCTCCCGCGACCGGCTGTTCTTCGGCCGCTTCCGCGACGGGCGCCTGGCGAGCCCCTTCTCCGGAAACATTGTCGACGTCTGTCCTACAGGGGTATTCACCGACAAGACCTTTCGCTACAAGAGCCGCTACTGGGATCTGGAGGAGGCCCCCTCGATCTGTCCGCACTGCTCCCTGGGCTGCGCCACCATTCCCGGAGGCCGTTATCGGGAGCTGCAGAGGGTGCGCGCCGGAGCCAATCCCCGGACGAACGGGTTTTTCATCTGCGACCGGGGACGCTTCGGGTACGATCACGTCAACCATCCTGAGCGACCGCGAATTCCCAGGATCGACGGCAGCGACGGTGCTTGGGACGAGGCCCTGTCGGCGGCCCGTGAACGGCTGAAAGCGATACGGGAGGAACACGGCCCCGGCAGCATCGCCTTTGTCGGCAGCGGGCGCAATTCGCTCGAAGGAGCATGGCTGCTGCGGCAATGGGCCCGGGAACTCGACAGCGACCAGTTCTGCACCGATACGGTGTCGCGCCGCGAACAAACGGCGGGGATATTGGCCGAAGGCCTGGGCGATATGGCCTGCAGCCTCGAACAGGTGCGCGAGAGCGATTTCATGCTTTTCGTCGGCGCCGATCCTCTTGCGGAGGGGCCGATGGCCGCTCTGGCCGCCCGCCAGGCGGTACGCGCCGGTGCTAAGGCAGCTGTTGTCGACCCCCGCCCGGTGGATTTGCCCTTTACAGCGCCCCATTTGCCGGTGTCGCCCGAAAGGCTTCCCGAAGTTCTGGACGCTCTCTCGGGAAAAGATTTTACCGGTTTCGATCGACGCGAGACGCACATTCTCGAAGGGATCGCCGAGCGTCTCAGGCAGGCCGAGCGCCCGGTGCTGATCGGCGGCGGCGACTTGCTCGGTCCTCGGGGAACAGAACACCTGCTGAGCCTTGCGGCTGGGCTTGCGAACAGGGACCGAGCGGTGGGTGTCATGACCCTGCTCTCGGCGCCGAACAGTCTGGGTCTCGCTCTGCTGGCCGAAGAGAGAACCGGGTTCTCAACTGTTCTGGAGAAGATCGAAGAGGGCCACGTCCGCGCCCTGGTCTGCCTGGAAGCCGACCCGCTCGAAGACGCTGACAGACCGGGCCGGGTTTCCACTCTCCTGAGGGCGCTCGAAGCCTTTGTGGTCATCGATTCCCTGCCGACGGCCGCGGCGCGAC
>JAWOCM010000123.1:0-18799 GCA_046483795.1 Desulfuromonadales bacterium | reverse complement strand
TAGGGTTTCATCACATTCGCGACGCGGCGGAGTTTGGCATACTTCCAGAGGTCATCAATCTCGCAAACCCCGGAGTTTCGGCATTCCTTGAGCGCCTCCAGGGCCACGTCCAGACCGATCTTGTTGCGATACTTGAAGCAGTCGGCCACGGTTCTGGCAGGGCTGGTCACCTTGATCGGAACCCCATCGATCACATGTTTCTCGACCCCTTCTGTCAAGCCGCTGCCGGAGAATCGCACGATACGCAGAGGAGGATATTCGATCCGAGGCCTGCCGGCGGTTCGTTCCAGCGCTATCCAGACTTCATGCGGATTCTGAGTGCCGATATCGTGAAAGCGAAGGGCGGATAGCAGGCAGATGATTCCATGGGGGACCAGCTTAGCTGCTTGAGCCAGGCTGTGATGGGCGGAGATGTCGGCATCCGCCAGCATGTAAAGTCCGCGGCCGGTCCGCACCATCAGACCCTGCTTGCAGAGCCGGCGCAGGTACTCCGGGTGGATGCCGCGCGAGGTCAGGTCACGGACACGCAGGACGCCCAGCTTTCTGGCGAGTTCCAGGATAATTTCCGAAGGTGATATTTTATTCATACGTGTACAATTAACACCTTCCCTGTTTTTTTGTCAAACATTTTACACAGCTTGATGCTCCACGCACCCAAGGAAGAGGGTGTAAAATCGTCCCCAAGGGGCAGACCCGCTTTCTGCCTTAACATTAAATGATCGCGTACGCGGCAAATATGACGCGAGAAGTTGCGACAATTGGTCATGGTCTATTGCTTCTATTCGCAATAATCCAAAGAGGGTCTGTACCTTGGCATTGATACCGGAAGCGGCAACCTTAGCGGCATCGATGTTACTTGTTTTGAGAGACTGCTTGATTTCTCTGGAGGGAATAAGGTGAGATAAATCAGAGGGGACTTTGATGCGGTAATAGTAGGTTTGATTGCGTTTGTGGATATAAAAAGACAAAGGCCCAACTCCCTAGCGGTGTACCAATCTAGAAGGTTGAGCCTTAAGTATCTGTTTTTACAGGTACTATTTTCTATGGTGCCGAAGGGGAGACTCGAACTCCCACGTCCATTCGGACACATGAACCTGAATCATGCGCGTCTACCAATTCCGCCACTTCGGCTGAAGCGTTGGAATTTATAGCAAATGCATTATCCCAATGCAACAAAAAAATCGAAAAAACCTCACGTCTCGTCACCTTCCAGGCGAATCGGTGAGACGCGAATGGTCCGGTATCTCTCCACGGTCACCAGTCCCGGGCGGGCCCCTTTGGGTTTCTTGACGTTTCCGGCCTCAGTCACCATCACCTCGACATGGCTGTCCGTTCGTCCTCGAGAGTAGCCGGCGGCGAGAGCGGCGGCATGGACGATATCTTCATCGGGGACCACGCTTCGCCCTTCCTTTTTAAGAACCAGATGACATCCCGGCATGTTGTGCGCATGGAACCACAGGTCACTATCTGCGGCCAGATGACGGCTGACATAATCGTTTGTGCGCGGATTGCGGCCCCAATAAAGGGGGAAACCGGAGGGGCTGGTCGAATTTCGTAGCCGCTCTCGAAGCGAAGGGGGCCGGCGAGGATCGGCGGGTCGATTCCGGGGGACCATAAGCCCCGCTTCCGTCAGATCTTCTGCGATCTCGCGCAGATCGTCCGGGGTAGAGGCTTCTTCAAGATGGAGGGCCATTTGTTCCAGCCATTGCTGTTCCTGACGGGTTTCGTCGATCCGTCTATGCAGATGGGCAAGACCGCGCCGTCTTTTTTTGTAACGCCAGAAGTAGCGCTGCGCGTTTTCCTGCGGGGTCAGAAGGGGATCGAGGGGGATCGTTTCTGGGACGGGAGGGTTTTCGTAGTAGTTCTCCAGAATGACGTCCTTCATCCCTTTTTTTATACGATGCAGATTGGCCAGCAACAGCTCGCCGCGAATTTTCTGCTGCTCGAAAGTTTCGGCAGCTTGCCCGTCTTGCTCTATTTTCTTCAAGCGCTTTGTGAGCTTTTTTCTGCCCTTCTCCAGAGCCTGCCGCAGATGTCGTCGATCGATAAAACCCGTCTCGAGTTGAGCGGATTCCGACGTATCATACTCGAGAGCATCGTTGGCACTTGCGAAGGGCTGCCATTTTTCAAGAGACAGGGCCTGGGGGCAAAAGGCGGACAAAATGTTTCGCCCCTCAAAAACAGCGATTCCCGGTGTGTAATCTCCGACAAGGCATCTTCGCTGCAGCGACTTCAAAAGCTCAACCGGATGTCCCCCCTGTTCAGCCTGCGCCTGTAGATCGAGGGCTATCAGATCGGTCATCGGAGTGATCGTCTTCTTGAGGCGCAAGGCCAGGTTATCGTCACCCTGAAGCAAGCCCGAAAAGACAGCCGTCTCATCGAAAAGGGATATCCGTTCCGCATCACGGGGCGGCGGAGTATAACTATTCCCGGGTCGCATCGGCCGCCTGGACTCGGAGGAGGTGCGTTTAAGGACATCGACAACAGCCCCTTCATCATCAAGAAGGATAAGGTTGGCGTTTTTCCCGAAAAGCTCGGCGACCAGGACATAGGGACTGTGATCGGGGCCGGTGAAGATGAACCGGAGGATCCTCTCGCCCCGCAGTCGATCGATGCCTTTCAATATCTTCAACCGCGAGCGCAGCAACTGGCAGAAACGCGGAGGCGTGTAGGGATTGGGATAGGTGCGGTCGGTCAAGTGGAGGGTGTTGTCGTCGGGGGCCAGATTCAGACTCAGGCGATAGTTTTTTCTTCCCGTCCACAGACGCAGTATCAGGTGGTCTGCCGCAGGCTGGTAAATTTTGTTGATCCGGGAGCCGAAAAGAAGAGGATCCAGTTCCCCGGCGACAGCGTCGAGCAGAAAAGCATCCATGGAGGGTTGTATGTTCCTTTCCACACGGGGTTCAAGGCAGCATAACCGAGAGCAGCCAAACTCTCAACTTTTTGACGACGGGACGCTCAAGCTCTGTTAAAATGGCGCTTTGATGTCTGATGGGAGGGCAGTCATTTTATGCCGCTTTATTCTTGACTTTTTTAGTTGAGCTTACTATTCCACTGAAAAGACTTATGACTCGAACAAGGAGGATGCCATGTCCGAAGAGAGCACGTACCGTCTCGGCACCAAAGCCCTGCACGCCGGCCAGACACCCGATCCGACAACAAATGCCCGGGCGGTCCCTATTTATCAGACAAGTTCCTATACCTTTGATTCATCCCAGCACGCTGCGGATCTTTTCTCCCTGGCGGAGATGGGGAATATCTATACCCGGATCATGAACCCCACGTCCGATGTACTGGAAAAGCGTCTGGCCGAACTCGACGGTGGCGTCGGCGCCCTGACCATGGCATCCGGTTCTTCGGCCATCACTCTGGCGATTCTCAATCTCGCCAGGGCCGGCGACAACATCATATCGACCAGTTATCTCTACGGCGGCACGCACAACCTCTTCCAGCACACCATGGCAAGGATGGGCATCGAGGTCAAGTTCGTCGACACCACCGATCCGTCCAATGTCGCAGCAGCTATTGACGACCGAACCAGAGCGGTATTCACGGAGACGATCGGCAACCCGAAGAACAACGTCGATGATTTCGAAGCGCTCGCCGAACTCGCCCATAACAACGGACTGCCGCTGATCGTCGACAATACCGTCGCGACTCCGGTTCTTTTCCGTCCCATCGATCACGGAGCGGACATCGTGTGCTATTCGCTGACCAAATTTATCGGCGGACACGGCACCAGCATCGGCGGGGCTGTAGTCGACAGCGGAAAATTCGACTGGTCGAACGGGCGCTTTGAAGAGTTTACCACGCCCGATCCCAGCTATCACGGCCTCATCTACCACGAAGCCCTCGGAGAGCTTGCCTATATCATGAAAATGCGCCTGACCCTTTTGCGCGACATGGGGCCCTGCATCTCCCCCTTCAACAGCTTCCTTTTCCTGCAAGGTCTCGAAACGCTGCACGTGCGTATGCCGAGGCATTGCGAAAATGCCCTGAAGGTCGCCCGCTTCCTGGAAGATCATCCGCTGGTCAGCTGGGTCAACTATCCGGGACTGAAAAGCCATGCCGATTATGAGAGGGCGCAGAAGTATCTGCCCGGCGGCCAGGGCGCGATCCTCGGTTTCGGCATTAAAGGAGGAAAAGAAGCCGGAGCGCGCTTCATCGATTCTGTGAAGCTGGCCAGCCATCTGGCCAACATCGGGGACGCCAAGACGCTGGTCATCCACCCTGCCACCACGACCCATCAGCAGCTCAGTGCAGAAGAACAGACATCCGCCGGAGTGACCCCCGACTACATACGGGTTTCGGTGGGGATCGAAGACGCCGAGGACATCATTGCCGACCTCGACCAGGCCCTCAAGGCCGCCCAGTAATCCGCTCTCCCACCTTAAAAGAGGCGGGTATTCTCCCCGCCTCTTTTAAGGACCATTGGCCTTGCCGGTCTGGATCGCCACGTGCTATATTGCCGCAATTATGACTGGCGATTCCCTTTTTCACATTGTTCTGATCGAACCGGAAATACCGCCCAATACCGGGAACATCGCCCGTCTGTGCGGAGCGACCGGAACCGTTCTGCATCTGGTTGGGAAACTCGGTTTTTCCACGGACGACAAACAGCTGAAACGGGCCGGACTCGATTACTGGAAAGCGGTCGACATCCGACAATGGGAGCGCCTTGAAGACCTGCAAGCCTCCTTCCCCGAAGGCCGGTTCTGGTACACGTCCAAAAAAGCGAGTCTTTCCTATGCCGATGTCCGATACAAACCGAGCGATTTCCTGGTTTTCGGAAAGGAAACCCTCGGTCTGCCGGACCACCTCATTTCAGACAACCCTGATCGATCGATCCGTATTCCGATTCTGACCTCAACCGTCCGCAGCCTGAATCTCTCGACTTCCGCCGGCGTCATTCTCTATGAAGCACTGCGCCAGACCGGACGATTGAAATAAAGACATCTCTTTCTGCAAGGTTAAATCCATGTCGCTCGGCAAAAAACTGCGCCCTGTCAAACACCGCATCGAATACCCGCTTTTCGTGGCCCTTTCGATTCTGGTTCGCGCCCTGCCCCGTACACTGGCTCTCGACCTCGGCCGTTTCCTCGGCGGAACCATCCTGCCGCGACTCCGCAAGGTAGATCGCACTGCGCACCATAACATCAAAAACGCCTTCCCCGATTTGAGCGACAAAGAAGCCAGGGCTCTGCTGCAGGAGAACTACCGGCATATCGGTATTAATGCCATCGAAATGCTTCGGCTGTCCTGTCTTTCCAGGGATGCCGACGAACTCAACAAGATCTTTTCCTTCGAGGGTCTGGAGAACCTGCACGAAGCGTACGGGGAGGGCAAAGGAGTTCTGGCACTCACCGGTCATGTCGGCGGCTGGGAGATGGGAACTTTTTTCCTCCCCCGCCTGGGTTTCAAAACGGCATTCATTGCCAAAGCGATGCGTAATCCATTCATCGACAAGCGGATAACCGACCTGCGCGAATCCAACGGCGGCAAGGTGTTGATGACCAGGCGCGGCGCACGGAGGATTCTGAAAGCCCTCGATGAGAAATATATCGTATGCGTTCTTCCCGACCAGCACGCGAGCCCCAACCGGGCCGTCGTCGTTGATTTCTTCGGCAAACCCGCCTACACAACTCCGGTTATTACAGACATGGCGATGAAGAAGGGCGTCCCCATCGTTCCCATCTTCTGCTATCGCAACCCGGACAATACCTACCGCGTGGTCATACAGAAGGCGATCCATCTGGAAAAGAGCAGAGAAAAATCCGACGTGATCCGGAATACGGCACAGCTGACCGCAATCATCGAAGACGCCATCCTCAAGGAGCCGAGCCAGTGGTTCTGGGTTCATCGCCGCTGGAGAGTGCCGAGATGATCAAAAAGGTCCATTCATCCAAATAAAGCCCCTGGACAGGGGCTTTATTTTTGCGTCGAACGAATTAGACTGGAATGCAAAAGTGTATAATCATAGCTGTCGCAGGACATATGAAACAGGAGGTTTCAGAAGATGAAGCAATTCGGCAAGATCATGCTCCAGGGTCTGATAACGATGCTGCCGGCCGTTCTGACTATTTATATTCTCTACTGGACGGTGTGGTCTGCGGAAACGTTTCTCGGACACGGGATCAAACTGCTGCTGCCGGAGGGATGGTACATCCCCGGCATGGGTCTTCTGACCGGTGTCGTCGCCGTCTTTCTGTTCGGCCTTTCTCTGAATGCCTTCCTGATGCGAAGGCTTCTCGATATGGCTGACGAAGCGATGAACCAGATCCCTCTGGTCAAGACACTTTACGGTTCTCTCAAGGACTTCATCGGATTCTTCGCCGCCAAGAAAGAGAGGGAATTCAATCAGGTCGTCACGGTGGAGATGGAGGTCGGAGGATTGCCGATGCGTCTGATCGGGTTCGTAACCCGCAGCGACTTCACCGGCGTACCGCCCGAGGTTGGCGGCGAGGATGACCTTGCCGTCTATCTGCCGCTGAGCTATCAAATCGGAGGCTTCACGCTGATCGTGCCGCGCGAAAAGGTCACGCCGGTGGACATGTCGACCAACCGCGCCATGGGGTTCGTCGTCACCGGCGGAATGATCAACGAGAAGCAGAATACACCGTCGAGAGAATTCAGCTTCTTCGGCAGGGGGACAAAGAGCCATCAGAAGACCGAGGACACCTGAGCCTCTTTTTCTCAGATCGAATCAATCGCATGCCGCAATCGCTGCAAAGTGCGTTCCCTCCCCAATACCGCAATCGTCTCGAAAATACTCGGACTGGTCGTTCCTCCGGTCAGGGCGACGCGAACAGAAGGACCGATCTTGCCCAGCTTGAGGCCCGTCTCTTCCATGATGCCCTGAAACGCCGCTTCGACGCCGTCGTAATCGAAGCGGTCGAGATCCTCCAGGTTTGCCAGCACGGCTTCGAGGACTTGCCTTTTCTCCTGCGCGAGGAACTTTTTGCGAGCTTTCGGGTCGAATTCGATTTCGTCGCGATAATAAAAGGCAGCGCCGTCGGCCATTTCGACCAGGGTTTTGGCCCGATCCTGAAGAGTCTTTACGACATCGGTCACAACAGGCCCTCCCTCGGTCGACAAGCCTTTCTTGTCTAGATGCTCCTTGAGCAGTTCCCCCAGACGATGGGGATCCCCCGTCTGGATATAATGCTGATTCAGCCACAGCAGCTTGTCCGGGTTGAAGACTCCGGCCGACTTGCCGACATTGTCGAGGCTGAACTTTTCGATCAGCTCCTCCATGGAGAAAATCTCCTCGTCGCCGTAAGACCACCCCAGTCGCACCAGATAGTTGACCATCGCTTCAGGCAGATAGCCCATTTCGCGATAGGCCATCACCGAGGTGGCGCCGTGTCGCTTGGAAAGGCGAGTCTTGTCAGCCCCGAGAATCATAGGCACATGGGCATATTCCGGAACCTCGTAGCCCAGAGCCCGGTAGAGGAGGATCTGGCGGGGAGTGTTGTTGATATGGTCGTCTCCGCGCAGAATGAGGGTCAGTCCCATGGTGGCGTCGTCGACCACAACGACAAAATTATAGGTCGGATGGCCGTCGGTCCGCTGGATAATCAGATCGTCGAGTTCGCTGTTCTGAAAGGTGATCGGCCCCTTGATCCGGTCGGCAAAGGAGGTCTCGCCTTCGTCAGGGGCCCGAAAGCGGATCACGTACGGCTGATCCCCGGGCTGATCCGTACGCTGGCGGCAGGTTCCGTCGTATTTGGGCTTGAGCCCTTTCTTCTTGGCCGCCTCGCGCTTTGCCTCGAGCTCCTCGGCCTTGCAGTAACAGCGATAAGCCGTGCCTTCGTCGATCAGTTGACGCACCTTGTCCCGATAAAGATCAAGACGCTGAGACTGGTAGTAGGGACCTTCGTCGCACGACAGGCCGAGCCAGTCCATCGCCGCGAGAATGGCGTCGACCGATTCCTGGGTCGAGCGGGCAACGTCTGTGTCTTCGATACGCAGGATAAAACTCCCACCCTCTTTTCTGGCCAGCAGGTAATTGAAAAGCGCCGTGCGGGCACCGCCGATATGCAGCAGGCCGGTCGGGCTGGGGGCGAAACGAACACGCAGAGTGGACATTTATGACTCCTTGATATCACGACTCAAAAAAAACTGGTATCAATAAAAAAGGCCGCTTTTCAGGCGGCCATTTGTTTATACTTCAAGCACTTGCGGTTGACAAGGCTTTTTTACTTAACGGTCAATCCGGCGTAACCGACCACCTCGGTCTCATCCCCTGTCACATCTCCGGACGTTCCGTAGCACAGCAGTTCGGCACTGTTGGCGCCGAGAAGGCGGGTGGCTTCGAGCATGGAGACGACAGGCATGACGCCGCACATGGATATCCTCTGGTCGGAGACCACCTGGTACAAACCTTCCGGATCAAGCCCGCGAATCATATCGATGGCCAGAAGGTCCTTCTTTCGGGCATTGTGGGCCGATTCGTAATGGGACATGTCCGTACTGGCTACCAGCAGGACGTCCTCGGGGATTTGTGCCAGCACCTCTGCGATGCAGCGGCCGATCATCATAAGATCGTCGAGGTTGTGATGTCCGATGCAGATCGGGACGATCGTCGCCTGAGGAGCCAGAAACTGAATAAAAGGCAACTGTACTTCGATGGAATGCTCCCGCGCATGGGCGACCGAGTCGTCTTCCAGCAGGGAACACCGATCGATCAGTTGTCCTGCCAGCTCTTCGTCAATCTGGGTTTCAGAGAGAGGGGTCCGCCAGCTTCCGCGGGCGAAAACAGCGCCTGGATGCCCGAAACCGTGATGATTGGGGCCGAGAATCACGATTTTATCCGGGAGACTGCTGGAGGCGAAAACCTGCCCTGCGATCGCCCCGGAATAGATGTAGCCGGCGTGGGGGGACACAAGACCCTTTGCCGGTTCGGCGCTGCCTTTGGGCACGAGTTTCCTCAGGCTCTGCATGAGACCGCTCTTCTGCCCAGGATAGAATTGTCCGGCAACGATAGGTTCACGTGTCATAGCCTCTCCTCATGTCACGTCAATTGATGATAAATCCGACGGCAAGACGGGCGCCGATCAGAATCAGAATCAGGGAAAACACCTTCATGAGTCTATCATGAGAAAAGTGTGAAGCAAGTCTGACGCCGAAGCGGGCGAAAAGGATGGTCAGAGGCGCCACCATAATGACAACCAGTATGTTGACATATCCCAGCGAAAAATCAGCCAGCCCCTTTTCACCCCATCCATGGACAATGTACAGAATCGTACTGCTCAGCGAAGAGATCACGATAAGGGCACTGGAATTGCCCACCGCAAAATGTATGGGCAGTCGCAGGAAAAGAACCATGAGCGGTACGGCCACCACACCGCCGCCGACCCCGAAAAAGGAAGAAAAAGCTCCTGCGGCGAAACCGACGAGAATAAGCTTTCTCACGTCCGGGGGGAGCCTGTCTTCCGGAGGAAGATAGGTGCGCGAAACAAACATTTTCAGTCCGATGCCGATCTGCATCAGTCCGAAAAGGGCCTTGAGCGCATGACCGGAGAGGGCGGCAGCCAGTGATGCTCCGAAAATGCTCCCGCCGATCCCGCCCAGAGCCAGGAACGCGACATGGTCCCAGTCGACATTGTTCCGTTTGCGGTGCCCGATGGTACTGCTGATGGACGTGGGGAAAATAATAGCCAGGCTGGTGCCGAAAGCCGCATGGACGATAACGTCGGGCTCAAAGCCGGCCAGAGGGAAGGCCCAGAGAAACAGCGGAACGAGAATCACACCGCCGCCAATACCGAGCAGACCGGCGAGCAGACCGGCCAGGGAGCCGAACAGGATGAAAAGGGTTATAATCTGAGGGGAGAGAATCTCCATGACCCGGCCGATTTCAACGAAGGGGAACAAAAAAGCCAGCCCGGGAAGGCTGGCTTTTTTTTAATGGAGGCCCCGACCAGATTCGAACTGGTGATGGAGGTTTTGCAGACCTCTGCCTTACCACTTGGCGACGGGGCCGTGATCCCGGCAGTGCCGGTCAGGTGCGTATTGATAGCAAATGGTTGCTCCGATTGTCAAGCGTAAAAACGCGTACAGGCTGAGCTTCATCTACCTGCTCAACACAGCCTCCAGGTCGGTCGTTTGCATTCCAGCGAGCGTGGGAACGACGTGGTCGGCTCCCTTCAGCAACTGCGGCGGGAAACTGTTCGTCACAGCCAATACTGCAACCCCGGCTCCTCTGGCCGATTCGATGCCTGCCGGTGTATCTTCTATGGCCAGGCACTGGTCTGGCTCAATGCTCTTCTCGGGAAATACCTCCTGAAGACGCCTGACGGCAAGCCGGTAGCTTTCGGGGTCCGGTTTGCTGGCCCTGACCTGCTCAGCGGACACGACCACGCTGAACAGATCGAAGAGCCCGAGCCTGATCATAATCGGTTCGATGTCGCACAACAGGGCTCCACTGCACAACCCCAGCGGAAGCCTCCCTGCAAGGTGCTCGATCAGTTCGACAACTCCGGGACAGGCTTCAACTCCCTGATCGACCGCATCAATAAAACACTCCGCCTTGCGAGCTATCAGCTCCGACATCCGTCTGGGCGTGAGATCTTTGTTGTGATCGGCAAAAACGGTACGCAACATGTCGCGATCATCGAATCCGATATACCTTTCGAGATACTCATCCCAGGTCAATGAGATGCCTTCGGCCTTGAGAACAGTAAGAAAAGCGCGAAAATGCAGCGGTTCCGTGTCGGCGATTATGCCGTCGAAGTCAAATATGACGGCTTTCAGTCTCATAATTTCTCGCTGACGGAACTGACCTTACCTTCTATGGTATGGGCCGCCTTATCGCGCCGGTCGTCGATCTTGATCAAGGTCGATACGCGAACCGCCCCTGCGGCGAAGGGCTCTTCATGCATGCGGCGCACCACCTCCAGAACCTCTCCGATATCGCCCTCGATAATCGTTCCCATCGACGTCAACTGATATTTAAGGCCGGTCTCCTGCAGGACCTTGATACAGCCGGCCACGTACTCGGCTACCCCAGGCGTCCCTGTTCCCAGAGGTGTAATGCTCACTTCAACAACAGCCATAATATACCCTCCCTTGCTATGCTTAAGGACATTTTTATTGCCGGTCCGGAAACCAGATCCGATAAATCGCCCCTGTGCGGTCGTCTGAAAGGTAAAGCGCTCCGTCTGGGCCGACCAGGGGTGCAACCGGACGCCCCCACGCCGTTCTGCCCTGCAGCCAGCCGCTGAGAATATCGAACGGGCCGCCGACAGGGCGACCATCTTCAAAGGGGATACCGACGAGCTTGTAGCCGGTGGGCACGGAACGGTTCCAGGAGCCGTGAAAGGCCACAAAGAGCATCTTCCGGTAGGATTCCGGAAAATCCAGATCCTTGCCGAATGTTATGCCGAGAGGAGCGGAATGGGCCTGCATGGTCACCTGGGGCGGAGCGGTCTCCTGGCAGCGATCCTTCCTGTCGTACTTCGGGTCAGGAGTCCTGTCGCCGTAGCAGTAGGGCCAGCCGTAGTCATTCCCCTTCCGGATCAGGTTGATCTCTTCAGGCGGCAGATCGTCTCCGAGCATATCGCGTCCGTTGTCGCTTCCCCAGAGTTCACCGGTGTCGGGATGAAGAGCCAGCCCGACGCTGTTGCGCAGGCCCCGGGCAAATATCTCCGCCTCTTTTCCACCTGGTTCGAATTCGAGAACGGCGGCGCGCCGCGGGTCCTCTTCTTCGCAGACATTACAGCTCGAACCGGCGGACACATAGGCGGTACCATCATCCGCGACGACGACGGTGCGTGTCCAGTGCCCCCCTGCCCCCGGTATGTCGCGACTGATGGTTCGCCGGATATCTGCACGTCCGTCGCCGTTTTCATCCCGCAGCAGTGACAGCCGTCCCGTTTCGGCCACATAGAGATCCTGGCCGTGAAAAGCAAGCCCGTGTGGACGTTGCAGCTCATCGGCATAGGTGATGAGCGTCTCGGCAACTCCGTCCCCGTCATCGTCTCTCAGAAGGCGGATCCGGTCAGCACCCGGCTCGGAAACCAGAATATCCCCATCCGGCGTCACCGACATCAGGCGGGGTCCCTCGAGGCCGGCGGCAAACACAGCGATCCGCGCGCCGGGCGGCACACGGAGTTCATGGCGCTGTTCGAAGACTCCCTGGCGGTAACGCTCCGGCACCTCCAATTCGACCGTTTCGAGGTCCGCAAGCGGTCTCTCCGAGCTTTCCTTCGCTGGACCATTGTCGGCAACACCCAGGGGAGGCGAAACGGTCGGCGGCCAGACGAAAAACGTCACCGCCCACAGCGCCAGGGCAGTCGATCCGATCGCGGTCAGGCAGAACCGCAGTCCCGCAAGACGCAGCATCCCGACCACGCCGAGAACGGCCATCCCGGCCGCAAGAAACCACATGATGTCGCGGTCCGGCGGCATGTAATACATTGCCGTTCCGAGAAAGGCACCGGCAAGAAATACGAGAATGGTCAGGGCAAGAAGCAGGAGTCGGGTCACATCGTCCCCCCTTCATCGTGAAAATGATCCTTTTCAGGATAACATATCCGACGGCGGGTCGATGGCAAGCCTGCAAGAGGAGGAAATTCACCAGCAGACAAAAAAGCGGCTGACCCGTGGACGGATCAGCCGCTGGAATTTCTGGAGCGGGAAACGGGATTCGAACCCGCGACTTCAACCTTGGCAAGGTTGCACTCTACCACTGAGTTATTCCCGCTCGGAAAAGACGTGTTTCGTGTCGAGCGCGGACATTTCTACCAAAAGCAGTTTGGCAAGTCAAGAAAAATTTCGGGCATTCTGAAAACGGCCCGGTCGGTGCTAGCGGGCGACAACCTTGAAGAATTTGAAGAGGTAGTCAAACCCCGACCAGAGGGTTAAAAAGAGGGCCACATAGAAAAAGAAAGTGCCGACATTCTGCATGCTGACATGAAATATCTCCCATTCCAGACCGAAAAACCAGTAATAGTCATAATGCAGGAGCAGACAGACGATGGCGATCATCTGGAAAATGGTCTTGTACTTCCCCAGTTGACTTGCCGCGATGACCACTCCTTCGGAAGAAGCGATTGATCTCAGCCCGGTGATGATCATTTCACGGGCAAGGATCAGAAAAACGGCCCAGGCCGGGACTCTGCCCAGAGGGATCAGCATGACAAATGCGGCCATGGTAATCAGTTTGTCGGCCAGAGGATCCAGAAACTTGCCGAGGATGGTCACAATCTCCATCTTGCGGGCAAGATAGCCGTCGAGCCAATCCGTGAAGGCCGCCAGAGAGAAGATGACGGCAGCCCATAATCCCGCAGTACGAGTGTCGAAGAAAAGCAGAACGATCAGAACAGGGACCGCCGCGACCCGCCCGAGAGTCAGCATGTTGGGAAGGTTGAACAGGCCGGTATTGTTCATAAGTGGTAGTCCTTGCTGTTGCGAAATTTGGCGAGGTAATGTTTCACGCGCTTGACGTAGTTGCGGGTTTCCTTGTACGGCGGTATTCCACGGTATTTGGATACCGTTGTCGGACCGGCATTATACGCCGCCAGGGCCAGATCGAGGTTCTCTTCGAAACGGGTGAGCATCAGGCGCAGATAACGACATCCTCCTCGAACGTTCTGCTCGATATCCAGGGGATTATCCACCATCATGTCGCGGGCCGTTTCCGGAATGAGCTGCATCAGTCCCATCGCCCCTTTTGTGGAGACGATTTGCGGCTGGTAATCGCTCTCAACCTTGATCACAGCATGAACGAGCGCCTCTTCGAGATTGAATTTGTGACTGTAATGGCGAACAAGCTGCGCCAGATCCTGCGACTCTGATTTTTGACGCTCCCCGGCATAAAAGGAGTACCCTCCCCCGGTCGGAACATTGGTAAAATGCACCACGCCATTCTCGTCAACATGCCGATAGATATCGGCCATGACGGGAGAAGAAAGAACGGTGCAGCCCAGAAACAGAACCACCAGCACCTCGAAAAGAAACCTCATGGAACAGTTCATCACATTTCTCCAATATTTTCAGGCGAACTATAGCGGAAAAGCTTCAAGGTTTCAACAGAGACTCACCTGGCAAAAGCCTTGACATCGGGTTTGGGCGCCCTGATAATGCTGACGGAATGTATTAAATTTCGAGCAGGAGCTCTTTTTATGTACTGGACTTTACCATGAAAATTACAACCGATTTCCTTGTTATCGGTTCCGGAATTGCCGGTCTCTCCTATGCCCTCAAGGTCGCCGACAGAGGCACCGTTGCCATTGTTACTAAAAAAGAACTTGCCGAAACCGCAACCAACCTGGCCCAGGGTGGCATCGCATCGGTTTTTTCGACAGAAGACAGTTTCGACGCTCACGTTCGGGACACCATTGTCGCCGGCGCCCACCTGGCCCGGGAAAAGATCGTGCGCAACGTGGTCCAGGAGGGACCGGCCGCCATCGAGTCCCTGATCGACTGGGGCGTCAAGTTCTCCCGCAACACCTCAGGAGAATACGACCTGACTCGCGAAGGCGGACACAGCGCCCGGCGCATTCTGCACGCCAAGGACATCACGGGCAAGGAGATCGAACGGGCGCTCATCGAGGCGGTCAAAAGCCATCCGAATATCAACGTCTACGAAAATCACTGTGCCGTCGACCTGATTACAGAGGCGAAGGTCCGTCATCGGAGGATGTCACCCAATATCTGTCTCGGTGCTTACGTCCTCGAAAGCGATTCGGGCGAGATCATAACGTTCGGGGCCCGCTTCACCATTCTGGCCACGGGCGGCGCCGGAAAGGTCTATCTCTTTACATGCAACCCCGATATCGCCACCGGCGACGGCATCGCAATGGCCTACCGCTCCGGAGCTTCTGTCGCCAACATGGAATTCATGCAGTTCCATCCCACCACCCTCTATCACCCTCAGGCCAAAAGATTGCTGATCTCGGAAGCGGTCAGGGGCGAAGGCGGTATCCTTAAACGGGGCGACGGAACGGAATTCATGGGCGAATACCATGAACGAAAAGATCTTGCCCCTCGAGATGTGGTGGCCCGGGCCATCGACAATGAGATGAAGATCCACGGTGATGACTGCGTCTATCTCGACATGACTCATCGCGAAGCCTCCTATATCAAGGACCGCTTTCCGAATATCTACGAGACCTGCCTTTCCTACGGTATCGACATGACCAGGGAGCCGATCCCGGTCGTCCCGGCGGCCCACTACCTTTGCGGAGGCATTCGGGTCGATCAATCCGGCGAAACCGACATCAGGAATCTGTACGCCATCGGCGAGGTCGCATGTACCGGCCTGCACGGAGCCAACCGCCTGGCCAGCAACAGCTTGCTCGAGGGGGTGGTCTATGCCTCGAAAGCCGCCGAAAACACGATAGCTCGACTGGAGGAGGCTCCTCCGTCCTTTCCGTCTATCGAACCGTGGGATCCCGGCAGCGCCAGAGACAGCGATGAAGAAGTGGTGGTTTCCCATAACTGGGACGAAATACGCCGCTGTATGTGGAATTACGTCGGGATCGTCCGCTCGAACAAACGTCTGGTAAGGGCGTTGCGCCGCATCAAGATGATTCAGGAAGAGATCAACGATTATTACTGGGATTTCTACGTCACTTCCGATCTCATCGAACTGCGCAACATATCCCTTGTCGCCGAGCTGATCGTGCGAAGCGCTCTCAGACGCAAGGAAAGCCGCGGCCTGCATTACAATATCGACTATCCCGAACGCGACGATGAGAACTTCAAGGTCGACACGGTTCTGTTCAAGGAATTCTGATCGGAAAAACGAGGTAAAGACGTGAATATCGACGAGGCCCGCAAAAAAATCGATGCCCTGGACCGCCAGCTTCTCGAGATTTTCAACGAGCGTGCCAGCCTGGCCCTGAAAATCGGCGAGGTCAAGAAAGAAAAAGGTATAGCTGTTTATGACCCGGGCAGAGAAAAACGCATCTTTGATGCCATGAAAGCTGCAAACCAGGGCCCCCTGGACGACAGCGCCATCATCCGTCTGTTCGAACGCGTCATCGACGAATCCCGCAGCCTCGAACGCATACGCACGAAAGGGCCCCGGACATGCTGATTGTCATGAAGAAGAACGTCTCCGAAGAACAGTTGCAGGCCATCAAGCACTTCCTTTCCGACAAGGATTTCGATTTTCACCAATCCACCGGTGCCAACCGCGTCATTATCGGCGTCATCGGAGACACCAGTCGCCTGACTCTCGAAGAACTGGAAATCCAGGACGGTGTGCAGCAGGTCTTCACCATATCGAAAGACGATGAGTACGAATAAGCGACCTCTTCCGAAATCCTGACCTGACAAAAAAAGGGATGCCGACGGCATCCCTTTTGATTTTGTTCTGAGGCGGCTGCTTGTCCGCGTGTCAGCCGACCACCTGGGTTCGGGTGAAAACAGCGCGCAGACTCTGGCCGCCCTTCTCGATGTTCTCTCTCGCCCCCTCCTCCCGATCCACGAGAGTAACGATGCCGAGAACATTCAGACCTTCCTCCTCGGCTCTTTCAACCGCTTTCATCGAAGAGCCACCGGTCGTTGTGACGTCTTCGACGATGACAACACGGGAGCCGGGCGGAAGATTCTTGCGTCCTTCGAGCCACTGACCGGTTCCGTGCCCCTTGGGCTCCTTGCGGATAATGAATGCATGAGCATCCTCTCCGTCGAGAGCGGCGGCGATGCTCGTTGCAGTTGCGATCGGATCGGCTCCCATGGTCAGTCCGCCGACCCCGTCGATATCTTCACCGAAAGCCTGAACTTCCTTCCAGAACGCCTTGCCGACAAGCAGTCCGCCTCTGGCATGCAGGGTTGTCTGTTTCCCGTCAAAGTAGAAATTGCTCTTGCGGCCGGATGCCAGGGTCACTTCGCGCTCTTCGTACGACAGCTCGCGAACGATCTGCATCAGCTCGTCTCTCTCCTGTTCAGTCATAACAATGCCTCCCCAGTATATGTAGGGACGAATCCCCTTCTTGCCTTTCTTTGCGTCATGCTCCCCAATCTTTGCGCCATTGCGTTAAGACGACCTGTTTGGGGTTATAAATCCGTTCAAAAAAGCCCCAGCTGGCTGTCGGCCTTCAGACGCGGGAATTTCACCGGGTACTCTCCGCTGAAACAGGCGTCGCAGAAACGCCCCGTTTTTTCGGGGCTGAGACCCGCAGCTTCGAGCATCCCCATGCGGGAGAGATACCCCAGGGTATCGGAGGTGATATACCGGTTGATCTCCTCGACGGTATGGGAGCTGGCAATCAGTTCCTTGCGCGTTGGGGTGTCGATGCCGTAGAAGCAGGGATAATTGGTCGGGGGGCTCGAGATACGCACATGGACCTCGGCAGCACCGGCATTGCGGATCATCTTGATGATTTTGCGGGCGGTGGTGCCGCGAACGATCGAATCGTCGACAACCACGACCCGTTTGCCCTCGATGATCTCGCGAACAGGATTGAGCTTCAATTTGACGCCGAAATGGCGGATCGACTGCTGCGGCTCTATAAAGGTCCGGCCGACGTAATGGTTGCGGATCAATCCGAGCTGAAAGGGAATCCCGCTCTCTTCGGCGTATCCGATGGATGCGGGTACGCCCGAGTCGGGGATCGGTACAACGATATCGGCATCGACCGGATGTTCGCGAGCCAACTGGCGTCCGAAATCCCTGCGGACCTGATAAACCTGCCGATTGAAAATCGTGCTGTCGGGCCGCGCAAAATAGATGAATTCGAAAATGCAGGGCGAGGGATACGCTTTGTTGAAGGGGAAGTAGGAATGGAGCCCGTTTTTGTCGACGACCACCATCTCCCCCGGTTCGATCTCCCGGATGAACTGGGCCTCGATCAGGTCGAGGGCGCAGGTTTCAGAAGCGACGATATAAGCACCGTCAAGCTTGCCGAGCACCAGAGGACGAAATCCGTTGGGGTCCCGAAGAGCCACCAGCCGGGTCTCGGTCATAAAGACAAGACTATAGGCCCCTTTGACCTGGTACATCGCCTCGGTAATACGCTCGTGCAGCTGATCGCTTTTGGCCTTGGCGATGAGATGGATGAGGACTTCGGTATCGGCTATAGTCGAGAAGATCGATCCCTCGTGCTCAAGCCGATTGCGCACCTCCTGAGCATTGACCAGGTTGCCGTTATGGGCAACCGCAATGCTGCCTCGCGCATAATCCACCATGATCGGCTGGCAATTCTTGAAATCATTGCCGCCTGCCGTCGAGTAACGAACGTGACCGATAGCCGCCTTGCCGGGAAGCCGCTGGAAAACCTCATCCTGCTTGAACACATCGGCGACCAGACCCATCCCCTTGTGGGCATGAAGTTGATGGCCGTTGCTGGAAACAATGCCGCAGCTCTCCTGACCGCGATGCTGGAGAGCGTACAGCCCGAGATAAGTCAGGTTGGCGGCCTCTGGGTGGCCGTGAATTCCGAAGACACCACACTCGTCCTTGAATTTATCGAACATTGACTTGATATACTCCTTCATGGTCGAAGCTCTCGATCACGAGAGCTCCGTTCCGGGTCGCAAGCATGAGTTGACCCGGTCAAGTCAGTCCCCGCCGGGTCATTGTCAATTTACCATAAATACGGAGGAAAATGATACCCCTCCATTTTCATTAGAGGAGTTCCGCCCGGATAAAATGGACCGCATTTTGGTAAAGCCAAACCCCCATCCCCTCTTCGGGCAGATCGTCCTCGCGCGTCCAGCGGGGATGATGGGTGCGGTGAAGGTAGGCTTCGGGATGAGGCATCACTCCGAAAAGCCGGCCCGTTTCGTCACAGATGCCGGCGATAGCGTTCTGAGACCCGTTGGGGTTCAAGGGATACTCCATGGTTGG
>JAWOCM010000088.1:0-17356 GCA_046483795.1 Desulfuromonadales bacterium | reverse complement strand
CTTTCATCGGCCAAAAGCCAGAACATCCTTCCGTTGCGAGTTGACAGTGAGATCTACCTTTATTAAGGTTTTCGATACGAAGAACCGTATTTACAAGCAGGAAAACCGGAGTAGCCGCATGGGGAAAATCGATCTGAGCGTCTTCGACATCGGCTACCTCGACACGCTGTCTTATCACGACACAGCCATTCACCGCCTCGACCCGCGTGCCAAGCTGATCACCACCCTGGTTTTCATCGTCTGCATCGCCTCTTTCGGAAAATATCAGGTCTCGGCCCTGCTGCCGTTTCTCCTCTTTCCGGCGACCCTGATCGCCCTCGGCGACCTGCCGACCGGCTATCTCCTGAAAAAGCTTCTCCTGGTGGCGCCCTTCGCCGTGATGATCGGCATTTTCAACCCGCTGATCGACCAGGAGACCCTGCTGAGGATCGGGCCTCTTGGAATCAGCGGCGGGTGGATTTCGTTTCTGTCGATACTTCTCCGCTTCATCCTGACTGTCGGCGCCGCTCTGATCTTGATTGCCACGACCAGTTTTCCTGCCGTTTGCAGGGCCCTGGACCGACTCGGCGTTCCCCGGGTTTTCGCGGTCCAGCTCCTCTTCATTTATCGCTACATCTTCGTGCTCACCGATGAAGCGATGCGCATGGTGCGAGCCCGCAGCCTGCGCTCTTTTCACGGCCGGGGACGGGGAATGCGGGTCTACGGCCACATGATCGGACAGTTGTTGCTGAGGACCCTGGACCGGGCGCAGCGTATCCACAAAGCGATGCTCAGCCGCGGATTCGACGGAGAGATCCGCATCTTCCGACCAGGGCATATCGGGATGCCAGAGGTGCTGTTCACCGCCGGCTGGTCTGCTTTTTTCATCCTGGCCCGTACCGCCAACCTGCCCGACATGCTGGGACGCTTCGCTCTGGAGATCGCCCGATGAGCCACCATATTGTGGAAGTCAAAAACCTCGCTTATGCCTATCCGGACGGGACCTCCGCTATCGACGACGTCTCCTTCCGGATCACCCATGGCGAGTCGGTCGCCATCGTCGGAGCCAACGGTGCCGGCAAGTCGACCCTGCTGCATCACCTCAACGGCTACATCACCCCGACTGCAGGGACAGTGCGCATCGGAGACTTTTTTCTGACAAGGAAAACTCTGCAGGACGTGCGGCGGACGGTCGGAATGGTGTTCCAGAACTGCGACGATCAGCTGTTCATGCCGACGGTGTTCGACGATGTGGCGTTCGGCCCGCTCAATCTCGGGCTGGAGGCGGAGCAGGTGGAAAGGCATGTCGAACAAGCACTTGACAAAGTGTCAGCTCTGCACCTGCGCGACCGGCCTTCGCATCGTCTCTCCGGAGGCGAGAAGCGCTCCGTGGCGATCGCCACAGTGCTGGCCATGTCGCCCGACATTCTCGTGATGGATGAACCGTCCAGCGGACTCGACCCTCAGGGGCGACGGACCATGATGGGCCTGTTGATGTCCTTCCATCACACCAAGATCATCGCCTCCCACGACCTCGACCTCGTTCTGGACCTGTGCGAACGGACCATTGTTCTGCACGACGGAAAAGTGGTGGCCGATGGACCGACCGGCGAGATCTTCAATGAGGCCGACCTGCTGGAGCGCAGCCACCTGGAAAGGCCTTTGCGACTTCAGGGCTGTCCGGCCTGCGGTGCCTCAGGGGCCCGGGAATAGCACAAGATGCGATAGTCTCTAGAGCCTTCCCCGAGTCGGGCCTTGCCTGGTCTTCTCCTGCTCTTCCGCTTCGGCCTTGCAGTCCAGGCAGAGTCTCGCTTCGGGATGTGCCTCCAGACGATGGACGTCGATCGGCTCTTCGCATTCGGCGCACAGACCGTAAGTCCCTCTTTCAAGCCTTTCGATCGCTTCATCAAGATCGAAGATTCTTTCCCGCTGCCGTTCGCTGAGCAGATGGAGATGTTCCCGGATATCATCCGTCAGGCCGGCATCGGCGACATCGGCGCTGCCTTCGTCTCGCAGTGCGGCCGCCTGGGACACCTGCTCGCGCATTTCGTCAAGAAGGTCTTCCCGCTCCTGGAGCAGACGTTTTCGGAGCTTTTCCTGGATATCTTTTTTCATGGTCACTCCTTTCCGAAGTTTTGACACATCATTTTTTGAAAAACCTACTATCAGATTAACGCGGGGAAGGGGGTTGTCAACGCAGCGGGAGGAGACGGTGCTTCCCCGATGTAAAAGGCCCGCGCGATGGTATCGCGCGGGCCTTTTTGTCGCAGGAGGTGCAATCGGGATCGCATCCGAACTATTCGGCCGAAGCCTTCTGAACGTCCTTCAGGGTGATATCGAAGACAAGATCCTTTCCGGCCAGAGGATGGTTCCCGTCCAGCGTCACGGTCTCCTCGCTCAGATCGGAGATCATCACAAGCAGACGATCGCCGCTCTGAGAGGTGATTTCGAGCTGTCCGCCGACCGTCAGCTGCAGATCGTCCGGCAGATCGGCCAGGGGCAGCTCCTCGATATATTGCTCTTCCGGCAGACCGTAAGCCTTGTCCGGGGCAATGGTCACCGTTTTCTGCTCCAGCTTGTACATCCCCTCGATCGCCTCTTCAAAGCCGGGGATCACTTCCCCCTTGCCGATGATAAAACGCAACGGCTGTTCCTCCGGTGAGGCGTCGAAGATCCTCCCGTCATTCAAACGGCCGGTATAGTGAACCGTAACCGTATCTCCTTTTTCAGCGCGTATCATGCAATGGTCCTTTCCTGACAGATAAATTTTCCCCTTTGATAACCCGCTTTCCTGCCCATTGTCAACAGGAGCCATTTTGCGGCAAAATCACCCTTTTTCAAGGTGATGGATGTGGCTTTTTTCTTAGGAACAGTTAAACTTGACTGTATAAATCCTGGTAAAGGAGGTGATGGCATGAATCAGAGCTCGAGTTCCAGGGAAGCGGACCGCAAGGAGATGGTCCGGACCATCGAACGGGAAATGGAGATGACGCAGGAGATGACCGGCCGCTCCTCCCTCGACCCTCGCGTACTGCAGGCGATGGAGAAGATTCCCCGCGACGAATTCGTTCCCGAGCAGAACCGCAAACGGGCCTTCGCCAACCAGCCTCTGCCGATCGGGGAAGGACAGACGATATCCCAACCTTTCATGGTGGCTCTGATGACCGATCTGCTGAACCCTCGTCCGGACGACGTGATCCTGGAGATCGGCACCGGCTCGGGCTACCAGGCGGCCATCCTCGCAGAGCTGGTGGATCGGGTCTATTCCGTTGAAGTGGTCGGCTCGCTCGCTGAGAAGGCTGAAGCGAATCTGAAGCGCCTCGGCTACAACAACGTCTTCGTGAGCTGCCACGACGGGTATCAGGGCTGGGAGGAACATGCCCCCTACGACGGGATCGTAGTCACCGCCGCCGCACCGAAAATTCCGCAACCACTCGTGGATCAGCTGAAGTCCGGCGGGCAGCTGGTTATCCCGATCGGCAAGCCCTACATGCCCCAGAAATTGATGATAGTCGAAAAAGACGAGCAGGGAGAGACATCCACCCGCGACGTGCTCGGTGTCGCCTTCGTCCCCCTGATCGAAGGCGAAGAAAAAAACCGGTAAAGGGGCCCGCCTGCAGCGGGAAAGGAGGAGAGATGTTTTCGGCAGGTGAATTCTGCAATCGCGAAGTCGTCGTGGGCGATCGGGACATGACAATTCTTGAAGCCGCCAAGCTGATGCGACAGTACCATGTCGGAGATGTCGTCGTCACCGAACCGCGTGGAACGGGACAGATTCCGGTCGGCATACTGACTGATCGCGATATCGTCGTTGAGCTGATCGCGGAGGAGATAGACTTGTCGAGGATAAGCGTCGGGGATGCCATGAGTTTCGATCCCTTGATCGTCAAAGAAGCTGACGACCTCCTCCAAACCGTCAAAAATATGCGTACGCGCGGTGTGAGACGGGTGCCGGTCGCCTCCTCCGAGGGCACCCTCGCAGGTATTCTGACTCTGGACGACGTCCTCGAGGTCTTGGCGGAACAGATCAGCGACCTGGTGCGCCTGGTCGGCAACGAGCAATTCAGAGAGCGTGAGCGACGTGGCTGAATCGCCCAGGGTCATTCCGGTGCGGGTCGAATGCTATGCCGGCTATCGAGGGGAAGAGACGCCGCGCCGAATGACCCTCGGCAACAGCAGTTTCGAAGTGGCGGACATTCTCGATCGCTGGCTCGCACCCGATCATCGGTATTTCAAAATCCGCACCGTTGACGAAGACACCTATATCCTGCGACAAGACATGGAAAGCAGTGAGTGGGAACTGGTCTTCTACAAACAAAAAGGGCAATGAGGCGTCATTATCCTGCTTTGAGATTTCTCCTCCTCAGCGTATAATAGTCGCATGTATCGAGCCGGATTCCGAAGGAGCCGGCCTTGCCTTTTGCGGAGCCAGCATGAACTTTGACAGCTTTGTTTCCTGGACCGTCGGCCTTTACCATTCCTATCCCGTCTTCGTCATACTCTTCCTCGTCGTCATGGCGATTATGACGATCATCAATCCCGGGCTGATGTTCCGGTTTTACCTCTTCGTGCTCTTCATGGCAGCAATCTTTTATGTCCTGTCCTATGTGGCCGACTCAGCTTTCACCGGTGTTGAATCGCGAAAAGCTCTGGGCACCAAGTCGACAGGGGCGTTTAACTGAAATTCCCGCTGATTTGACGACAGAAAATAATCGCCTTTTTACCCCGTTTCAGTTCCTCGCAAAATGCCCCTCTTTTTCCTTCCGGATTCCACGGAAAACCCTTCCTTGAATATTCGATTTTCTTATTGAAAAGGATTTTCATTTTTTCCTTGACTCCCCGACCCGGCTTCGCTATAAGTGAAAACCGATTTCATTTTCGCCCGGCTCGTCCGGTTCTCGTATTCCGATATTCCTATACAGACTGAAAATTGACAAGGAGCAACATCATGCCGAGTTCTTTACGCACCCTGGAAGTCAACAAGAAGGCCCGGATCGCATCGGTCAACGCCCAGGGCGAAATCAATCGCCGCCTTCGGGATATGGGATTGACGCCGGGCACCACCGTGGAGGTCGTCGGAAGGGCCCCCCTAAGGGACCCCGTCGCCTTGCGGGTGCGGGATTTCGTTTTGACTCTACGAAACAATGAAGCGGATTACATCATGATCGAAAAGGTGGAGGGAGAACAATGAGTACAACCGCGACGATCGCCTTTGCAGGCAATCCAAACTCGGGTAAAACCACACTTTTCAATGCCATCACCGGGGCCCGCCAGCGGGTCGGGAACTATCCCGGCATCACTGTCGATCGCAAGGAAGGGACGTTCAACGTCAATGACGTCAAAGTCAACGTCATCGACCTGCCCGGCTGCTACTCCCTTTCCGCCTATTCCGAGGAAGAGCTGGTGGCCCGAAAGGTTCTGGTCGATGAGCGCCCGGACATCGTCATCGACATCGCCGACGCCACCAAGCTCGAGCGCCACCTCTACCTCGCTGTCCAGTTCTTCGAACTCGGCGTCCCCGTCGTTATCGCCCTGAATATGATGGACGAAGCCCGAAAGAGGGGAATCCGCATCGACCACAAACGGCTGGGGGAACTACTCGGCTGTCCCATCATCGAAACGGTGGCCCGCTCGGGTGAAGGCAAAAAAGAACTGATCGACCAGGCCCTGGCTCACGCCCGAAAAAGAGACGGCAAATGGGAGCCCCTGGAGATATCTTATGGTCCGGACATCGATCCGGTGCTGAAAGAGATGTCGGAGATCATCGAAAACGCCGGTTTCCTGACCGATCGCTACCCGGCGCGCTGGGTGGCCCTTAAATACCTTGAGTCCGACGAGGACGTCGTGGCTGCCGGTCGCAAAGTCGGCGGGCCTGTCGAACAACTCGAAACGATGGTGCAGGAAACACGCGACCACTGCCTCAAGACCCTGAAGACCGTCCCCGAAGCGATTATCGCCGATTACCGCTACGGCCTGATCAACTCGATCCTCAAACAGGACATCGTCGTTCAGGAGAAAAGCCAGCGCGACCGCATCGACTTCAGCGCCAGGCTCGACAGCGTCCTGACCAACCGCGCCCTCGGGCCGGTGATCATGGTCGCCGTGCTCTACGCCATGTTCCACATCACATTCACTGTCGGCGAAATTCCCATGGGATGGCTGGAAAGCTTCTTCGGCTGGCTCGGAGACACGACCACCGCTCTCCTTCCCGCGGGGATGCTCCAATCGCTTGTGGTCTCCGGAATCATCGACGGGGTGGGAGGAGTCCTGGGGTTCGTACCCCTGATCGCCGTCATGTTCCTGATGATCTCTTTTCTCGAGGACTCGGGCTACATGGCCCGCGTCGCCTACATGCTCGACCGGGTTCTGCGCGTCTTCGGCCTGCACGGCTGTTCGGCAATGCCCTTTATCGTCTCGGGCGGCATCGCAGGCGGCTGCGCCGTGCCAGGCGTCATGGCGACACGGACCCTGCGCAGCCCCAAGGAAAAGCTGGCAACCCTTCTCACCGCCCCCTTCATGCCCTGCGGCGCCAAACTGCCTGTTTTTCTTTTACTGGTTGCGGCCTTCTTTTCCGACCACGAGGCGCTGGTGATGTTCTCAATTACCCTCTTCGCCTGGGCCATGGCCCTGCTCGTCTCAAAGCTGGTGCGCTCGACCATCATCAAGGGCGATCCGACCCCTTTCGTCATGGAACTCCCCCCCTACCGCATGCCGACGCTCCGCGGGGTGCTGCTGCACACCTGGGAGCGCGCCTGGCAGTACATCAAGAAGGCGGGAACGGTGATCCTTGCCGTATCGATCCTGCTCTGGGCGGCCATGACCTTTCCCGGTCTGCCTGAGGACCGGATCAGCACCTTCGAAGCCGAGCGTCAGGCGGTTATGACCACTGTGGAAGACGTGGAGCGCCAGGATGTTCTGCTTAAAGAAATCGAAAACCGTCAGGGCCAGGCAGCCCTGCGCCATTCCGTTGCCGGAAAGATCGGGACTGTTTTCGAGCCTGTAAGTCAGCTGGCCGGTTTCGACTGGCGCACCAATATCGCCCTCGTCGGCGGATTCGCCGCCAAGGAGGTCATCGTCTCGACCTTCGGCACAGCCTACTCTCTCGGCGAACTCGATCCGGAATCCAGCGGGGCTCTCTCCAGCCGTCTTGCCAATGACCCGACCTGGTCTCCTGTGAGCGCGATCGCACTGATCGTCTTCGTGCTTCTCTATGCGCCGTGCTTCGTCACCGTGGTGACCATGGCCAAAGAATCCTCATGGCGCTGGGCCCTGTTCGCCACATGCTTCAATACGGCTCTCGGCTTTGCCCTTGCGGTGGCCGTTTACCAGGTGGGTACCATCCTTCTGAGCTGAGGCCTTCGACTCGCATACTCGTAAGCAGAGAGGAATACAACTATGGAACTCTGGGATACCCTCATCACATTCGCCCTCATCGCCGCTGCCGCCTTCTACGTATATCGCAAATTCTCCAAGGCGAAAAAGAGCGGTGGAGGCTGCGGTTGCGGCTCCGAATCGAGTTGCTGCAGCCGGGACGCAGCGGAAGGCACAACGTCACACTGCAACGGCCATCATCACTGAGGAACGGAGACCAGAATATTCAACCGACCTAAATGACACAGGAGGATCGTTCCGTCATGAAAAAGGCTTTTCTAATACTGGTGCTGCTCGCCATTCCGATTTTTGTCTCTGCCCGGGACGGCATCGATGAAAGAATCGAGAATCTTGAAGCAACGCAGGCCGAAATCTACCACACCCTTGCGGGGAAGAAACAGGCAGGGCTCAAAACCGCCATCACCGAGAAAATCACTATCTCCGGTCTGATCGAGGTCGAGGCCGGAGCTGCCGAAATCGATTCCAGGGACGGCGGCACCGAGTCTGAAAGCGATATCATTCTGGCGACCGCTCAGCTCGGGCTGGGCGTAGAGGTCGCCGAAGGGATCACGGGCGATCTGATCCTTCTTTACGAGGAGGATGCCACCGATCTGGAGGTCGACGAAGCCGCGATCAATTTCAGCAACGATGTCTGGTTCGGCCGCCTCGGCCAGCAGTACGTACCCTTCGGCGTCTTCCACAGTCATTTGATCAGCGACCCGCTCACACTGGAGCTGGGCGAAACCCGGGAAACGGCTCTTCTCGGAGGCTACGGCAACGACATCGTCACCATCAGTGCCTATATATTCAACGGCGACGCCGATAAAGAGGGTGATCAGGAAGACCACATCCGCGACTGGGGCCTCTCCGTAAGTTCCACTCCGGCCGAGGGGCTGACATTGGGCGCCAGCTACATCTCCGATCTGGCGGAGAGCGATGCCGAACTGGTCGGGGACACCTTTGAGGGGCGTGTTGGCGGCTGGAGCGCCTTTTTTACACTCGAACCCGAAGGCTTCCATGTGACAGGCGAAGTCCTCGGAGCCGACAGCACATTCTCTGCCGCCGATATGGATGCCGACGGAAACGGAGTGGGCGATCGCCCTCTGGCCTGGAATCTGGAGCTGGCGTGGTATCCGTCCGAAGTACTGGAGCTGTCAGCGCGCTATGAGGGCAGCGACGAATTCAGTGGGCATCCCGAAACCCAGTACGGTATCTGCACCTCCTGGGGAGTGCGGGAAAATGTTTCCCTGTCGCTCGAATACCTGCGCGGCGAATTCGACTCATTCGGCGACGGGGCGGATACCCGGAACATGGTCACGGCCCAGTTGGGTCTGGAATTCTAGCTCCTCCGGCCAGCGATTCTCAGTTGATGGCAAATACGGCGAGATTCACCAGTCCGATGACGAAACCGAGAATGGCGCCGAAGATGTTGATGTACTTGAACTGTTCGCGCATGATGCCCATGAGCAGTCCCTCGACCTGAATGATGTCCAGGGAATTGACCTTCTCCTCAACGATGCGACTGACATTCAGGGATTCCACCAGGGGAGGAACTTCCTTCTTGATCAACTCGACCAGTTGCAGATACAGTCCCTCCTCGATCTCCTCCCTGACATCGGCAGGAATCCGCGAGGAGAGGCGGCCGAGGGAGCGACGGTACAGCCACTCTTCCATCTTCTGCTCCAGAACCTGCTCGAAGGCTTCCCTGGCAGCAGGCGATCGAAGCGTTGAGAGAATCCGCTCTATCAGGGCCTCCCGGCTGCGATCGAGACCGCCTTCAGGCAGCGTTCTTTCGAGCAACGAGGCGAAGGAGCGATCCTTCAGCCGGTCGGCGCCCTTCTCTACCAGTCCGAGGGCGGCATCGGTTGTCTTGCGGCTCTGAACGAGGGATATCGATTTGTCACGCAGAAAACGGCGGACGCCCGCCACCTTTTCGTAGGGCATCTTTTCAAGGTAATCGTTCAGGGAGCGATCCAGCAACTGATCGATACGTTCGCGCAGCGCCTCCGCGACCTGGTCCTGCGTTTTCTCCTCGCGCAGCCAGCGGGCTATCTCGTCACCTGCCTGGTCGAGGAATTCCGGAATGCGCGCATAGACCTTATCCATATCGATGAACCCGGCCAGCACTCCGGATAATCCGCCCAGAGAATCGAGAAACTGCTCGATCCCCTCCTTGCCTTTCTTGACCAGGCGTTTACGAAAAGCCGGGTCGTAAAGCATGCCGCCGAACTTTTCCAGCAGCGGGGGGATCTCCTTTTCCATCTGGACGAGGACAACCTCCACCAGATCCTCGGGCAGCAACTCGCGCAGAGGGCGGTCGCTGCGCAGCCACTTGTCGGTCTTACGATCGACGAAATGCCCCACCGTCTCGGCAACCTGATCGGATCCGAGGAAGCTGCCGATGCGCTCGTCGAGGTGACGCCGCAGCTCCTCATAACGCTCAGGGGTGAGAAAGCTCTCCAGGTCCCGGGAAAGGAACTCGCCACTCTTTCTGTTGAAATACTCCCGCAGCTTCGCTTCGAATTCGTCGCTTCCCACATAGTCGAAAACAGCCTTGGTCAGCTTCCAGCGCACCAGGTCGGTCAGTTCCCGAAAACGGAGACGATACCGGTTCGGCACCATGGATTCCACCGGCCCCAGCTCGCGATCGAAAAGTTGACCGAGTTTCTCATTCACCGCCCCCTGCAGATCCCGTCGGAAACTCTCCTTCTCCAGAGCCCGGCCGACGTCCTCCGAGGTCATAAGATGGCTGCCGACCATGTCCCCCATCTTCTCGGCAAGCTCACCGCGCTTGGACGGTATGATCCCCGGGGTCAGGGGCAGGCGTATGCCTGCGATGCGCCAGGGGTGCAGGGGCCGGAAAAGCATGCGGATGGCGACATAGTTGGTGACATAGCCGATGATCGCCCCGAGCAGGGGCGGAAGCAGATATGGAAGCAGCGATTCGATCGTCATAGCCGGCACAGCGTCCCTACCCGTCCATCTCGATCAGGGAATGATCCCCGATATTCAACCGCCGGGAGGAACCGGCCAGCTTGACATACCCGCCGATGATGCTCTCTTCGAGGCTCATGTCGTACACTTCGGTGTCCGAGTTGATGATGGCGTCGCGAACAATGCTCCTTTCGATCCGGCAGTCGGGAGCGACGGATACGTTCGGACCGATGATCGAATTGCGGATGACTGCTCCCCTGGCGATATGCACCGGCTCGATCAGGATGGAGTCGACAGATTCGCCGTGACAGTGATGCCGTTCCCCGAGCAGGTAGCGGTTGGTTTCGAGCAGGGTTTCCGGCTTGCCGCAATCGAGCCAGGCATCGATCTGCGGGGCGCGGAATTTCCGGCCCTGGCCGATCATGCGCATGAAGACCGACGGCAGGTAATATTCGCCCTTGACCGTTTCTCCGGCGGCGATCGTCTCTTCGATGGCCCTCATGAAGCCGGGGCCGTTCTTGAGATAGTAAAGACCGACCTGGGCCAGGCGCGAAATCGGGGTGTCGGGCTTTTCGACCATATCGACGATGAAGCCGTCCTCCACGACATTGACGCCGAAGCGCTGGTAGTCCTCCACTTCCCTGGAATAGATAAGGCCGTCGCAATCGGCGGACAGCTGCGGGATACGCGTCAGATCGGTGACGAAGATGGTGTCGTTGAAAACGACCAGAACGTCGTCGCCTTCTGCGATACGCGGTGCGGCCAGTGCCACGGCATGCGCCGGTCCGAGACGCTCCTCCTGCACGGTGTACCAGCAGGAAAGCTCGGGATACTTCTCCGCCATGAACTGTTTGATCTGGTCGCCGTTCTCATCGGTGATGAAAATGACTTCGTCGATATCCAGATCGAGCAGGCGATCGACAATATGCTCGAGGACCGTTTTTCCGGCGACCTGAACCAGCGATTTGGCCCGGGTGTGGGTATGGGGTCGCAACCGGGTTCCCTTGCCGGCTACGGGCAGAATGATTTTCATCTCTCCTCCTTGATGGACTCGTAAAAACTTTGTGGATGGCTAAGCAAAAATTTTGTCCCACAAGGCTTGGTGGTTTTTCAGGGGCGAAGGCATACACTGGTATGTCGAGGTCCTGAAAAAACGCCGTAACGCGGTGGGGCGGATTTTTTGCGACGCCATCCTCCTTGCTGAAAACAGCTTGTCAGCGGTTGAATCATCGATTAGCATCGTCACCGCAAGTTCAGTTGATATCAGTCAGTAATCATAGCGTCAATGGCCTCTCAGAACAAGAGACCGGCCGTTTTTTACCGGTTCTCTTCACAGGAACCGGCCTGGCAGGGGGAGCGGGCATGTCCGACAGAATGATGCGAATCATCACCCGGGACGGAACAATGCGCGGTGTGGCCGCCGAAACGGGCGAACTGGTCGAAGAGTGCCGGCGACGGCAGGGGACCGATCCGACCGCAACCGTCGCGCTGGGCCGACTGGCGACCGGGGCGGCGCTCATGGGGGGCCTGCTCAAGGGCGACCAGCGCCTGGCGCTGATCGTCGAGGGTAACGGCCCGATGGGGAAGATCAATGCGGAAACCGATGCTCGGGGGGCCGTACGCGCTTCGGTGAAAAACCCGATAAGCGAGGTACCGCCGGCAGCCGGCGGATTCGATGTCCCGGGGGCCGTGGGTCGCGCCGGTTTCCTGCATGTGATCAAGGATCTCGGCATGAAGGAGCCCTACCGGAGCATGGTGCAGCTGCAGAGCAGCGAGATCGCCGAGGATCTGGCCTATTATCTGACAACCTCGGAGCAGGTTCCTTCATCGGTGGCTCTCGGGGTCTATCTTGAACAGGGTGGCCGGGTCGGCTGCGCGGGAGGCTTCATGGTGCAGGCGATGCCGCCCGGCAATGAGGCTGACATGACGGCGCTGGAGGATCGGCTCCTGAAAATGCCGCCGCCGACTGAGCTGCTGCGCCAGGGTCTCGGAGCGCCGGATATTCTGCAGGAGATCTTTGGCAACACCCCCTTCGACATCGTTTCCGATACGCCGGTTCATTTTGCCTGTCGGTGCTCGCGACGGCAGATCGCCAATGTTCTGATATCGCTGGGGCGGGAGGAAGTGGCGCAGTTGATCGAGGATGGAGGCGCACAGGTGACGTGCGAATTCTGCAATGAGATCTATGCATTCTCACGCGAGGAGCTCGAATCCTTTTCTGCCTGACCGGCCGGCGCGAAGGTGGAATGGCGACGCAGCGAAGCGATCAGGAGATCGGCGGCGGTGCCGTTGATCAGGCCTGTCACCAGGGCCGAAAGCAGCAAAAAGGGAAGCAGCAGCCACATCCCCTCGTGACGCACCAGCAGCAGCCAGGCGATGGTCAGCTGACCGATGGCATGGCCGGCCGCCCCGACCACGGAGAGACCGATCGGGCCGACGCGGGTTCCGCACACCTGCCGCAGCGCCGTCATCAGGGCCGTTGCCGCGATACCGCCTGCGAGTGCCAGAAAAAAACCGGGGGAGAAGAAACGACCGAGAAAGAAGGAGCCGACAAGGATCCGGCCGAGGGTCACCCACCATGCCGCCCGCCCGCCGAAAAGACACAGGGCGCAGACCGTCAGGATATTGGCGAATCCGAACCGGAACCAGGGGATGGGAGAGGGAAGAAGATACTCGACCGAATGCAGGGCGATCGCCAGGGCCGTGAACAGGGCAAGGAAGATACGCCGTCGCATCTCTTCCGGGTCGCCTCTCTCAGCGGCTGAGAAGGTCATAACCTGTCTCCTGAGATTCGTCGGCACCCTCGATGCGGATCAGCACCCGGTTCGGCACGCAGGCCACCAGTTCCCCGCCCCGGGAGACGGACCCCATACCCATGCAGATCTTTTGGGGGCAAGGCGATTCGTGCACCCGGACCCCTCCATTCTTGATCGAGACCACTGTTTCGCCGAGCGGTCCGTCTAGACGAACGGTGCGCTCCTTGTCCAGCCCGGCAACGAAACGGATTTCCCCGTCGATGAGGATCTCGACCTGTTCGCCCGAACCGGACCGGCCGAAAAAGGCGAGTGAGCCGGCGCAGAGAAGGGCGACCAGAACCACCACCAGGCGGTCGAGACGGGTGGTCCGCTGCCAGACACCTTTCAGCGCCATTCCACCTTCTCCTTCAAGCCATCCGTAACCAGCCGGCCTCCATCGGCGTCGATGATCAATCCCTCGACATTCTCCTGATTTTCCAGGAAAGCGATCCCCCGTTCAGGCCCTCTGACGAAGGCGATCGTCGCCAGGGCATCGGCCCGGGCGGTCGTCTCCGCCACCACGGTGACGCTCATGGATCCGCGGGCGGGACGGCCCGTTTCCGGATCGAACAGATGATGATACCGTACGCCGTCGAGCTCGAAATAGCGTTCGTAATCGCCCGAGGTGACCAGGGCCCGGTCCTCGAGCGGGACAACAGCGATGACTTCACCCTTCCGGCGGGGATGCTGGATGCCGATTCTCCAGGGGCGCGACTCCCTCGAGCCGTGGACACGCAGATCGCCCCCCGCGTTGACGGAAGCGTGGGCGATACCCCGATTCGCGAGAACCTCCAGAGCGCGGTCCACGGCGTAACCCTTCGCAATGCCTCCCAGATCGACGTGCAAATCGGGATCTTTCTTGGAGATGCGGGAGCCCTCGATCTGCAGTGCATCCGGGCCGGTTCCCTGAAGGGCGTCCGCGATCTGTTCATCGGAGGGGATACGGGGGGAGGCGCCCTCGACGGACCAGAGATCTTTCAGGCGTCCCAGGGTCAGATCGAAGTCCCCCCTGCTCGACCGGGCGGCCTCCAGACCGAGGGCAACCACATTGAGGGTGTCGTCGCTGACTTTCATGCCGTGGTCGGAACGGGAAAGACGGGACACTTCGCTTTCGGGGAGATGGGGCGAGAGCAGCCCTTCCAGGCGGGCCATTTCGTCAAACGCAGCGGTCACGGCATCATCGAGGTCGGCTTCCTCCTCGCCGATCGCCGTGATCACCACGACGGTCCCCATGATAATGCGGCTTCGCTCGACGGTCACCGGACGCTCGCCGTCGCAGTGACGGAGAAAGAGAACACTCGTCAGGGAGATCAGCAGAAGCAGGACGATAGCGGGGCGGGTGAAAGACAAGTCGTCAGTCCTCGACGATTTCCCCGATCAGGTCGTACTCCGAGGAATCGGTAACGCGCAGGGGAACGATATCGCCGACGTCGGCCTGGCCGGCCGTGATGTAGACCTGGCCGTCAACATCCGGGGCCTGACGGACGCTGCGCCCTCTGAGGAGCAGCTCGGTTTCCTCGCTGTAGCCCTCGACGAGCACATCCTCCACCTTGTCGACCCGTTCCCGGTTCTTGCGGAAGGAGACCCTGGCCTGGGCCTTCATGATCTTCTTGTAGCGGCTTTGCTTGGTCCGCTCCGGAACCTGATCTTCCATTTCGGCCGCTGTCGTTCCCTCCTCCCGGGAATAGCGAAAGACGCCGAGGCGCTCGAAGTGGCCCTCCTCGACGAACTGAAGCAGTTTCCTGAACTGGTCCTCGGTCTCGCCGGGGAAACCGACGATGAAGGAGGTCCGCAGAGTCAGGTCGGGAATACAGCGGCGCATCTTTTCGATCAGTGCGCGGATCCCTTCTTCGCCGACGCGGCGGTTCATGCGGGAGAGAATCGAGTCGTCGATGTGCTGAAGGGGGATATCGACGTAATTGCAGATTTTCTCTTCGGAGGCGATCAGCTCGAGCAGTTCGTCGGTGATGCCGTCCGGGTAGGCATAGAGCAGGCGGATCCAGGGCAGCCCCTCGATTGTCACCAGTTCGCGCAGCAGGCCTTCGAGCCGGGTTCCATCCTGGCGCTCGGCTCCGAACGCTGTGATGTCCTGGGCAATGAGATTGATTTCCTTTACGCCCGCCTCCGCCAGGCGCCGGACCTCCTCCACCACAGAGGGAATAGAGCGCGATCTCAGGGTCCCGCGCAGCTGGGGGATGATGCAGTAGGAGCAGTGATTGGCACAGCCGTCTGCTATTTTTACATAGGTCGAGTAGAACGGAGAGGACTGGGCGCGGGGAGTGAGGTGATCGTAGAGAAATTCCGGCGAACCGATTTCCTGCCGCGCTTCCCCGGATCCCTCGAGAGAATCGAGAAACTCCACGATACGGGGGGCATCCCCGGTTCCCATGAACAGGTCGACTTCCGGCAATTCGGCCGCCAGATCCTCACGATAGCGCTGGGGCATGCATCCGGTGACGACCAGCTTGCGGCAGCGACCGGTATTTTTCAGCTCGGCGACCTCGAGAATCGTTTCGATCGACTCTTCCTTGGCCTCCTTGATGAAGCTGCAGGTGTTGACGATGATGATCTCTGCCCTGGATTCATCTGTCACGATCTGGTAGCGGTCGGAGGGAAGATGACCGAGCATGACCTCGGCGTCGACCAGATTTTTCGGGCAACCCAGGCTGACCAGGCTGACGGACTGCTTGTTCAAATTGTTCAACCCCTGCTCGATAAGAATTGTTGTTTCAGGACCGCATATTGGTGAACTGCAGTTCGATACCGAAGTCCTTGCTCTTCAGGAACTGGATCACCTCCTGCAGGTCGTCGATCTTTTTCCCGGTCACACGCACCTGATCGTCCATGATCTGCGCCTGCACCTTGAGCTTGCTCTCCTTGACCGCCTTGGCGATTTCCTTGCCCTTTTCTTTGGAAATGCCCTGGACGATTCCGATGCGCTGGCGAACCTCACCGCGGGAAGCCGGTTCGGTCTTGCCGAAGTGGAGACACTTGGGCGAGACGCCGCGGCGCACCAGTTTGCCCCTGAGGACGTCGATGACGGCCTCCAGTTTGTAGTCGTCAGCGGCCAGAACAGTTATGCCTTCAGCGTCCAGGTCGATTTCATTGTGCGTGCCCTTGAAATCGTAGCGCTGGCTGATTTCCTTGCGGCTCTGGTTGACGGCGTTGTCAACCTCCTGGAGATCGACCTTGGAGACAATATCGAAACTGGGCATCGGTTCCTCTCTGATGTGTCAAAAAGGGCGAAAAAGCCCCGTCCACAGCTACTTATAACACGAATGCAGCCGGGAAGGAAAGTTATGTTCCCTGCAAGTGCCGGCCTGTTCAGAACCCCATCTGCGCATCCTCGGCACGCACGACATCGGCTTGCTCTGGGATGGTAAAACTGAACAGGCTCTCGGACAGATCCTTGTTGAGGCGGACATCGTGGAATTCGATCAGAGTGGAGTTGCCGCTCTGGTCGTAGACAGTCGAGGAATGAATGGGGAAATTATCACCGACACTGTCGTTGCGGGCATACTCCGCAACAGCCTCGCGGTCGACGACGATGGTCATCCGCTCGATCAGCCGGGAGTCCTTGCGCGGACGCAACTCGATGATGTAATTGCCTTCTTTGTCGGTCTCGGGAGTCTCCTCTGGGATGCGAAAGTCGCGGGAGAGATTTCCCAGTCCGGTCAGAAAGGCCATGGGATCTTCTTGTTGAGGCTGAGAGGAAAAATCCATGTCGGACAGGATCACCTGGTTGTTCTCCGGCAGATAGACCCACATGGTTTCCCCGTCGGAGACTATCTCCTGCTGGGTCGGCTGTTCGTATTCCCATCGGAACATGGTGCGGGGATCGCCATCGGAGCTGCTTCGGTCGAACTTGACCCAGACACGTCCGGTCCCCCGTTGTTCGCGGTTGAGCGAAACCAGGTTCGATGTCTGCGAAAATGTCCCCTGAAAGTCGGCGATTTTCGACCCCGACGGATCGCTCCCGGCCTCGCCGTACCCTTTGAAAGGGTTTTCCAGAGCCTGGACAACCTCGTTGCGACCGATGGTGTCCTTCGCCGTCGCCGGACCGCAGGTCATGGGCAAAGCCAGCAGGACAAACAGCAGAATTCTCTTCATAATAATCTCCTTCAAAGGGTCGGTGTTCAGATGACCCTGACGTCGTTTCGGTTGATCACCGTACGGACCCGAATCTCGCCGGTGGCCAGATCGAATTCCATGCTCCGTCCGAAGTTGGCACCGACATCTTCACCGAGCAGGGGGATATCCAGTGTTTCGAGAGTCAT
>JAWOCM010000048.1:0-11961 GCA_046483795.1 Desulfuromonadales bacterium | reverse complement strand
GGGTTTGTTGTGACCGGTTTTGTGATCCAGATTGTCAATGCATCCGCGCGAGGAGCCCTGGTGTTGACTGCGAACAAGCGACTGGCCCGCTATCTGCGCAAAAGTTATGATCTCAGGATGCAGAGCGAAGGACGCACGGTTTGGCAGACGCCCCAGATCATCAGTTATGAGGCGTGGCTGCACCGTTGCCTGAATGATGCGGGAGAGGGTTGGCGACTTCTGGACGGATCGGCCGCCTTGCGTCTGTGGGAGGAACTGATCGAGGACAGTTCGGCAGGCAGCGAACTGGAATTGCTGCAGATTCCAGCGACGGCCCGCAAAGCCCTCGAGGCTCATCGCCTTCTTTACGAGCACGGCTGCAGCTTCGGCGGAGCGAATCTGACGGAAGATCACCGTATCTTCCAGCAGTGGCAGGAGCGTTTCCGTCAAATCTGTCATGCCAAAGACTGGATCGATCGGGCGGAGTTGCCTCGCCATGTTCTCGATATTCTCTCCGATTGCCGCGGGACATTGCCTCCTGAGGTGTTGCTTGCCGGCTTCGATCAGTGGAGTCCCGAGTTCGACGAGCTGAAAGAGGCCTTCAGCCTGCGGGGCGTGGCGTTTCGCGAGGTGCTTCCGGAACCTGATCCGGAAGCCAGGGTTGGAAAGGTGCCCTGCGTCGATGCCGAGCATGAAATCGAAATGGCGGCGCGATGGGCCCGACGCCTGCTGGAGGAGGGGGCCGGTTCCATCGGAATCGTGGTTCTCGATCTCCATGCCCGGCGCAGCAGGATAGAGCGGATTTTTCGAGACCAGATCGATCCCGGCGCCGCCCTGGCGCCGGGAGGTGAAGAAGAGGTTTTCAGCCTGTCCCTGGGTGAGCCCCTGTCGGATCAGGGACCGGCTTATGCTGCGCTGGAGCTGCTCTCCCTCAGTCATCGCCCAGCTCTGGAGCAGGTTTCCTTTCTGTTGCGGACGCCTTATCTGGCCGGCTCCCAGTCAGAGAGCGACCGACGAGCCCTGTTCGACAGGACGCTGCGCCGTTCTCGCCAGCAGAACCTGAGCCGGGAAAAACTTCTCCGGATGGCTGAAAACGCCGCGCCGGTCTTCGCCTCGGTTCTTGCAAAGCTGGTACGCCGGCAGACATCGCGCTGTCTTCCTGGGGAATGGGCCGGTCGTTTCGATCGCCTGCTCGAGGATATCGGCTGGCCGGGCGAGCGGACCGTATCGAGTCGGGAATATCAGGTGGTCAAAGCCTGGCGCGAAAAACTCCTCCCCACGATGGCCTCCCTCGATCCCGTCTCAAGTCCTATGGGGGAAGGAGAAGCGCTGGCTCTGATGCGACGTCTGGCCGGTGAGATCGAGTTTCAGGTCGAAGCGGCGACCGGACCGGTCCAGGTGCTCGGATTGCTCGAATCGGCAGGCCTCGAATTCGACCATCTTTGGGTGGTCGGGATGAACGAAGATGTCTTCCCCGCCCCCTCCCGGCCCAACCCCTTTATTCCCCTGGCGATTCAGGTTGAAAAACAGATGCCCCATTCCAGCGCCGCCCGCGAACTTTTGTTTGCCCGCCGGATCCTGCAGCGGCTGCTGGCGGCAAGCCCGGATATCGTATTCAGTTACGCTGTCCGGCGGGGGGACTGCGAACTGCGGCCGACCCCTTTGCTTGAGGGCGTCGAGGAAATCGACCCGCTGACAGCCTGCTCCCGGGATCCGAAACGGCAGATGGCGGATCTGCTCCCGGCGCTGGGCGAAGTCACCGATACAAAGGGACCGGCATTGACCGACGATCTCGCTGAAGGCGGGACCGGGACCCTGAAGGATCAATCCCTGTGCCCCTTCCGGGCCTTTGCCCATTACCGGTTGAAGTGCCAGGCTCTCGATCGTCCAGAGGCGGGCATCGATGCCATGACCCGCGGGAATCTTCTGCACAAGGCACTGGAGAAGATCTGGAACGATCTTCAAAGTTCCGATCGTCTGATGGCGGTGAACGAAGCGACTCTGCCCTGTATCGTCGAACAACATGTCGCCGACGCCGTAAAGGATTGCTTTGAAGACCGTCCGTCGCCCGACCCCCGATTGCTCGAGCTTGAGAGTCAACGCCTCCGTACCCTGATCGAGGAATGGCTCTCCGAGGTGGAGATGCAGCGTCCGGCGTTCCGCGTCGAAAAGATCGAAGAGCGCCGTGTCGAGCAGATCGGTCCGATGAAGATTAAGACAATCGTGGATCGAATCGATCGCCTGACCGACGGCACACGGGTGATCCTCGATTACAAGACGGGACAGGTCAAGCCGGATAAGCTGCTCGGTGAGCGCCTCCTTGAACCCCAGTTGCCCATTTACGCGGCCGAGGCCGGGGAGGGCGGAGTCGAAGCCGTTGCCTTCGGCAGGGTCCGGCGCGGCGAGTGCAGATTTGTGGGCGTTGCCGCCAGCGGCGGCCTTCTTCCGAAGGTCACCGCCATTGGCGAATCCGCCACCGCGCAATCGCTCGGAATTGTCGACTGGCCGCAGCTTCTCCGTCACTGGCAGAGTCAGCTCGAGGCGCTGGCCGGCGATTTTGCATCCGGAGCGGCGGCCGTCGATCCGGTCAGTTTCGAGGATGCCTGCCGATACTGCGATCTGACCGGCTTCTGCCGCGTCGCTGAAGGGCAATATGAAGGGGACCAGGATGACCACAGTGACAGTTGATGCGGCCGAAAGGGCCGCGGCGGTCGATCCGGGCCGCTCCTTCATCGTTCAGGCTCCGGCCGGGTCGGGCAAGACCGAGCTGCTGATCCAGAGGTTTCTCGCCCTGCTCGGGCAGGTCGAGGAGCCCGGAAGAATTCTGGCCATCACCTTCACCCGCAAGGCCGCAGCCGAGATGCGCAACCGCCTGCTCGAAGCGCTCGAAAGTGCCAGGGGAGAACCACCGCAGGAACCCCACAAGAGGCGGACATGGGATCTGGCTTCACAGGCGCTGGCGCAGGATCGGCGCTACGGCTGGGAGTTGCTGCAGAATCCCGCTTTGCTGGCGATTCAGACGATCGACAGTTTCAATGCGTCTCTGGTTCGCCGCATGCCCTGGGTGAGCCGTTTCGGAAGCATGCCCGAGATGGCCGATGATGCGGACCGTCTTTATCGTCTGGCGGCCGAAAAACTCGTCTCCCGCCTCGGAAAAGATCGGCCTGGAAGCGTCCAGGTGGAGATGCTGCTGGGCCATCTCGACAACCGCGTCGATCGGCTCCAGGAGATGCTCGTGGCGATGCTCGGCAAACGCGACCAGTGGCTGCGCCACCTGGTCGGCATGGAGTCTGTCGATCCGCGCCGCCTGCTCGAAGGAGGGCTCGGCGAACTGGTCGGAGACTGTCTCTGCCGCGTGAATTCTCTTCTGCCGGCCTCGCTGCGGGACGACATGCTTTTTTGCGGTAGCCGGGCGGCTGAAAATCTACGGGAGGATAAACCGCGTCCGCTTCTTGAACTTGATGGGGTTCGCGATCTTCCGGGTGACCAGGTCGAAGACCTTTCTGGCTGGAAGGGAATCGCAGATCTGCTGCTGACGGGCAAGAACGAGCTGCGCAAGCCGAGAGGGGTCAACACGAAATGCGGTTTTCCGGCCGGCGGGGAAGGCAGGTCGGACAAGGCACGGATGCAGTCCCTGCTTCATGCTCTCGAAGAGCACCCTGATTTTATGCGCCAGCTCGTCCGCGTTCGCGAACTGCCCGACGCCCGTTATCCCGACGAACAGTGGCGCATCCTGCAGGCTCTGGTCGAGCTGCTGCCGATTCTGGTGGGAGAATTGTGGCTGATCTTCCGCAGCGAGGGGCAGGCCGACTTCGCGCAGGTCGCCCTGAACGCCCGTCAGGCCTTAGGCGCAAGCGACGATCCTTCCGATCTGTTGCTCAAGCTCGACGCCGTTATCGACCATATCCTCGTCGATGAGTTCCAGGATACGTCCTGGTTGCAGTATGAGCTGCTTCAAACCCTGACGTCCGGATGGCAGCAGGGCGACGGGCGCACGTTGTTTCTGGTCGGCGACCCGATGCAGTCGATCTATCGTTTCCGGGAAGCCGAGGTCGGGCTTTTCCTGCGAACCTTCCGGGGGCGGCTGGGTGAGGATGGCCCGATTCTCGAGCCGTTGCAGCTGCGGACCAATTTCCGTTCACAGCAGGGCGTGGTCGATTGGGTCAACCAGAGCTTCTCGTCCATCTTCCCGGCGCAGGTCGACGAGGCCAGCGGAGCTGTGCCTCTGAGCAGGGCCGATTCCGTTCTTCAGCGTCTCGAGGGGTCCGCGTGTCACGTCTATCCTCAATCAGGGCGGGACGATCCGGCTGAAGCGCAGATGGTCCTGGATATCGTCCGGCGGTCTCGGGCCGAAGACCCCGGGCAGAGTATCGCCATTCTCGTGCGCAGCCGATCCCATCTGACAGAGATCCTCCCTTTGCTGCTCCGTCACGGCATCCGTTACCAGGCGCAGGATATCGACCTTCTCGGCGAGAGACCGGCCGTCAGCGACATCCTGTCCCTGACCCGGGCGCTGCTTCATCGCGCCGACCGTCTCTCCTGGCTGAGCGTGCTGCGCGCCCCCTGGTGCGCCCTGCACCTTGCGGATCTTCATGCACTCGTCGAGGGGGCGGACAGCTCAACCGTTCCCGCCCTGCTCGAGGAGGGGGTGCGCATTGACAGGATGGATACCGATGCCGGCATGCGTCTGCGGAGGGTGTGGACTATTTTGCGAAGCGCTCTGGAGAGGCGCGGCCGGGTCGGTCTGCGTTCCCTGGTGGAAGGATGCTGGATGGCGCTCGGGGGACCGGTTTGTTATGACGCGAAAGGGATTGAGGATGCGGCCCTGGTATTCGATCTGCTCGAAGCGCTCGAGGAAGGCGCGGATCTCCCCTCGCTGGAGCTTCTGGAGCAGCGCCTGGCCCGTCTGTTCGCTGCGCCGGACAATCTGGCCGACGGCTCGTTGCAGGTGATGACTATTCACAAGGCCAAGGGGTTGGAGTTCGACCGGGTCATTCTCCCCGGCCTGGGACGTCAGCCCCGCCGGGACGATTCGACCCTGCTGCGCTGGCTGGAACATCCCCGATACGGTTTGCTGCTGGCCCCCATCGCCGCTCGGGACGGCAGCGATCAGGATCCCATTTATCAGTTGATCGGCAGACTGGAAAAAGAGAAGCACGATCTGGAAACGTCGCGACTGCTCTATGTCGCCGCCACCCGCGCTCGGAAGCGGCTGCACCTGCTCGGTCACGCCGCTGAGAACAGCAGCTCCGAACTCTCGCCTTCCCCCGGGTCGTTGCTGGAAACCCTGTGGCCGGTGGTCGAATCTTCCTTTGTCGAAAATGCGGTTGCTGCGGCAGAGGTCGGTCGGAGGGACTTTCATGTTCCGCTCAAACGTCTTCCGGCCGACTGGCAACCGCCGGAGATGACAGCGGCGCCCCTGCCGGCTATCGCTGTCGTCGAATCGCCTTCCGATATCGAAGACGGCCAGGACGACGTGATTTTTTCAGGCTGGGAGAATCAGGGCAGGCGCCATATCGGCACCATGGTGCATAACCTGCTCGAGCGCCTCGCCGACCAGGACGAGCCGGCCCTGCAGGCGGAAGAGCATCCCATGATCGAAAGGAGGCTGGGCGCTTTGGGAGTACCGGCCGAGCAGGTGGGGGACGCCTGCTCCTGGGTCGTCGAGGCGATCGACCGGACTCTGAACAGCGCAAAAGGGCGCTGGATTCTCGCTGATCACGCCGAAGCCCGGAGCGAGCTGGCTCTTTCAGGTCTGCTCGAAGGCAACCTGATCCATGCGGTGATCGACCGGACTTTTGTCGATGAGGAAGGGCACCGGTGGGTGATCGACTATAAAACCAGCGCACCGCGGAACGACGAAAGTCATGACGACTTTCTGCGGCGCGAGACCGGACATTACCGGGAACAGATGCGACTGTATGCTCGGCTGATGCGCCAGATGGAACCGGAGCGGAAGGTGCTGGCAGCGTTCTATTTCCCCCTCGTCGACGCCTGGTGCCCGGTCGAGGTTTGAGGGGTCGTTACCTCAGTACCATAAAAGCGACGATGACAACCGCAATGATGACCGCCACCGCAATCCATTTGCCGGCCCCACCCGTGGTTTTCGGGACCGGTTCCTCCTCCAGCGTGCCTACAACCGGGAAGCGTTCGATCACCGCCCGCACGTGCGGCGCGCTCTGGAGTTCTTCAGTCAGGTCGCGGCCGGCCTGGTGCTGGCCTTCGTGATCGCCGTTCTTCCACATTTTGCTCTCGGTGAAATCATAGACTGTTCCGTTGACGGCGACAAATGCCTTTCCCCCGTCGCGTCCATTGTTTGCGGCCAGTTCTTCCCGTGTCATGTTCCCTCCTTCTGCAATTCCTTGAGATGAATGAACCAGTAGGCGAAGGCGACGAAAATCACGCCGCCGATGATGTTGCCGAGGGTCACCGGAATCAGGTTCCCGACGAATCCGGACAGGTCGAGGCCCGGAACATCCCGATCGAGCCCGTGGCTGAGAAACAGGCCGGTGGGGATGAAATACATGTTGGCCACCGAGTGTTCGAATCCGCTGGCGACAAATGCCATGATCGGGGCGTAGCAGGCCAGGATCTTGCCGGTGACGTCCCGGGCCGAAGCGGCCATGAATACGGCCAGGCAGACCAGCCAGTTGCACAGGATGCCGCGGACCAGGGCGACGGTGAAGGGCAGATCGGTCTTGGCGGCGGCGATGGCGATGCCATGATCGGCAACCCGAGTCCCCTGCCATAACCGGCTCTCATACATCAGCCAGGCGAAAAAGAGCGAGCCGACCAGATTGCCGAGGATGACTACGGTCCAGTTCGACCACACCTTGCCCCACGGAATGCGTCCATGCAGGCTCGCTTTGGTCAGCAGAGTATTGCCGGTGAACAATTCGGCGCCGCAGATGACCACCAGCATCAGGCCGAGGGAGAAGACGCTGCCGCCGATGAACTTCGAGAGCCCGACGCCGACGTGAACGGCGGCGTCCTGGGTGACGACCGTTGCCAACTGGGCGCCGAAGGCGATGTAGAAGCCGGCCAGGAGACTCAGAATCACGGTGCGCGAGAGGGACTGGGTCAGCACCCGGGTTCCGTTTTCGGCGATCAGCAGCGCCGTTTCGGCCGGTGTGAAAAAGTTTCTGCTCATCGGCTCAGACCAGTCCCACATCTTTGGCCAGTTTTTCCCAGGCCGGCAGGCTGCGGTGAATGATCGTCGCGTCGATGCAGTAAGCGATGCGGAAAAAACCGGGCGCTCCGAATCCCGCTCCGGGAACCAGAAGGATATTGTGCTTCTGGGCCGCTTTCACGAATTCCACGTCGTCCGGCAGGGGGGATCGGGGAAAGAGATAGAAGGCCCCCTGGGGTTTGACCATCCGGAACCCCATGGTCGTCAGGTTATCGTAGAGAAGATCACGTTTGTTCTGGTATTCGGCGATATCGACGCTCTCGCGCTGCAGCCTGGTCACAAGGCGCTGGGCCAGGGCGGGCGCGTTGACGAAACCCAGCACCCGGTTGCAGAAGACGGCGCCGTCAATGAAGAGCTCCACGCCCTTCATCGCGGGGTTGACGGCCAGGTAGCCGATGCGTTCTCCCGGAAGGGCCAGATCCTTGGAATGGCTGGTGACGATGATCGAGTCCCTGATGCACCTGAAGATTCCGGGGACTTTCATGCCGTCAAAGGAAATACGGGCGTAGGGTTCGTCGGAGATGGCGTATATCCGTCGTTGCAGTTCCCGCGACTTGCGCTCGAGTATCTCGCCGAGGGCCTTGAGATCCTGCTCGGGATAGATGACGCCGGTCGGATTGTTGGGCGAGTTGACGATAATGGCCCGGGTTTTGGGGCCGATCGCATTTTCGATCTCCGGCAGGTCGAGTTGGAAGGTCTCGGGGTCGGTCCATACCTCTTTGGTGACGCCGTCGTGGTTGTCGACGTAGAACTTGTATTCCACGAAATAGGGTGCGAGAATGAGAACTTCCTCACCGGGGTTGAGGATTGTCTTCAGGACCACGTTCATGGCCCCGCCGGCGCCGCAGGTCATGATCACATGCCGGGCCTCTACGGGCACGGGGGAGTGTTCTGAAAGCACCTCGGCGACAGCGTCCCGGGTATCCTCGTAACCGGCATTGTTCATGTAGCGGTGCATTCCAGGTTCGGGGTTTTCGACGATTCGCCTGAGTTCCTCCTGCAATGCTTCGGGAGGCTCCACCGAGGGATTTCCGAGGGTGAAGTCGAAGACGTTCTCTTCGCCGTGTATTTTGCGCAGGGCCGCCCCCTCCTCGAACATCTTGCGGATCCAGGAAGAAGATTCCAGGAAACTTGCGACCTTTATGGAGATATCCATGCTGAAAACTCCTTTTATTCTATGGCATATGGGACAGGATCAGATGCAATGAAAGGCAGTTTAACCGCCGCCACGAGGGTGGTCAAGGGCAAAGGAGGCCTGGCAAGCCTGACCGACCGTGGTAGACTGATGGTGTTTCCGAACCGATCTTGCGACACGAGAATCCCTTTTTTCAAACCGTGAACAGGTGCATTCATGAATACAGACAGACAGCCCCGTTTTGCCGGCTCCCTTCTTGGGACCGCTTTCGGCGACATCCTTGGCGCTACGGTCGAGGGGATGAGGCGGACTGATATTCGAGCATCATTCGGTCAGGTTCGCGACTTTCTGGACACCGGCCGCGGTCTGGGCCGATACACCGACGATACGCAGATGACCATCGCCCTGGCGACGTCGATCCAACGCTGCGGAGACGTCGACGGGGCTGATTGCGCCAGGAGGTATGCCGACTTTTTCGAGCCGCAGCGTGGTTACGGCGGCAGCGCCGCCCGCATCCTTGAGGCTTTGGACAGGGGAGCCGACTATCGAGAAACCGGGACGATGTTTTTCCCCTCGGGATCTTTCGGCAATGGCGCAGCCATGCGTATCGCCCCGGTGGGGCTGGGGTATGCCAAAAGCTCCCTGGAGGTGCTGAAAGAGAAGGTCTTCTCGGCGATTCGCTGTACCCATGTGCATCCTGAAGCGGTTGACGGAGCCCTGGTCCAGGCACTGGCAGTGGGACGCCTCTCGCTGGCAGAGCAGGGTGTCCTGCCGAATGTCACGGACTTTGTGCACTCTTTGCGGTCCGTCTGCGAAGACGAAGCCATGATCCGGGAGCTGCAGGGCATTGAAGAACTGCTTCGTTCCGGCGCGGATGAGGACGAGGCGGTTCCCCGCCTGAAAACCGGCATTCGCTGTTCCGAGTCAGTTCCGGCAGCATTATGGGCGGCGCTGCGCTACGGACACGATCCGGAGGAGGCGATCATTCGCGCCGTCAATCTCGGCGGAGACACCGACACCGTCGGGGCGATGTGCGGTGCTCTGGTGGGAGCTCTTCACGGTGATGGCTGGTTTCCCGATCGCTGGTACAACACCATGGAGAACGGCTCCTACGGCCGCGATGCGATTCTGGCCCTGGCCCAAGCGCTTTCTCAGACGGATATCAAGGATTGATGGAGTCGATCTTTGCGGCTTTGACCCTGCTGCGAACTCGGAGCGGCGGGGGACGGCAAGCGGTTCCGAACGTTCTTGATTTAATGGTTTTTGTGCGCTACATTTTCCAGCCAACTAAAGGCGGGGAGAGCCATGGTCGATAAAAACCTGAAAAAGTTGCGCGACCGCATCGATGCGATAGACGATCAGATCCTGGATCTTCTCAACGAGCGCGCAAGCCTGGCCCTCGAAGTCGGCAAGGTCAAGTCGACAGAGAAGGCGGAGTTCTATGTGCCGGGCCGCGAGAAGACCATCCACGAACGACTGGCTGCGAAGAACCCCGGTCCTTTCCCCAGCCATGCGATCCGCAAGGTCTATCGTGAAATCATCTCTGCCTCCCTGTCTCTGGAACAGCCGTTGAAAGTGGCCTTTCTCGGCCCGCAGGCGACTTTCACCCATGTGGCGGCCATGCACCAGTTCGGTATGTCGGCCCAACTGATCCCGCAGAAAAGCATCCCGGCGGTATTCGACGAGGTCATCCGCGACCGGGTCAATTACGGTGTGGTCCCGGTGGAGAATTCGACCGAGGGGATCGTTTCTCATACACTCGATATGTTCATGGAGTCGGATCTGAAGATCATTGCAGAGATCCTGCAGGAGATATCGCACGATCTGCTCTCGGTGACCGGACAGTCCGAAGATGTGCGCAAGATTCTGTCCCATCCCCAGGCTCTGGCCCAGTGCCGATCGTGGCTCGACGAAAATATGCCCGATATTCCGCTGATCGACACGTCGAGCACGGCTCAGGCGGCGCAAACGGCCGCCGAGGATCCATCGGCCGCAGCCGTTGCAAGCGAGGCGGCGGCGACCCTCTACGGACTCAAGGTCGTGAAGACGAAGATCCAGGATCACGCCAGCAATTTCACCCGCTTTCTGGTGATCGGCAAGAAGACGCCGCCGCCCTGCGGCAATGACAAGACCTCGATCATGTTCAGCATAAAGGATGAACCCGGCATCCTCTATCGCATGCTGGAGCCGTTCAGCAAGCGCCAGTTGAACCTGAGCAAGATCGAGAGTCGTCCCCTGAAGAAGAAAGCCTGGGAATATATCTTTTTTCTCGATTTCGAGGGGCACATCAGCCAAGAGAAGGTGACCTCGGCTATCGAAGAGTTGCGCGGTTACTGCCAGTTCCTCAAGGTACTCGGATCCTATCCCAGCGGGCGTTGAATTAATAAGCACGGTGCTTAAAGGCGAAGGTGCAGATTTATGGAAGAACAGTTCATTCCCAAATTGACGATCGTGGGCGTCGGTCTGATCGGCGGCTCCCTGGCAATGGCCCTCAAGGAGGCGGGAGCGGTCGACGAGGTGATCGGCGTGGGCCGCGGGCGCGCCAATCTGGAAACAGCCCTGGAACTCGGGGTCGTCGACGAGTTCACTCAGGAGCTGCAGGAGGGGGTGAAGGACGCCGATGTCGTTTTTCTCGCCACGCCTGTGCTGACTTTGCCCCGGGTCGCCGAAGACGTGTTGCCCTTCATGAAAGCCGGGGCGGTACTGACCGACGGCGGCAGCGTCAAGGGCTCAGTGGTCAGGGATATCGAACCGCTTCTACCCGATGAGGTTCATTTTGTCCCCGGCCATCCCATTGCCGGAACGGAGAAAAGCGGTGCAGAGGCGGCATTTCCCGACCTGTATCGAGGAAAGCGCTGTATCCTGACGCCGACGGATCGGACCGATGCCGGAGCCCTTGACCTTATCCGGCGGATGTGGCAGACAACGGGCAGCGAAGTGGTTGTTATGGATGTGGAGAAGCACGACCGGATCCTGGGCGCTATCAGTCACCTGCCGCATATGGTCGCCTATTCGCTGGTCAATTCTGTCGAATCCTATGATCGCTACGAGGAGAATATCCTTGAATACTCTGCGGGCGGTTTTCGGGATTTCACCCGGATCGCGTCCTCGGATCCGACCATGTGGCGCGATATCGCTCTGACCAACCGCGAGGCGCTGGTGGAAATGATGGAGCAGTTCGAAAAATTCTTTGCCGAACTCAAGGAGGATGTGCGCGCCGGCGATGCCGAGAAGCTCTTCGAATTCTTTTTGCGATCCAAGAACAGCCGCGACGCTATCCTTTGACGGCGTCGCAAAAATTCGCCAACTGCTGCGTTGCTGCAATCGTCTCGCTGCTTCGACGTACAACAGTACGCCTCATTGCTCGACAATTGCGCGCCTTGCATTTGGCGCTTTTTGCTTAGCCGTCCATTCGATGCTTTTTGCAAAAGCATCATCTTTCAGGTCAAGAAGATAAGGACAGTCATGACCCAATCCAGAACAATCAGGCCGGCGCCCTGTCTGCGCGGCGAGATCGCAGTGCCGGGCGACAAGTCGATTTCCCACCGTTCCATCATGTTCGGCTCCCTGGCTAGCGGCACCACGCGGGTTCGCGGTTTTCTGCGCGGCGAGGACAATCTCTCCACGCTCAAGGCTTTTCGGACCATGGGGATCGAGA
>JAWOCM010000024.1:0-9837 GCA_046483795.1 Desulfuromonadales bacterium | reverse complement strand
GGCGCTTCTGTATTATAAAGACGCAAAGTGGTCCGCCATTCTTCTGCGCATGGCTTCGTCGGGCAACCGCCCGAACGCTGCAGCCATATTATCATGCATGTGATCAACGCTGGAGGTTGCAGGAATCGCACAGGTGACCGCCCGATGGGAGACAATGAACTTGAGAAAGAACTGGGCCCAGCTCTGGCAGCCGCATTCGCCTGCCCAGTCGGGAAGTTTTTTACCCTTGATCTTTCTGAAAAGGTCTCCTCGCTGGTAGGGACGATTGGCAAGGACCGCCATGCCTCGATCGGCCGCCAACGGCAGCAGGCGCTCTTCGGCGGTGCGGTCCGCGATATTGTAGCTGAATTGCACGAAATCAAGCGGCTCGCTGCGAAGTATCGACTCCAGCTCTTCATGATACCTGCCATGAGAGGTTGTGATGCCGATATAGCGGATTTTCCCTTCGCTCTTCCATTCCCTGAGTGTCCTGATATGGGTCTTCCAGTCTCGCAGGTTGTGAATCTGCATCAGGTCAAAGCGGTCGACGCCCCACTTTTGCAAAGAGCTCTCCATCTGGCGGATGCCGGCCTGTCCGCCGTCGGTCCAGACCTTGGTGGCGGAAAACAGATTGTCCGGCTCGTCGATACGCTCAAGCAGCCGGCCCAGGACCTGCTCCGCGGAACCGTACATGGGAGAGGAATCGATCAACGCACCGCCATGATCGAAAAACGCCTGGAGAACGTCTGCGAGCCCGCCCAGATTCTTTTCTTGAATCTCGACATTGAAGGCCCCCGAAGTGCCCAGCCCGATAACCGGCACAGTCTCGCCTGTCGCCGGGATTTTCTTTTTGATCAGCTCTTTCGTCGCGGCGCCCAGAGTCGACGGAGCGAGCCATGCGGTCGCCAGCAAGGCCGACAGCGAGGCGACAAAGGTTCTGCGCGACATCCGATGTCCGTTTGCGTTCATGATGACACCTCCTCTGAGTTTGCACGTTTCTCTTGGGCTTTTCCAAGCTTATAGCAGATCCACGCCCAGATTCCAGCCACCGGCATGGCGATGAAGGCAATGGCGGAGAGCCCCAGTCCGATGGCCTGAAGGCCGGTGTAGGCCCAAGCGCTGACAACATCGCCGCTGCGGTAGATAACCGTGTCGATCACATTTTTGGCCTTGTATTTTTCTTCCTCGTCGAGAACAACGAAGAGCATCTCCCGGGCAGGTTTCATGATGGCGTAATTTCCTGCGCGACGCAGGACCTGAACGACGATCAGCACGCTCAGCATCGGAGCCAGTCCGAGCACAAGAAACCCGCCCCCCAGCATAAGGGGAATCAGCGACAGAGCCCATCCCATGCCGAGGGCTTTGATAATCCGGCTGGTGAGAAAAACCTGGAAGACAATGGTCAGGGCGTTGGCAGAAAAATCGATAGCGGCGAAAACCGTGGTGCGTTTTGCCGGGTCGGCGAAGTTCTCCTCGATGATGGTGGCCTGCTGGAAATACAGAAAAGTCGACAACGTCGTGTAAAACAGTATCAGAAGACAGATTCCCAGCAGGTAGGGCGACCGGGCGACCAATCGGATACCAGCCCAGGCGCTGCCCCCCAGTCCAGCTTCTTTTCTGGCTGAGGAGCGCCCTCCAGGGTTTCCGGCAGTGGTGCTACCCGGTCCGGATCCAGCAGCATCTTCATGCCAGGCGATCAGACGATGAATGCAGACCACTGCCCAGCCCAGGCACGCGGCAGAGAGAAGCAGAAGATTATTCGGCCCCAGGGGAACAGTCAGCACAGCGGTCAGGGCGGGACCGGTCAATGCCCCTGCGGTCCCGCCGGCGGCGACAAAACCGAAAAGCCGCTTTGCCTGGCCGTCAGTGTACAGATCGGCCATGAAACTCCAAAAGACCGAAACAATGAACAGGTTGAAAACGCTGGTCCAGATGAAAAAGGCACGCGCCACCCAGACATGGGTCAGACCTGACTGGAAAAGTGCGAAGAAAAGCAGCAGGTTCGCAATGAAAAAGAAATAGACCAGCGGAAGAAATTTTTTGCGGGCATAACGCGAAGAGATCCAGCCGAACAGGGGAACTGCGGCGAGCATCGTCAGAAACGTGCCGGTAAAAAGCCACTGCAGGTTCTCCACGCCACCGGCGATCCCCATCTCGTCGCGCAGAGGGCGTATGATGTAGTAGGAGCACAACAGGGCGAAAAAGTAGCTGAACGACCAAAGAAGCGCCCGAACCTCGTTCGGCTCGACCTTCACCAGCCTTTCCAGCCAGACATATATGCTAGGGATCTTATGTTCCGGGGAGTCAGCCATTCATCTAACCTCTGTCTCTGAGGGAAAACAGGGCATCTCCATTACAAAAAAGGAGGATAAATATTATCGCAATAATTGTCACCAGTCAGCATTGCGATAGAATTTCAATGGAAATAGAAATCATTAATGGTTGAGCGCGATTCTTTCCTGTTGGATGGGATTCCAAAAAGTTGGCTGGAAGTTATTTTTCAAGAGGAGCACCTGCAAACCCATTCCCGAGGGGCGACAGATGAAACCTGACAGAGTTCAGAAATGGTATTTTGATACCGATCGGCAGATCAGGGACTGGATGAAACGTTTCGGCATCCCCTTGTTGCGGATCAGTCTGGGGATCATCTTTACCTGGTTCGGTGCTCTGAAATTCTTCCCTTATCTGAGCCCCGCGGAGACTCTGGCCCAGCAAACCCTCGAAATTCTGACTTTCGGCATGATTTCCCCAGAGCTGGGCATCAGGATTCTCGCAGTATGGGAATGTCTGATCGGGGTGGGCCTGCTCCTCGGCAAAGGTCTGAGGCTGGTTCTGCTTCTGCTGGCGTTTCAGATGGTAGGGGCTATGTCCCCTGTAGTACTATTCCCGGGACAAGTGTTTCAGATCGTCCCCTGGGCACCGACCCTGGAGGGCCAATATATTTTGAAGAACCTGGTCCTGATCAGCGCTGCCATCGTGGTCGGCGCCACGGTTGAAGGGCCGGCACGAATCTACGATCAGGAAGATCTGGAGAGGCCGGACATGCGACGGGGGTGACTCCCCGGAATTGAGAGAGCCGGCAATCTTCCAAAGAACGATGGTCAGTCCGAAAGAGAGCATGAAAGGATGTGAAGCCTCATTCCTACCGGCTCCCCTTCCACTGGCGGTAGGTCTGAAGATCCTCTGCAACCTTTTTTTGAACACGCTTCAGGACAAGGGCGTCATCCTGAAAGCCTCCGGGAAGAGTGTCCGGAATGACATCCAGATCGGAGGAAAAATATCCGACCGCCCCGGCTATGCGGGAGACGGTTTTCCAGTCAATGTCCTGGAATTCTCCCTTCTTCCAGTCCTCCAGGAGATCGATCATCAGGCCCAGGTCATCCCAAGACTCTTTTAGCGCTCCGGGGGGATCTTCCCGCATGGAGTCATATTTGATTCGGCCTTCTCGCACGGCGTAGTCGATATCCGACCGCTCGATTTTCCCGATATCCTCCTCGAACCGGGCTTCGTCCTTGCTCCATTGGAGGGGATAGTTCAGTTTTTCAAAAGCCATTAGCATCCTCTTTTCAATGAGAGATTTAAGAAGTTCCTCTTGATCCGGATTCCGGAAACCACCGCTTGCTCACCTATGATGAATACAATCAAACAATATCATCTTGGCTTGCAGTTTCAAGCCTGATTAAATCTCCGCAGGATACTCAAAGACGTCCCCTCTGGAGAAGGGCCCGCATATCAAACCGTATGACGACGTCCACCAGAAGCGGAATACCAAACCTGGAGTTCCGGATTGTGGATGGCCCCTTCTTCAGCCCCATATCCTGTTCCCAGGATCTCAGCACCGAATACGGTAGCACACGTGAATCCGGGGATTGCGCTGGAAGTCCCGGGGAATGGTTTGGGACGTGATGTCCACTATGTCCAGGTCTTTTAATTGCTCCCGATCGACGCGAAATCGCCGATTGTTGTTGGAAAAAATCAGTTCTCCGCCGGGTGCAAGCAGGTCGACGGTGGCACGGATCAATGCCACATGGTCGCGTTGCACATCGAATGTGTCGCTCATCCGTTTGGAGTTGGAAAAGGTGGGAGGATCGAGAAAGATCAGATCGTATCGCCCCTTTTCCTCTGAAAGCCAGGCCAGGCAATCGGCCTGGATGTATCGATGCGCCCCCCGGCCGAGGCCGTTGATCTCCATGTTCTGGAGGGTCCAGTCGAGGTAAGTTCTGGACATATCGACGGTTGTGGTCGAAGCCGCCCCGCCCAGGGCGGCGCTGACAGTGACAGTTCCCGTATAGGCGAAGAGGTTGAGAAAATCTTTATCCGCTGCCTGCTCCCGGATATATTCGCGAATCGGGCGATTGTCGAGAAAAAGGCCGGTATCGAGGTAATCGTCGAGATTGACCAGAAAGCGCGCCGGGCCTTCGGACACCTCGAAAAAAGAGGATTTGTCCTGCAGCTTTCCGTATTGATCGACCCCTTTTTGACGGCTTCGAACCTTCAAATGGATATTCTCCGGAGAGATCTCGAGAACCTGGGGCAAAACGGCCATCACTTCGCGCAACCTCAGCCGCGCATTCCGGGAATCGACGGTTTTGGGGGCCTGATATTCCTGCACATGCAGATGGTCCCCATACAGATCGACCGCGACGGCGTATTCCGGCATATCCGCATCGTAGAGCCGGTAACACCCGATCTCATTGCGCCTCGCCCAGCGGCCGATCGTCTTCAGGTTTTTGCGCAGGCGATTGGCGAACATCCGAGCGCCCTCTCCGAGTTCCTCGAAAGGCTTCGAACGATAATCCTCCCCCAGCACCTCACGAAAATACCAGCGCGGCGCGATGTCGAAATGAAGCAGATGGCAGCTCAGGGCTCCGTTGAAGACCGTATGAGACTTGCGGGCCCGCAGGCCGAGACACTGGCCCAGGCCGGTGTCCGTGGTAATGATCGAAGCGCGCCAACCCTCGAAACAGCGCCGGAGCGTCTCACCGAACTGCCGATACAGCTCCTTCAGATCCTCGTCTTCTCCGAGCCGCTCGCCGTAAGGGGGGTTGGCCACCACCAGCCCGGCTTTCATGTCGGACAGGGACCCTGACAGTTCCGTCAGATCCCGCTGGTCAAAAAAAACGTGTTGTCCCAGACCGGCGTTCTCGGCGTTATTCCGGGCCACCCTGACGGCGCGGGGATCGTTGTCGAAACCGGCAATGAGCGGCATCGTCTTCATGCCTTCATCCCGTCGCTGCCGCGCCTCTGCAAGGAGCTCCTCCCACAGCGTCGGCTCATGACCTCGCCAGCCGAGAAATCCGAAATGCTCGCGGCCCAGCCCGGGAGCGATATCGCCGGCAATAAGGGCCGCTTCGATCGGCAGGGTTCCGGAACCGCACATGGGGTCGACCAGACTGCCACCCCCGGCTGCGATTTCGGGCCAGCCGGCCCGCATCAGGATTGATGCCGCAAGGGTTTCCTTCATTGGAGCCTCAAGGGCCTCCCCCCGATAACCACGCTGATGAAGGCTGCCACCCGAAAGGTCGAGACTCAGCGTCGCTTCATCTTTGTCGATATGCAGATTCAGGCGGACGTCAGGGTACTGAAGATCGACTTCAGGTCGCTCTCCGTCCCTTTCCCGGAAATCATCGACGATCGCATCCTTGACCTTGAGTGCGGCGTAGTGGGAGTGAGTGACCTGGGAGCGGTTGACGACGGCATCGACAGCAAAGGAGCCGTCAACATCCAGATGGTCCGGCCAGGCAATTTCCCTGGCCGCCTCGTAAAGAGCCTCCGGTGTTTCTGCAGGGAAACGGGACAAAGGCAGGAGGATCCGGTTGGCCAGGCGGGACCAGAGACAGACCCGGTAGCCGGTCTCGAGGGGGCCTTGAAAATGAACCCCGGAGCGCGCTTCGGTGACCCGCACGCAGTCGAGTCGGCGCAGCTCCTCCGCAAGAAGCCCTTCCAGCCCTTTTCCGGTCGTGGCGAAAAATACAAGATCGCTATTATCCATCGGTTCTTTCATCCCTTGGTGACTGTCCGCCATCCCGAGCAGTTTTTTTCTGATATTGACGTTGTCTTTGTTTTTGCACTGACGGATTGCTTTTCAACGACAAAAGCCGCCCGGAGTACAGCCCCGGGCGGCTTCCAACCGATCAGACCAAAGGTCGATCAGTCTTTTTCCACCAGCTCGATGTCGAAGGTCAGGTCCTTGCCCGCCAGCGGATGATTGGCATCGAGAGTCACCGCGGTGTCGGTCACATCGGTGATCTGGACGATCATCGTCTGGTCTTCGGAGGATCCGACCTGCAGCTGCTGGCCGACCTCGGGCTCGATTTCCTCGGGCAGGCGCTCCCGCTCGACCTCCAGGACCATCTCATCGCGACGGGGCCCATAGGCCTCTTCGGACTCGACCGTCACGGTTTTGCTCTCTCCAACTTCCATCCCGTCCACAGCTTTATCAAGACCGGGGATGATCTGGCCGGAACCGACAGTGAACTCGAGAGGCTCTTTGCCCTCGGAGCTGTCGAATACCGTTCCGTCTTCGAGTTTACCGGTATAGTTTACTTTTACGGAATCGCCCTCTTTGGCTTGCGACATTTCCATTCTCCTTGGTTTGGGTTCAACATGTCTCCGCGTGGCGGACAACTTTCGGCCCTTGCATCAGATTCATGCCGAATTCCGATGGCCTTCCAGTGCCACACGAACTTCCTCCATACATCGATAAGGGATCTTCAGATCCCCGCGAGCACGGCCGATACAGATCTCTCCCTCTTCGAAACCGTGAAAGTCGGATCCTCCGGTCACCAGCAGGCCGCGTCTCCGAGCCTGCCCGATATACCATTGAATATCCTGCAGATTGGTGCCGTTGTTGTAGGCTTCAATCCCCTCCAACCCCAGCTGCACGAAGGTGTCAAGCAGTTGGAGGAAGGCTTTCCGATCCGAGGTGATAAAAGGTGGATGGGCCAGGGATGTGACTCCCCCGGCTTCATGCACCAGAGCGATCGCCTCGTCCACAGGGAAATATCTTTTGGCGACGTTACAGGGCACCAGGTAGCGCTTGAAGGCGTCCTCCGTATCCCGTACGTAACCTTTTTCCTTGAGCGCCATGGCGATATGGGGCCGCCCGACCGTTCCACCCGCCAGGGCTCTGACCCGGACGAACTCAAGCGGTTCGCGACCTTCCGCCGTCAGGCGCTTGTTGATGCGCGCAACGATCTCTTCGTTGCGCGTTTCGCGAAAATTTTGGAATTCTTCCAGATGACGACGCATATTGCTGTTTTTATGATCAAAACCGTATCCGAGCAGATGGATATCGGAATAGTCTCCCCAGACCGCCGAAAGCTCGACGCCGGAGAGCACCTCGACCCCGTATTTCACGCCTGCATTCAGGGCATCATCGATACCGTCCATATTGTCATGATCGCACAATGCAACAGCTGACACGCCCGAGGCCGCCGCCCGGCGTACCACCTCTTCCGGAGCGTACAGACCATCGGAGCAGGTACTGTGCAGATGCAGATCGGCAAGACGATTCATTGATATCCATTCCCTGAGCATACTACAGCCCATTGCTTAAGAGGGCAGTATAACATTTAACACCGATGAGTTGGGGATTATTTCCCCTTGACGCGAAACCCGGCTTGTTTCAACCGCTTGCCGATATCACCGCCATTCTCTTCTGAGGAGCCCTTACCGCTCTTTGCTTTTCGGGTTTTCTGTCCGTCGCCGGAGGCTGTCTTCATCGACAGGGCAATCCGTCGACGCTTCAGATCGATCGACAAAACCTTGACCTTGACGATATCTCCCGCCCGGATCACTTCATGCGGGTCCTTCACGAACCTGTCGGAGAGTTCGCTGATATGAACGAGACCGTCCTGGTGAACGCCGATGTCAACAAATGCACCGAAGGCGGTCACGTTCGTCACTGTGCCCTGCAGCAGCATTCCTTCGACCAGGTCCGAGATCTCCCGTACATCCTCGCGATAAGCGGCCGTGCGAAAGGCGGCGCGGGGATCGCGGCCGGGCTTTTTCAGTTCAGCGGAGATATCGCGCAAGGTCGGCAGGCCGACATTGTCGTCGACATAGCGCTTGAGGTCAATGTCATCCAGAATTTTCGCGTCACGGTAAATATCGGGAAGGGTGATGCCAAGATCGGCAGCCATTTTTTCGACAATTCTGTAACGTTCCGGATGGACGGCTGTGTTGTCGAGAGGGTGACTTCCATTGCGGATGCGAAGAAAACCGGCGGACAGCTCGAAAGCTTTGGCTCCGAACCGGGTCACCCCGAGCAGTGCCTGGCGGGTCTCAAAAGAACCATTCCTGTCGCGATGGGCGACGATGGCACGGGCCAGCGATTCACCCAGACCGGAGACATAGGACAACAGCGCCCGGGAGGCGGTATTCAGGTCGACGCCGACGTAATTGACGCAACTCTCCACTACTTCGTCCAGCGCCTTTTTCAGCGCCGGCTGGTTCACGTCATGCTGATACTGGCCCACACCGATACTTTTCGGATCGAGCTTCACCAATTCCGCCAGGGGATCCTGAAGTCGGCGGGCGATAGAGATGGCTCCCCGAACGGTCAAATCGAGATCGGGGAACTCTTCCCGGGCGATCTCCGAGGCCGAATAGATGCTGGCGCCGGCCTCGCTGACCATCACGACCGAGGCTTCGAGTCCTTCGGCCGCCAGTGTCTCGCGAACGAACTGTTCGACCTCCCGGCCGGCGGTCCCGTTTCCGATCGCCACCATCTCGACGTTGAATTTTTCAACGAGTCGAACCAGATCTTTGCCGGCCGCCGCGACTTTCGCGGCGCCGGTATGAGGATATATGGTGGCATGCTCCAGAAAACGCCCGGTAGCATCCACGACGGCCAGCTTCGAGCCGGTGCGCAGTCCCGGATCCACCCCCAGGACCCTTTTCCCGCCGGCGGGAGCGGCCAGCAAAAGATCGCGCAGATTGTCGGCAAAAACCTTGATCGCCGCCTCATCCGCCCGCTTCTTCGTTTCCAGCCGAAGCTCCACCTCGATGGATGGGGCAATCAGCCGCCGGTAGGCATCGACCGCGACCTGCTCGAGAAAATCCCGCCACGGGGATTCGCCGTCGATCAGGCGGTGTTTCAGACCGGAGAGAATCTCCTCCTGCGGCGCGGCGATGCCGAGCCGCAGGACCTCCTCCTTCTCGCCGCGCCGCATGGCCAGCATGCGGTGAGAAGGGATCCGCCCCAGCGGTTCCCGCGAATCGTAATAGAGTTCGTATTTGCTGACTGTGCCGACATGGTCGCTCGCGACTTTCGAGACGAATTGCCCCTTTTCCCGGGTCAGCTGCCGCACGAGGGTTCTGGCCTCTGCATCTTCACTCAGTCTCTCTGCAAGGATATGGCCGGCCCCCTTTAAGGCAGCCTGTTCATCTGGCACGTCCTTCTGCGGATCGACAAAACCCCTGGCAAGACCCTCCAGCGCCGGCGGCTGCGACGGCGGCTCGACGAGAAGGTCGGCCAGTGGGGCAAGCCCGCGCTTCCTGGCAATAGTGGCCTTGGTCCGACGCTTCGGCTTGAAGGGCAGATAGATGTCCTCCAGTTCCGTTTTCAGCCGACACTCGGCAATGCGGCGACGCAGTTCGTCGGTCAGTTTGCCCTGCTCATCGATCGACTTGACTATGGTCTCTTTTCTTTCGACCAGCTCAGTAAAGTACTGAAACCTCTCCTCGACGAGACGGATCTGCACCTCGTCGAGTTCACCGGTCCGCTCCTTGCGATAGCGGGCGATGAAGGGAACCGTGGCCCCTTCCCGGAACATTTCTATCGTGTTTTCAACCTGGAAGGGTTTGAGTTGCGTCTCTTCGACAATACTGGCCGCGATGGCCGCGGACTGCTCC
>JAWOCM010000079.1:0-25921 GCA_046483795.1 Desulfuromonadales bacterium | reverse complement strand
TGCTTGAAGGGTTTATGCAGATAGTCATTCATTCCCGCCTTTAAAAAGCCGTCTATCTCCTGCTCTCCCACATGCGCCGAAAGAGCGATAATGGGAACCGTGTCACCTTTTTGCCTAATCAGCCGGGTGGCCTCCAGACCGTCCATTTCAGGCATGTTGCAATCCATCAGGATTGCATCGTAATCCCCTTTCGTGAATGACTCGACCGCTTCGCGCCCGTTATCCACAAATACGGATACAACGCCGCGCTTGTTGAGGTGAAGACGCAGCAGCTTTTGGACTGTCGGGTTGTCTTCTGCAACAAGAACGTGGACCGCCCCTTCACGAGAAACGGGGGAGGGGCCATCAGCAACAGTATCCGAAGATCGGGATGCGCATCCGGGTTCGGCATGGCAGGCCACCACCTCGTTGGCAGGTCTGGCCAGCCACTCGCTGATACTCTCGAAGAGCCTGGTCGTACGGATCGGCTTGATTAGGCAGCATTGCGCGCCATAGTCCTGTAACGTCTCCTGCGCAACAGACTGGCCGGGCAAACACATCAGGGCGATTCTTGCAGGCGGGATATCAGACATTCGGTTAATCTTCTGAATCAGCTCCAGACCCGCAGGTTCCGGCATCGTTGTATCGACCAGAACCATCGTGTAGGGAGCTCTCCCGCCTGCGGCCTCACGCAAAAGGCTTATCGCATGAGCCGCCTCTGCGGACTGATCGATCACAATGCCCTGTGCCTGGAAGAACTCACAAACCATCTGACGCGTCGATGCGTTGTCGTCGATGATCAGAACTCTTTCCTGGTTCAGGGCCGTGTCGGCGTGAGAGGGTGAATCAAGCATCTGGACAGCCGGTTTGAATTTAAGGTCGAAACTGAAACGACTTCCCTCACCGGGATAGCTCTCAGCCGAAATTGAACCGTCCATCAGCGTGATCAGCTCACGGGCTATCGATAACCCCAGGCCGGTGCCTCCTGCATATTGTCCCTGACTGCCGGCACCCTGGGAAAAGGAATCAAAAATTTTCTGCCTGTCCTCGTCGGAAATCCCGATGCCTGTGTCACTGACTTTGAAGGAAAGATGCAACCGCGCATCCCCCTCGCAGAGGGGTTCGACGTCCACGCGGATCTCACCCTGATCGGTAAACTTGATCGCATTGGCAACCAGGTTTACCAGAACCTGCCTCAGCCGCATGGGGTCTCCATGAACATGGCGCGGCGTATCCGGACGAATGCGGCACACGAGGTCGAGTTTTTTGCTGTAGGCCCGCTCGGCAAGAAGAAACACTGAATCCTCTATCTCGGTATGAAGATCGAAATCGATCGATTGCAGTTGGAACTTGCCGGCTTCCATTTTCGAATAATCGAGCAGATCGTTGAGCAGAGCCAAAAGGGTCTGCCCTGAATTATTGATTGAGTCGGCCAGATTTTTCTGATGCTCGTCGAGCCCTGTTTTCTGGAGCAGCTCCGTCATCCCCAACACACCCGACATGGGGGTACGGATTTCATGACTCATGTTGGCAAGAAATCGCGATTTGGTGCGAGTGGCCTCTTCGGCGTCCTGGCGAGCCTCTTCAAGCTCTCTCGTTCTCTGCTCGACCATGCTTTCCAGATTATGCTGGTAGTGCAACAACATCGCTTCGCGATCCTGGAGATGACCAAGCATCTCGTTGAAGCCACGGCTTACCAGGCCGATTTCATCCCTGGACGTCACATCCATGCGCACGGAGAAATCGCGATCATTACGAACGGAATCCATTTTTTCGGCAAGATGCATGATCGGCAACGAGAAGAATTTCTGCAGCTTCATCGACACGAAGATTCCGAAAATGAAAAGAGCGGCCAGGGAACCGAGAACGATAAGCCCGTAGCGTCCGAGACGTTCATACAACCCGCCGAGGCCCGTTTCGAGATAAACAAAACCCAGGGTTCGTCCCTTGGATATAATCGGATGAAATACGGCCAGATGGCCCCAGGTAAAACAGTGACCTGCGGCAAACTGATCCAGAGCTTTCGGCAATCGGGAACAGGTGCCATTGACGACTCCTGCCGGTGGTTCCCCATTTCCTGCCTTGATGTAATGCGCGAACGGTTCCTGGTGCTGATCGAAGAGATAAGCGCGGACAACATGGGATTCTTTCTCGAGGGACGCCAACACCTCCTCCGCGGCAAAAGGCCTTTTGAAAGTGAGTGCCTCCCGCGAATTGGTGCCAATGATCTGGGCGAGGGAGCGGGACTTGTCCAGGAGGCTGTGGCGGAAAGAAAAGATTTCAGTGGTGACGAAAAAAATGGAGGCAAGAAGAAGGACCAGCGCGCTGCACAGCAACACCATACCGGTTAACCGGCGCTGGAGCCTGCCTTGAAAAAATGGGCTTCCTGAAGCTTTCACATCAAATATCTACAACATCTGGATGGCTGATTTCAGTCGGAGCGGCGCTTCGACACGCATCAATGAATATCTCATAACTACCAGCAGGAGGAAAAGAATGCAAAATAATTAATGGAAAAAATATATTTTGCGGCCGGTATATACAGGGGCCATTCCAGGCTTTACTTACTGTTCGAGGCCTTCGAATTCCATGAGAGCCTCCCGGAAAGGCTTGGGAAGGCGACGGACCTTGCGGGCTGAATAATCGTAGCAGACAAGATTGGTGGTCCCTTCCGCTGTCGTCTGTCCGTCGCGCTCGATGCGATAGTTCATGACAAGGGCCGAGTTGCGCAATTCCCGGACAGCCACGGAAATCTGCAGCCTGTCCCCCAGGAACATCTCCGCAAGGTATCGGACATGTGCCTCGGGCAGAATGATGCCGCATCCCTCGCCCAGATCAAGTTCGGAAAACGCTCCGAGATTGTCGAGATAGGCGATGCGTGCGTCCTGGAAGAAATTCAGCACAGCCGAATTGGCCACGTGTCCACCGTAATTGACATCGGCTACTCGGACATCGTAGGGGATCGTAAAAAGAAAATCGTTCAAGAATTCACTCCTGTCTTTTCCGGAACCAAGCACAGCAAGCCGTTCATAACCCTGCTCTTTTCAGTCATTCAGAAAAACACCTTGTCGTTGATCTTTTCGAAATCGGACCAGTCGAGTTCCTCGACAGGCCCCTGATAATCCTGGCGGCTCATTTTCTGACTGCTGTGGTACCGCCATTCCCCGTTTTCCTTATAAAAAAAAGCCAGTTCGAAAGACTCCTGCCGCGTTCCGCGAAAACTGACATGCAGGTAAAAGATAACCGCTGCTTCGTCCTCGTCGATATGATCCTTGACGATCAGGCACTTGTTGATCGTGTAGTCGTCAGCCAAAGACCGACGCCCTTGCCTGACATACGCCTCCCTGTCGGGAAATTGCTTCCGGAAGTAGCTCCGGGAATGATAGGAATCATAGATAAAGGCGAAATCGTCGTCGCGGAAAGCCCGGACCCTGGCTCGGACCAGCTCGACGGGCGTCATGCCGGAGCCGGTATCCGGGACCTCATTCTGGCAGCATTTTTTGTATTTAAGACCGCTGCCGCAGGGGCAGGGATCGTTTCGACCTGTTTTCATATAAATCCGGGCCGCAGTGGCCTATTCCTTGAGTCTCGGATCGAGAGCGTCGCGAATGCCTTCACCGAGAAGATTATATCCCAGAACGGTCACCAGGATGGCCAGTCCCGGGAAAACCGAAAGCCACCACGCCTCGCCGAGGGTCTGTTTGCCGATGATCAGCATGTTGCCCCACGAGGGCGTCGGGGGCTGAACGCCAATACCGAGAAAGGACAAGGCGCTCTCCACGAGAATAGCTCCGGCGACGCCGAGGGTAGCCGAAACCAGGACCGGCGAGAGGGCATTGGGGAGAATATGACGCAGAATGAGTCTGGCGTCCGATGCGCCCAGAGAACGGGCTGCCAGTATGAAATCGCGCTCCCGCAGAGAGAGGAACTCGGCCCGCACCAGTCGGGCGACTCCCATCCAGCTTGTCAATCCGATGATGATCATGATGTTCCAGATGGAAGGCTCCAGAAAGGCGATCACGGCCAGAATGAGGAAGAACGAGGGGAAACAGAGCATGATATCGACAAAACGCATGACAATGGTATCGACCCATCCACCGTAGAAGCCCGCAAGAGCTCCCAGCACAATGCCGACCAGGGTCGCGATACCCACGGCGACAAAACCGACCAGCAAAGAGATCCTGGCTCCATACATGATACGTGCAAGGACATCCCGGCCGAGATCATCGGTCCCCATGGGATACTCCGGCTGGGGTGACAAAAGGCTTTTTGTCACATCGATCGCGGCCGGATCTTTTCCGATCACCGGTGCCAGCAGCGCCACAAGAAACATGACCGCAACGATGGACAGGCCGGCAAGGGCCATCCGGTTGTGCCGGAGCCGATCCCAGAACACATCTCTGATAAATGAGTGTTTTCCGACCATAAATTCAAATAAGCTTCGTAAGGGTTGCAGCTTCAACACTCTGTTTTCTTACAATAAATCGCGTAATGTACCGATATAGAAGCGAAACGTCAAACGCGAGCCTCGGCCCTCAGGATTTGCGAATACGAGGATCAGCAAGGGCGTAGGAAATGTCGGCGAGGAGATTGCCGACCAGCGTCAGAACAGCGCCGAAAACGAGTATGCCCATGATCAGGGGGTAGTCGCGCATCATAACGCCGTCGTAGAACAATTTGCCCATCCCGGGAATGGCAAAGATCGTCTCGAAGATGACGCTGCCGCCGATCAGGCCCGGAATGGAGAGTCCCAGAATAGTGATGACCGGCAAAAGGGCATTGCGCAGGGCATGTTTGTAGATCACCACGCGCCTGGACAGCCCCTTGGCTCGAGCGGCCAGGATGTAGTCCTGACGAACGACCTCCAGCATGGTGCTGCGCATGTAACGGGAGAAGCCGGCCAGCCCTCCGAACGCCGAAACCAGTACGGGCAGACACAAGTGATGGATATAATCCCAGATGCGTTGGGGCCAGCTCAGGTATTCATGCCCCAGGGACGTGAGGCCGGAGATCGGGAAAAGGCCCAGGCGGACGCCGAGCCAGTCCATGAGCAGCAAGGCGAGCCAGAATGACGGCATGGCGAAACCGACGAAAACGAAAATGGTGGTCCCGCGATCGAACAGGGAGTTCTGCCGGGTGGCCGAAGCGATGCCGATGGGAATGGCTACGGCCAGGATAAGGGCGATCGACAAGACGTTGATCAGGATTGTGATCGGCAGTCGTTCGGAGATCTTCTCCAGAACCGGACGCTGGTCGGAGGAAAAGCTGTCCCCGAAATCGAGCATTACCACGCGACCGAGCCAGCCCAGATACTGTTCGTGCAGGGGCTTGTCGAGACCGTAATGCTCGCGCAGCCTTTGTTGAAGTTCGGAACTCGCTTCCGGATTGAGCTGCGTCTGCATGTCGGTCGGTTCGCCCGGAGCCAGATGGATCACCACGAATGAAATCAGGGTGATACCGATCAGCAGAGGAACCATCATCAGCAGACGACGGGTGAGAAAGCGCAGCATGGTGAGAACGACTCCGAATCAGCGGGTGTATTTCTGTTCTTTTTCCGGGACGTACCATTCGGTGAAATTGTACATGATACCCGCCGGCGCCGGCTCGATCCCCTGAAAACGCGCCGACACGGCGGGAAGCGCATCAGGAACATAAAGAAAGGTATAGGGCTGTTCCTTTGCGAGGATCTCCTGAAAGCGCCAGTAAAATTGGCGTCGCTTCTCCTGATCCAGGGTCCGGCGCCCTTTTTCGAGCAGATCGTCCACTTCCTCGTTTTTGAAACCGATGAAATTCAGCTCTCGCGGATCGGTTTTGCTCGAGTGCCAGACATCATAGCTGTCGGGATCGGGCGGGATAGTCCAGCCGAGAATAATGGCGTCGAATTTTCCCGGGTTGACGAATTCCTTAAGAAAGGTCGCCCATTCGATGACGCGCAGTTCGACCTCCATGCCGATCTCCATAAGACGGCGCTGGATGATTTCTCCCGTCTTGATGCGCTGTTCGTTCCCCTGGTTGGTAATAATGGTAAAAGAGAACGGGCGGCCATCGCGATCGAGGATTCCGTCGTTGTCGGTGTCGCTCCAGCCGGCTTCAGCCAGGATCTCTCTCGCCTTGTCGGGGTTGTAGGGATAATCCTCCACATTCGGATTATGCGCCCAGGTTCCCGGCTTGTACGGCCCGTTGGCCGGTTGTCCGAGGCCGTGCAAAACTCCCTGGATGATCTCCTCTTCGTTGATGGCGTAGGATATCGCCTGCCGGACCCTGCGATCTTCAAACAGCGGATGCCGCAGGTTGTATCCGAGATAGGTGTAGGAGGAGGCGGGATAACGAAACTTCTGGTAGCGCCTTTTAAAGGCTGGCGTATCCGTCCTGCGCGCATACTGCATCGGGGTCAGGCTCATATAATCAAGACTGCCGGACTGCAGTTCCAAAAACATGGTCGTCTGGTCGGGAATGATGCGATAGAGAACCCGATGGATGTTCGGCGGCCCTTCGAAGTAATCGTGGTTGGCCTCGAGCACGATCTCCCGCCCGGCGCTCCATTTGACAAATCGATAGGGACCGGTCCCGACCGGACTGCGGCTCAATGACGAGTCGGTGATATCCTCTCCCTCGAGCAGATGTTCCGGATGGACAGGAAATCCCCACGTGACGAGGCCGGGAGCGAAAGGCTCGTCGTAACGGACCCGAAAGGTGTACGGATCCGGAGCTTCGGCCTCGGCGACCTGCATAAAGTCTTCGGCATAGGCGGTGGGGGTCTCCGGATCGATCATCATCTCGTAGGTAAACAGGACATCTGCCGAGGTGAACGGCTCGCCGTCATGCCATTCGACTCCCTCGCGCAAATGGAAGGTGATCGTCAGGTTGTCCTCGGAGATATCCCAGGACTCGGCGAGCACCGGTTCGAGATTGTAGTTCTTGTCGTAACGCAGCAAGCCCTCGTAAACGAGGCCGTTGATATCCGACGAGGATGAATCCGAGGAGAGAGCGGGAATGAGGTTGCTCGGCTCGCCTATGGATCCCATGATGATAGTATCGCCGGAAGGCGGAGAATAATTGCCGTCCTTCGAGTCGGATGCACCCTCTTTGTCCGAGGGGCAACCGTACAAGCAGAGAATCAATACAAAAAGGATCAGCCGGAGAGCGGTCATATGGTTATCTTCAATACTTTGCGGGAAGGGGACTGACCTCGACCCCTGCAGGCGGAGACAGGAGGAAACGGTCGGATCGAATATCGACGTTGGTTTCAACATCTGAGAAAGTCACAGTCAAGCGGCTTTCATGCTGCGGCATCTCTGCCCTGATCTTTTGGGGGTAAGTGGATTGCTGAGAGCGAAATTCATAGTTCACTTCGAGCAGCATCTCATCTTCAGCTGTATATCTGGCACTGATGAGGCGCAGGTCACGGTCGAACCGGAACTCCTGGTGATAGGCGCCATCTTCTTCGAGAGTGAGCAGATAATGACTGCTGTTCTCCAGGCCGGCCTCCACGGAACTGTAATCAAAAAGAGGAAGATCGTACAGAACAATATCGACCAGATCGTCGAGGCGCAGGGGGATGCGCAGCAGACGCTGGATATTGGCGTCGGTCGCCTCTCCGCGATAAAAAAGGCTGTCTCCCGGAAGATAGGCGGTCATCTCGTGACCATCAGTGGCGAGCAGCAGCAGCGGAGTACCGAAAGGGCTGAGAATCTCTGTTCGCAACATGCCGGGTTTTTTCGCAAGCAGGATCTGCCGTGTGGACACTTCTCTTTCGGCATCCGCAACCTCGACCCTGGCCATACCTTCCAGAGTGGAAAAGTCCTCCCCTGAGTTGCGCAGTTGACTCAAAAGCTTCTGCTCGAGATCGGGAAGCAGCGGGACCGGCTTTGTCGCCGGAGCGCAGGAAACGACAAAAACCGTCAAGGCCAGTAAAACGAATTTTTTCATGGCAGGAGTTCCTCGAGTTTGTCCTCGACCCCGGGTTGGTCCGGGTTGATTTCCAGACTCTTTCTGTAGTGCTTCCTGGCCGCTTCTTCCCGGCCCAATGCCCGGTAAACATCACCGAGATGCTCTCTGACAACCGGATCTTCGGGCATCATGGACACAGCCTGCTGGAGTGTTTTTTCGGCGTCCTCAAAACGCTCCATCCTGAAGTAGATCCAGCCGAGCGTGTCGACGATATGCCCTTCATCCTTCAACTCCAGGGCTCGACGGGCCAGGGACAGGGCGTCATCAAGGTTTCTGCCCTGTTCGGCGTAGATATAACTGAGATAATTCAAGGCATCTGGATTCTCCGGTTCTATCTCGATGAGCCTCCGCAATACAGGGATCGCATCGTTCTGCCGGTCTGCCTTTTCAAGAAAAACAGCCTTATGAAAGAGCAGTTCGGGATTTTCCGGGAAACGATCGAGGCCTTTTTCCAGAACATCCAGGCTGGACTCGATGTCACCTTTCTGGTCGTAAAGCGACCCAAGGTATCCGTACAGGCCGGGCCGGGGTTCATCGAGCAACTCCATGGCCTCGCGGGCCGCTGCCAGGGCTTTGTCGAGCTCACCCTGGCGCTGGAACAGGTAGGAGGCGTGCACCTGTGCATCGGCATAAAGTGCCGAATTCTTGGCGATCGAAAGGTAGTGATCGAGGGCCTTCTGCTCCCTGCCGCCGTACTCCAAAGCCATGGCCAGGTTGTAGCGGACCTCATCCGAGTCGGGGTACTGAGTCCTTAACTGCCGGAAGGTATCAACGGCCTGATCCCATTGCTCCAGTTCCATATACAACAGTCCCATCTTGACTGCGACTTCGCTGTTCTCGGGATCAAGACGATGAACCTCCTGAAGCTCGCTCAAGGCCTCATCAAGGCGATTTTCACTGATGAGGAGGCGAACGACATGCTGCCTGACAGACAGGTTGAAAGGGTTCTGATCGAGTGCCTTTCCGTACAGACGCAAGGCTTCGTCCAAATTGTCCCTGCCTTCATGGACCTTCCCCAGTTCCACATAGGCAGCCTCAAGAGAGGGGGTCTGTTCGAGAACTTCCCTGAAGGCATCCTCCGCGGCGGTCGTCAGGCCTATCTTTCGATAAAGGCGACCCAGAGCAAAACGACCCTTGATCGATTTCGGATGATCCTCGAGATATTTTTCCAGCACGTCAATCGCTGAAACCGCTTCACCGGTTTCAACCAGGGCTCCGGCCAACTGCAGATGCCCCTCTTCAGTGTCGGGATCCAGCTCCACAACCCGACGGAATCGTCGGATCGCCCGGGAATAGTCTTTCTTGTGCGCAAAAATCCGCCCCATAAGAAACTGAATTTCGGCATCCTGCGGCGCCTCGATCTCCGCATCTTCCAGGACCTCAAGGGCGTCGGCGGATCGTCCAAGCTGCAGATAGACCCGGGCCGTCAGTTTGAGCAGTTCCGGGGAGTGCGGATCGTGCTCGGCAGCCTCCTCGAGCAGGGAAGCGGCCTTTTCAGGTTGGCCGTCCTGAAGGTGAAGACGGGCCAACGCATACTCGTAGAGCGCTTTGGCCGATGGATCGTCGATCGTTGAATGGTAGGGGAGGTTTGACGAAGAGTGACGGGTATCGGAATTCGACGCAGGAGCTGTCGCCCGGATACAACCTGTGAGAGAAATGAGTGAAATCAGGAGGATCAATATAAACCGCCGGATCATGGAAGCCCCTGTTATTCAAGTGGAAAAGCTGCCAAAGACATGATCGGCAGCTTGGAGCCGACATTACCATATACCCCCTGACCGGTCAAATTATTTCAGTTCGCCGACCGTCTTTACAGGAAGGCGATGTGTGATACTGTTCTTATGTAATATCGGCTATTTATAGGGGGTTCTATGCCTGATTCTCGCCACAGGGTATTACTCGATCCGACGACCTATCCGGAGCGCTCCGAAGAAATCGATTTTCGAGAAACCCACATCTCTAAAGTCTACCTGACAGAGATGCACGCCTACAAATTCAAGAAGCCGCTGGATCTCGGTTTCCTCGATTTCCGAACGCTCGAAAAACGCAGGCACTTCTGCAATGAGGAAGTGCGGCTGAACAAGCGATTCTGTAATGACATCTATCTGGATGTCGTCTCCCTGAACAAGCATGGCGAGAGTTTCAAAATAAACGGTCCCGGAGAAACGGTCGATTACGCCGTCAGGATGCGACGGCTCCCTGAAAACCGCATGCTCGACAGCCTGCTCCGTGACCATAAGAGCACCGAATTAATGAATGAAATCGACAGGCTCGCCGACAAACTCAAGGAGATTTATCCGACCCTGCCGACATGCAGGGACAGCGACGAGAACGATCATCTGGAAATGGTGCACACCAACTGGCAGGAAAATTTCGACCAGACTCGTCCCTATATCGGGAGGACGATAAGTAGTGACCTTTTCGAACTGGGCCGGCAAAAGGTTGAAACCTTCCTGAACGATTACGATTCGACTTTAAAGCAGCGCGAAACCAAGGGCTTCGTTCGCGACTGTCACGGCGATCTCCACTCGAGAAATATCTGCATGACCGAAAATATCTGCATTTACGACTGTATCGAATTCAATAGACGTTTTCGCATCGGCGATATTGCCGGCGATATCGCATTTCTGCTGATGGACCTCGAGTTTCGCGGTCACCATGACCTCTCCGACCGGCTTCTGAACAAGGTGAAACAGATCCTCGGCCCGGAAGAAGAGACAGCCGGATTGATCCCCTTCTACAAATTTTACCGGGCCTGGGTCCGGGGGAAGGTCGAGTCTTTCCTCCTGGACGAAGAGGAGATCAAGGAAGACCAACGCAGAGAAGCGGGGCAAACGGCTTCCAGGTATTTCAATCTGGCATTCGGCCTTCAAGCACCACCCGGCCTGATCCTGACCTGCGGCCTCATGGGAACGGGCAAGACCACAGTTGCGCGCGCCCTGGCTGCGGCCACCGGCGCCACGTTGCTTCGCTCGGATGTGATCAGAAAAGAAATCTTCGGCCTGGACAGCAGCCAGTCGGCTCCTGCAGACTTCAACGAGGGGCTCTATACCGAAGACAAAACAGAGCGCACCTATGAAGAGCTCTGGAAAAGGGCAAAAAAGATCATCGAAAAGGACCGTTCGGTCATAGTCGATGCATCTTTCCGTAAATCATCGAATCGCAGGGAGTTTGAGGATCTGGCCAGGACGTGTGATGTTCCCTTTTTCATTCTCCACGTCGAATGCCCCGCGGATCTTGCCCTTTCCAGGCTCGACCGGAGAGAGAGGGAAGAAAGCGATGCCTCCGATGCCAGGCGGGAGCTTTACAGGCAGCAGGCAAACGCTTTTGAAAAACCGACCGGCAAAGAGACAAAGATCGATGTCGACACGTCGCAGGAGGTCGACTATAATGTGTCGTTCATACTTTCGCAGTACCTGAAGATGACAGGGACGAGATAATGAAGAGCCTCAAACCCTTTCAATACAAAGATACCTGGCTGGCGTTCTTCGTGCTGGGTATCATTATGCTCAACTATCCTTTTCTCGTCATTTTCAACAAGACAACCCCCGTATTGGGCGTTCCCCTTCTGTATCTCTACTTTTTAATCGGCTGGCCCCTTTCGATTTTCATCATCTTTCTTTTCTCCCGCCACATCTTCTCTGCTCATAACGGAACGATCGAGCAGGATCATCCGGATGAATCAAGCGAATCGGATGAATCGGACGAATCGGGAGATGGCGAATGATCCCGGTCAAAGTCCTCGCTCTCATCACCCTCGCCTATTTCGTCCTGCTTTTTGCAGTCGCCTTTTTCGCCGATGTCCGTCGGGAACAGGGCCGCAGCCTGATCCGTAATCCGAATATCTACGCCTTGTCTCTGGCCGTTTACCTGACATCGTGGACCTTTTACGGAAGCGTCGGACGCGCCGCCACCCATGGCCTCGATTTTCTGCCCGTCTACCTGGGGCCCACCCTGATCATCTTCACCTGGGGCTTTCTTCTGCGCAAGATGGTCCGAATCGCCAAAGAGAACAATATTGTCAGCATTGCCGACTTCCTCTCCAGCCGGTACGGCAAATCAGCGAACCTTGGCGGTATTGTTACTCTTTTTGCTGTCATCGGCATCATGCCGTACATAGCCCTTCAGCTCAAGGCAACCTCCTTTACCTTCGACCTCCTCACGACAGGCGGAGGGCTGGAGGGCAGCGTCAACGACACCATCCTTTCGCTGCTGCCGCCTTATGTCGACACCGGCTTCATTCTGGCGGTGGTTCTGGGCATATTCGGTATCCTTTTCGGCGCCCGTCACCTCGATGCATCCGAACGCCATGAAGGCCTCGTGGCAGCTGTTGCTCTTGAATCCCTCGTCAAACTCCTGGCCTTTCTGGCCGTCGGGGTTTTCGTGACCTACTTCATGTTCGACGGTGTCACTGATATTTTTGCGCGCTTTTCAACTGAGATGCCGGAAAAAGAATACCTGCTCCTGCTGGGTACGGAGCAGGTCCCTTATATCACCTGGCTCACCCTGATGTTCATGTCGATGATGGCGTTCATGTTTCTGCCCCGACAGTTCCACATCATGGCCATCGAAAATCCCGACGAGACCTATATCAGGAAGGCCATGTGGCGCTTTCCCGCTTACATGTTCCTGATCAACCTGTTCGTCGTGCCGATCGCCCTGGGCGGGCTGCTTCTCAATAATGGGGATGCCAGTCTCGCCGACTATTTCGTGATCAGCATGCCTTTGCAGGCAGGCCATCAATGGCTGGCCACCCTCGTATTTATCGGCGGTTTCTCAGCCTCGGCAGGGATGGTCATGGTGTCCTCGATCGCGCTCTCAACCATGATCCTCAACCACCTGATCATGCCGATTATCCTGCACTGGGACCTCGGACACGTATCCCGCCTTCTGGTCAACATCAAACGGCTGGGGATTCTGGTCGTGATTTTTCTCGGCTATTTTTACTACAACTTTCTGGGTGAAAAACCTGCTCTTGTCAGTATCGGACTGGTATCGTTCATGGCGGTCACCCAGTTCGCTCCAGCCGTTATCGGTGGTTTATACTGGCATCGGGCCAACAAGCGGGGAGCTATGGTCGGGATCAGCCTCGGCTTCGTATTATGGTTCTACACCCTGATTGTCCCTTCCATAGCTCGCACCGGCCTGCTCGACTATGCCATTCTCGAAAGAGGCCTTTTCGGCATCAGTCAGCTCAGGCCGACAGCGCTTTTCGGGCTGAACAACTTCGATATATGGACCCATTCGCTTTTCTGGACCCTCTTCTTCAATGTCGGCGCCTTTCTTTTTCTCTCCCTTTTTACCGAACGGGACGAGGTTGAAATCGAACAAGCTGACAAATTCGTCAATGTTTTCGGCCCGAAACTGGAGGAAAAAGAGCGCAAGCGTATCAGCAAAGCCCCGACCGTGCTCGAATTCACCGATCTCATGGCAAAATTCATCGGCGAGAAGCAGGCACACGCCGCGATCTCCGAATACCTGGGAGATCGGGAAATCGATGAAAAAGGCAGCGTTTCGGACGAGGAGGTTCCCAATCTCAAGCGCTTTACCGAAAAGACGCTGGCCGGTTCGGTCGGAGCTGCACCGGCAAGGATCATCATCGAAAACTACCTTTCCGCCCGCGGCAGCGAAATGGAAGATGTTTTCAATATTTTCGGTTCGGTCACCAAGGGGCGAACGGCAACCCGCGAACAACTCGCGGTCCTGTACGATGCAGCCCGCGTGGTTGCCAGCGGTGCCGGCCTGCAGAAGATCCTCGACAATATCCTCAAATTGCTGAATCAGCAGTTCAAGCTCGATTTGTCCATCATCCGGATTATCGACACCAGGACAAACACGCTGACTGTTCGCAGCCAGAAAGGGATGTCAGCGACTCACGTGGGCAAATCGCATCGGGATCTCAAAGAGGATACTTACATCGGTGAATGTTTCCTCTCCAACGCCTCTCGGGTGGTCAATGATACCGACTTTATGGAAAAACCTGTATCCGCACAGATTATTCATAGAGAAGGGATCAAGTCATTCGCCCATACTCCCATTACGATCGAGAAGAATCCCGTCGGGGTTTTATCCGCCTTCTCCCGTACGTCCAAGGGAATATTCACCAAGGAGTTCATCGAGCTCTTCGAAAGTCTGGCAGGCCAGGTCGGCATCGCCCTGCGAAACAATCAACAGGTCTCCCGCCTTATTGAAGCAAGAGCCCAGGAGAGAGAGCTTCAGATTGCGCGATCGATACAGAAGAGCCTTCTGCCGAAGGAAAGTCCGGTTATCAGAGGGATTTCACTGGATGGCAGCTGTGTTACGGCCAGTGATGTCGGAGGCGACTACTACGACTTCCTTCCGCAGGCCGAAGATGCGGTCGATCTGGTCATCGCCGATGTCAGCGGTCACAATGTCGGCGCTGCACTCCTCATGGCCGAGGCCAGGACTTTTATTCAGGCCAACTTCACCCGGATAAAGAGCCCCGGTGAAATGATGAACGCGCTCAACGAATTCTTCTACAACGACCTGACTGTGGCCGAACTGTTCATTACCATGTTTTATCTTAAATACGATTCCGATTCGCATCTGTTAACCTATGCCAGTGCAGGACACAACACACCTTTCATATACAGGGCTGCAGATGGACGGATCGACAGACTTGACGCTGAAGGGCTTATCTTCGGCGTGAAACGCAACGTCGTGTTCGAGGAAAAGCAATGCGAGCTCGAACACAATGACATTCTCCTTCTGTACACTGATGGTATCACCGAAGCGGAAACCGAGGAGGGGGATTTTTTCGGTGAAGATCGCTTATGCCGGCTGTTGTCTGAGCACCATGAGGAAACACCTGCGGAACTCAAGGAGACAATCATCGCAGCTGTCCGGGATTTTATTGAATCTGAATCGATCAAGGATGATATCTCCCTGATTGTCATGAAGGTTATTGATTAAAACCATTGGACCATTGGTCGTTTTTTATCAATTTGTGCTATCTTATCAGCTAATTACGTGTATATTTAAAATGGGAAATTAAAAGTCATCGAACCGGAGCTGATTAATTAAAAGGAGAGAAGAATGGTCGTCGATATTCACGAAAAGGACGATGTTTTGCTGATGGAGATTCAGGAGGAACGCCTGGATGCCCATAACAGCGGAGAGTTGAAAAACCGAATGTTGAGTCTCTTCGAAGAGGGAAAGGTCAATATTGTGATCAACCTCGGCGAAGTCCGCTTCATAGATTCTTCCGGATTGGGGGCACTGGTGTCCGGCTACAAGAATGCCAGCGCCCGCAATGGCAATCTCAAGCTCTGCAGCTTGCAGCCCCAAGTCAAATCAATGTTTGAATTGACTCGTCTGCACCGGGTTTTCGAAATATTTCCGACCACAGATGAAGCCGTGGGCAGTTTCTAGAAATTGGCGGATGAAGGGATGAAAGATCTTATCGAGGTCGACATCAAGGTTCCCAATCACACACGTTATCTCAGCATGATTGGGAAAATCGGTGAGGATATCGCCCGGACCCTGAAGAATTACAAGGGGGATCGGGAGGAGCTTGCCTATCACGTCAATCTGGTTCTCACCGAGGCGATGAGCAATGCGATCCGGCACGCCTGCCCTTCCCCGTCGACGCCCGAAGGGATCCACATCACCATATCGATCATCAAAAACACGTTAAACATCAAGGTATTCGATGAAGGAGCCGGCTTTGACCCGGAAACACTGCCCCCTCCGGACTTCAAAGGTGAAAGGGAAGGCGGCCGTGGATTCTACCTTATCAATTCTGTCATGGACAAGGTCATTTACAGGAAACACGAAAAGGGTTACGTTCTTGAAATGATCAAGCGATTGAGTTGATTTCAAACTGGGAGATGGGAGCGCTCACGTAAGGGGTCTCACCCATTCAAGGAGCCCTGAAAAACTTTCCAGAGCCATGTCGCCCGGCACATCCGTCTTGTAAGCAGCAAAGAAAACGCCGGATTCATACGCCGCCAGACGGTCGAGATTCGAATCCCCGACAAAAAAAACCTGCTCCCGGGACAGGCCCAGGCGCTCCAGGGCAAGATGGAGCATGTCCGGGGCAGGTTTCGGGCGCGGCACATCACTGCTTGTCACAACCGCTTTGAAATAATGGAACAAGTTGAAATGATGTAGAATGTTTTCGGCACTTGCTCCCCGGTTCGTGGCAAGGGCCAGAGAGTACTTGCAGCTGAGTCGGGCCAGGGCTTCCGCCATTCCCGGTTCAGGCTGCATAAAGGGGATAAACCTTCGGTAGTCCAGCTCTGTGGCGCAGTCCTGGGCAATTTGTACCTTCTCTGGGCCGAGGAGTTCGCGAAAAACATCGTGACTGGCTGCTGTATGACACAGTCGGGCCCGGTATTCATCCTCGCCATCTACGACGAGATCTTCACCCAAAGATTCGAAGACCGCATTATAGTAAGCCAGATTGGCTTGCCGGCTTTCAAAAAGAACACCATCGCAATCAAAGATAATCCCTTTCAAATCCTTCATTTGCTTTCCTTTTTCTGAAAAAGCCACCACAATCCGCCGGCGCCGAAAAGAATCATCGGTATGCAAAGGATCTGCCCCATTGTCGCCCATCCAAGAAGCATCCCCAGTTGCAGATCGGGTTCTCTGAAAAACTCAACCCCGAAACGGAAAATGCCGTACAAGAGGAAAAAGCTGAATAACGGGACGCCGAACCGGACCTGTCGTTTGTGAAAAACCCACAGACAGAGAAAAAGGATCAAGCCTTCGAGAAAGAACTCGTACAGTTGACTCGGATGACGTGGATAGGGACCGCCACCGGGAAAAATCATGGCCCAGGGAACATCGGCTCTGCGGCCCCATAATTCCGCGTTGATGAAATTACCGAGCCGGCCGAGCCCGAGTCCGATCGGCGCGGCGCTGGCCAGAAGGTCTCCGATGACCAATACATGCAAACCCCGACGATGACAGAAGATCAGCGCGGCCACGATGACACCGAGCAGGCCGCCATGAAAACTCATTCCCCCCTGCCAGACCTTGAGAATGTCCAGAGGCTGTTCCAGATACTGCGGGAGGTTGTAGAAGAGCACGTAACCGAGTCTGCCGCCGAGAATGACGCCGAAAATAACATAAAAAATCAAGTCGGCGAGGGTATCCCGTGAAAACCCGAGCTCACGTTTGCGAACAAGATAGCGAAGATAGAAATAACCTCCGGCAAAGCCGAGAAGGTACATTAAACCGTACCATCTCAAGGCGATCGGACCGATCTGCACAAGAACAGGATCAATCTCAGGATAAGGGATCATTTCGATGACTCACTTTCTGGTTCAACGCGATCTCCGCCGATACGGCGATCGTCGAGCAAGGTCCGCATGTCGGTGGGCACCGGAGCTTCAAAGGTCAAAATCTCCCCGGTCACAGGATGAGGAAATGACAGAGAGGACGCATGAAGCATCTGTCGGCTCACCATCGCCTCTTCGATCTTTTTCGGTCCTCCATACAGGGCGTCTCCGGCAATAGGGAGCCCCTCTTCCGAAAGATGGGCCCGGATCTGATGGGATCGACCCGTCAGAAGCTCGATTTCGAGAAGGCTCGTCGAGCCTAAACGCTCCACCAACCGAAATCGGGTGACGGCATCCTTGCCGCCGGCCGGCACCGATTTGACACGGCGGCTTTTGCGCTCCCGGGCAAGCATCGATCGGATTTCTCCACTCTCACGTTCAGGGGCTCCTTCGACCAGGGCGAGATATTTCTTTTCCGCCAGACGATCTGCAAAACACCGGCTCAGTCCCTTGTGAGCACGCGGATGTGTCGAAAAAACCATGATCCCTGAGGTACCACGGTCCAGCCGTTGAACCATGCCCAATGACGGTCGCAGAGAGGGGCGTTTCGGATCCTGAAGAAACAGCCTGAGCGCCTCGTATAGCGTGCCCTTGTATCTGGCATGGGTCGGTTGGGTATCGACACCGGCCGGTTTGTTAATGACCAGGAGATACCTGTCCCGAAAAATAATGTTTTTTTCCGCCAAACGGAAAGGTGTCAAAGGCAGTCCATCAAGATAAATCTCGACCTTCCATCCAGTACGCAAAGTCATCGAACACTCGCGTCTACGCCGTCCCTCGACGTGAACGCCTCCGATATCCACTATCTTCCGTAACAAGGCGACAGAGATATCCTCCGTCTGTATCGGAACAATCTTATCCAGACACTCTCCATCATGTTGAGGCGAAACCGTAAAGCGATACAACCGGCGCACATTTAATCCCGGAACATAGACGACAGTGCCAGACTCGCCTGATCAGACCCATTGCCGTGCAGGAAAAATATTTCCCGTTTGACAGGACACACTCTCGTGCTAACCTTGGGGACAGGATGCTTAACTGCTCTGGGGTGTGCGACAGCACGTATTGAGGCGGTGACCAACATTTATGCAAGTGTCCTTTTTGTAAGTCCGTGGTGAGCAAGCCCGGTGAAACAACGGGAAGCCTGAAGCGGGCTTCAGGGGCAGACTTAAGATTCAGGGTCAAGACAACAATGCTGCTGCCGGCATCCTGGAGCAAACAACAAAAAAACCGTCATTGCTGACGGTTTTTTTGTTGTTTGCAAGTCACACAATTCGACCATGGACATCAGTCCACATGCAGCGACCGGCGGAAGATTACGCCCCGTTATCGACCCGTTCCCGCAACTCTTTCCCGGTCTTGAAAAAAGGCGTTTTTTTCGGCGGGATAGAGACAAGGTCTCCACTTTTCGGATTACGTGCCTCGCGAGAACCCCGTTCACGAATCGTAAAGGATCCGAAACCACGGATTTCCACCCGGTCGCCATCCACCAGAGCCTGACCAATACTGTCAAATATGGTATTGACTATCAATTCAGACTCTTTCTTGGTCAGCCCGTTTCTGACGTCGGATACCTTTTCAATCAATTCACTTCGTGTCATATGTTATCCGCCTCCATGATTTATTTCCCCGACCACAGAAATTGCGCACCCTGTCCGGACGTGGCAGATACCAGAACCTTGCGAACCTGGGTTGCGGATTCCTGGATCAGGTATTCAAGTAAATCCGGTTTATCCTGCTTCGGGTAAACAACGCGAGGTTTGCCTTCAATACCACCCATCTTTGCGGCTGTATCGATAGCATCCTCGACGTTGCCCAGTTCATCAATTAAATTTTCATCCAATGCCTGACGTCCGGTAAAAATTCTTCCATCCGCCAAAGCAACGACTTTCTGATGATCAATGTTGCGTCCTTCGGAAACAGCTTGCGTAAACTGCTGGTGAACATCTGAAATCAACCCCTGGAGCAGTTTCCGGTCATTCTCCGACATGGGTTTCACCGGTGACCCCAGATCTTTATAAGGACCGCTTTTGACGATGTACGTTTTGAGTCCAATTTTCTCAAAAAGCTCCTCGAGATTGGCGAATTCCATGATGACACCAATGCTGCCCGTGATAGTCCCCGGATTAGCAACAATACGACTTGCCGGCGCAGCAATATAATACCCCCCCGAAGCTGCCACAGACCCCATGGAAACCACAACAGGTTTTTTCTCAACCGCCTTGAGAACCTCGGTATGAATCTCCTGTGAAGGCGCAACGCCTCCGCCTGGAGAATTAACACGGAGAACGATCGATTTAACCGAATTGTCCTCGCGAAAGGATTTCAACTGCCGGATAATTGAATTAGAAGTGACAATGGCACCCTCAACCTCAACAACTCCCACCTTCGGGCCGATTGAAATAGATGCAGGGCGTTTCATTGCTACGGCGACAACGATCACCATCACGGCGAAGAAAAGAAATATAGCGCCGGTAACGAGAATTGCTGCCAGGAAAGGATGTTTCTTCATGCCGGGTTACCCGAAAAAATGCCCCTGTCCGTAAAATAGACGGACAGGGGCGGGATTCCAGCCCACTTTATTTACTCTTCGTCGTCGCTGTCGGAAGCCTTGTTCATGGCCCCCTGGAGCAACGTGCCGAGATTGCTTGTCGCCTGTTCCTGGGCACCGAGATAAGCGTCGACTTCAGCCTTCTCTTTCTGGTTGGCCAGTCTCTTGATGGAGAGGGCGATTTTGCGTTCGTCTGTATCGACGTTGAGAACGACTGCTTCGAGTTTGTCCCCTTCTTTTGCAACGTCTTTGGGACTGTCAACTTTTTCCTTGCTGATTTCCGAAACGTGGATCAAACCTTCGATCCCCTCCTCAATCTCGAGGAAGATACCGAAATCGGTGACCGACGTCACATCTCCGCGGATGATGGTCCCCTGCGGATACCGGTGCGGTATGGCCTCCCAGGGATCGGAATTGAGCTGTTTGATACCGAGGGAGAAACGTTCATTTTCTCGATCGATATTCAGAACGACGGCCTTGACCAGATCGCCCTTCTTATAAAGCTCTGACGGATGCTTGACCCGTTTTGTCCAGCTCAGATCGGAAATATGAACCAGACCGTCTATCCCTTCATCGACCCCGACAAAGATACCGAAGTCGGTGATATTCTTGACTTGACCCTCGATAATGGTGCCGATCGGGAACTTTTCGGCGACCACGTCCCAGGGATTGGGTTCAATCTGCTTGAGACCCAGGGAGATGCGGCGGCTATCGGTATCGACAGCGAGCACAACGGATTCGACCTCGTCTCCGACAGTCAGCACCTTGTTGGGATGCTTGATCCGCTTGGTCCAGCTCATTTCGGAGACATGAATCAGGCCCTCGACGCCCTCTTCAAGTTCAACGAAAGCGCCATAGTCAGTGAGGCTGACCACTTTGCCCTTGACTTTCTCGCCGACAGGATACTTACCTTCGACTTCCAGCCAGGGATCAGGCGTAACCTGCTTGAGGCCAAGCGAAACCCGTTCCTTTTCTGTATCGAACTTTAGTATTTTGACGTCGATTGCATCGCCGACATTCAGTATATCGGAGGGGTGATTGACGCGTCCCCACGACATGTCGGTAATGTGCAGAAGTCCGTCGATGCCGCCGAGATCGATAAATGCGCCGTAGTCGGTGAGGTTCTTGACAACCCCCTCCATGACCTTGCCCTCTTCCAGGAAATGGAGAGTATCGGCACGTTTCGATTCGCGCTCTTCCTCGAGCAGGACCCTGCGCGACAGCACGATATTTCCGCGACGCTTGTTCAGCTTGATGATCTTGAAGGAGAAGGTATCCCCGACAAGCTTGTCGAGATTCCGTACCGGGCGAAGATCGACCTGGGATCCGGGGAGAAAGGCATTGACGCCGATGTCAACAGACAAGCCACCCTTGATGCGGGATATGATCTTGCCATCGACAACAGCACCCTCTTCCAGGGAATTCCAGATCTTCTTGCGATCAGCCTTCTCCTTGGACAGCGAGAGCAGACCGCTTTCGGTTTCCGTGCCCTCGACCAGGACATCGACCACATCTCCGGTCTTGACGGTGACCTCACCGCTTTCGTCCTTGAATTCATCAACGGAGATCAGGCCTTCGGACTTATATCCAATATCGACCATCACGGAATCGGACGTCACCTGCAGGATGGTCCCCTGGACCACTTCGCCCCGTGACACATCCGGTCCGGACTGCTCATAGGCTTCGAGCAGATCGGCAAAGCTCTCCTCTTCGGATTCATCCATCCCGACTTCGTCGTCGTTTAGAATTTCATCTTCTTGTTCTTGTTCGAGTTCTTGGTTCGTTTCCACCATGTAAGTCGTTACCCCCTAGCAATATTACTGCCGACCTTACGGCAGCGCGGCCTTTCGGCCATGAACAGCGACGATAGCATACCATCTTTTAAAAAACAAATCTTATTTTCCCTGACTCTCTACCTTCTCAACGACTTCGTCGATGATCCACTTCGGCGTCGAAGCTCCGGCGGTAATGCCGACGACGGACACCCCCTCGAACCAGGATTCCTCCAGATCCGAGACGGTTTCAATGTGGTGTGTCCGTGGTTGAATGCCCGTGCAGATCTTTGCCAGACGAGCTGTATTGGCGCTGTTGTAGCCTCCGATCACAAGGACGAGATCCGATCGACGGGCAATTTCGCAGGCCTCGTTCTGGCGTACTGAAGTGGCGTCGCATATGGTGTTGAAAACCCTGACCTCACGACCCTTGCGCAGGCAGGCTTTGACCACCTCGCTGAAATTATCGAAGGATTGGGTCGTCTGGGCCACCAGACCGATTTTGCCCTTCAGAGCCAGTTGTTCGGCTTCTTCCGCGGTGGCCACCACATAGACATCGCCTGCGGACCGGGCATAGGAGACGATTCCCTGCACCTCCGGATGCTCTCGTTCCCCGACGATCACCAGTGTATATCCCTGTCGTCCGAGCTGTTCGGCATTTTCGTGTGCTTTTTTGACGAAGGGACAGGTCGCGTCGATGATCTTCAGATCCTTTTCGACGATCGCCTCCAGCTCGCAAAGCGTCACTCCGTGCGAACGGATCACCACGGCCCCGGCAGCGATATCCTTCACATTCTGAATGACTTCAACGCCTTTCTCTTCCAGTCGCTCCACCACCTGGGGCGAGTGAATGATCGGCCCCAGAGAGCAGATCCGGTCATACTCTTCGGAGGCCTGAAAGGCCATTTTCGTGGCTCGTTTCACTCCGAAACAAAACCCTGCGCTTCCCGCAAGAAGAACTTTCACTCCCTCTCCTTCCGGCATTCTAGGCCGACCCCATCGAAGCCTGACGGCTGCGGATTTCTTTCAGCATGTATTCAAGGACCTCCTCGATCGACATTCGGGTCGAATCGACAGTCAATGCATCCTCCGCCTGGATCAGGGGGGCATGTGCGCGTTCGCTGTCCGCCCGGTCACGGGCTTCCACTTCTGCAATGGTCTGATCGAGATCGACGTCGAGCCCCCGGGCCTTGAGCTCCTTATAGCGCCTGCGGCCTCTTTCCCGGGCCGAAGCGAGCAGAAAGAATTTAACATCAGCGTGGGGGAAAACCACTGTCCCGATATCGCGCCCCTCCAGAACGACACCCCCCTTTTCGCCCATCTTTCGCTGCAAATTGACCATCGCGGAGCGGACCTCCGGAACAGCGGAAACGCGCGAGGTCAAGAGACTGACTTCAGGTGTTCGAATCGCTTCGGAAACGTCTTCGCCATCCAGCAGAACCCGGTTTTCACCATCCTCAGGCACGAAATCGATATCCAGACCGCGGCACAGCTCTTCCAGCGTCTCGCCATCCTGAGGGTCGATTCCCCGGCGCAGGGATGCCAGGGCCACGCAGCGATACATGGCACCGGTGTCGATATTTACATAACCGAGACGCCGGGAAAGCAATTTGCTCAAGGTGCTTTTGCCGGCCCCGGAAGGCCCGTCGATGGCGATGATCAATTCACGTTTCATGTTCAAGCTATCCTGCAGAGATTCAGGCGCGAATGGTTTCGAGAAGTTCCCAGAAGCCTGGAAAGGAGGTGGCTGTGCAGCCGGTATCGGCGATCGACACCTCCCCGCGGGCGGACAGGGCGGCTATGGCGCAACTCATGGCGATGCGATGATCGCCATGGGATTCCACGGGACCACCGGCAAGACGTTCGCGACCTTCGATAATCATGCCGTCTTCGGTCGCCTTGATATCGGCGCCGAGCCTGGACAGCTCAGAAGTCATGGCGGCGATACGGTCGGTTTCCTTGACCCGCAACTCCCGGGCGTCTCGAATGACTGTTGTTCCTTCGGCCAGTGCAGCGGCCACGGAAATCGCCGGAAATTCGTCGATAGCCCTCGGCACGACATCGCCCCCGATTTCAATACCTGTCAAGCGGCTGCTTTGTACCCTCACATCGGCAACAGGCTCACCGGAGACCTCTCGAAGGTCGAGGAGTTCGAGGTTGCCGCCCATCGCCTGAAGGATGTCGATAACGCCGCTGCGAGTCGGGTTGACGCCGACATTCTTCAGCAGCAGATCGGCGTCGTCGCTGACGAGTGCCGCCACCATGAAAAAGGCGGCCGAGGAAATATCGCCGGGCACGAAAACCTCCCGGCCTTGAAGATCGGGGCCTCCCCTGATGGCGACACCGCCGTCGAACGACCGGACTTCAGCTCCGAAATAGGAGAGCATCCGTTCGCTGTGATCCCTCGACAGGTGAGGTTCCCGCACTGTCGTCTGCCCTTCGGCATAAAGGCCGGCAAGCATCAGCGCGGACTTGACCTGGGCGCTTGCCACAGGCGAATCGTACTCGAAGGCTTTCAAGCCGCCGCCCTGAATGGCCAGGGGCGCCAGTTCGCCGCCGTTGCGGCCCCATATTTGCGCTCCCATACCCGCAAGCGGTTCCACGACGCGCCTCATCGGTCGACGCCGAAGATAGCGGTCCCCGGTCAGGACGGAGAAAAAATCCTGACCGGCCAGAATACCGGTCATCAGGCGCATTGTCGTACCGGAATTGCCGCAATCGAGAACGTCTTCAGGCTCGGAAAGACCATGGAGCCCCCTGCCCTCGATCAGGATCTCCTCTTCCGTCTCCGTAATCTCGATCCCCATGGTCCGAAAAGCCTTGAGCGTGGAGAGATTGTCCTCGCCGCGCAGAAAACCGCGAACCCGCGTGGTGCCGCGGGCCAGGGAGCCGAACATGATGGAACGATGGGAAATCGACTTGTCGCCCGGCACTGCGATCTCGCCGCGCAGACAGGGCGCCGGCCTGATTGTTCTGGATTGGGCCATGACTGTCCTTATCTTCTTGACCTGAAAGATGATGCTTTTGCAAAAAGCATCGAATGGACGGCTAAGCAAAAAGCGCCAAATGCAAGGCGCGCAATTGTCGAGCAATGAGGCGTACTGTTGTACGTCGAAGCAGCGAGCCGATTGCAGCAACGCAGCAGTTGGCGAATTTTTGCGACGCCGTCAAAGGATAGCGTCGCGGCTGTTCTTGGATCGCAAAAAAAATTCGAAGAGCTTCTCGGCATCGCCGGCGCGCACATCCTCCTTGAGTTCGGCAAAGAATTTTTCGAACTGCTCCATCATTTCCACCAGCGCCTCGCGGTTGGTCAGAGCGATATCGCGCCACATGGTCGGATCGGAGGACGCGATTCGGGTGAAATCCCGAAAGCCGCCCGCAGAGTATGCAAGGATATTCTCTTCGTAGCGATCGTAGGACTCGACGGAATTGACCAGCGAATAAGCGACCATATGTGGCAGGTGGCTTATTGCCCCCAGGATGCGGTCGTGCTTCTCCACATCCATCACAACCACCTCGCTGCCCGTCGTCTGCCACATCCGCCGGATCAGCTCGAGGGCATCGGCATCGGTCCGACCCGTCGGCGTGAGGATACAGCGCTTGTCTCGGTACAGGCCGGGAAATGCCGCCTCGGCACCGCTTTTCTCCGTTCCGGCAATGGGATGGCCCGGAACAAAATGAACCTCATCGGGCAGAAGCGGCTCGATATCCCTGACCACTGAGCCTTTGACACTGCCGCCATCGGTCAACACCGCCCCGGCTTTCATGAAGGGCAGCACGTCTTCGGCAACCTTGGGCAACGCCAGCACAGGCGTGGCGAGAAAAACGACATCGGCGTCTTTCACCCCCTCCTGCAGCTCCTGAGTGAACTCGTCGACGACACCGAGTTCCAGGGCTGTTTCCAGATTGGCGCGTCCTCGGCCCACCCCGATCACTTCGCCGACCGCTCCCGCTTCCTTAAGGGCCAGTGCCAGGGAACCGCCGATCAGACCGACGCCCACGATCGTCAATTTGGGGATGAACTGTTTTTCCATAAATCTGCACCTTCGCCTTTAAGCACCGTGCTTTTAATTCAACGCCCGCTGGGATAGGAGCCGAGGACCTTGAGGAACTGGCAGTAACCGCGCAACTCTTCAATTGCCGAGGTCACCTTCTCTTCACTGATGTGCCCCTCGAAATCGAGAAAAAAGATATATTCCCAGGCTTTCTTCTTCAGGGGGCGGCTCTCGATCTTGCTCAGGTTCAACTGGCGCTTGCTGAACGGCTCCAGCATGCGATAGAGGATGCCGGGTTCATCCTTTATGCTGAACATGATCGAGGTCTTGTCATTGCCGCAGGGCGGCGGCGTCTTCTTGCCGATC